>CAZMFX010000053.1:0-16066 GCA_964565625.1 uncultured bacterium
CTGGCCATGGCAAGCTCATCCGGTTTCGGGTCTACTGACAGCGCCTGAACGCCCTGTTCAGACTCGCTTTCGCTGCGCCTCCGCCTATCGGCTTAAACTTGGCACTGCCAGTAAGTCGCAGGATCATGCTTCAAGAGGCACGCCACTACCCGTTCCCGTCCCGAAGGACGGGCATAGGGCTGTGACTGCTTGTAAGCACACGGTTTCAGGTACTATTTCACTCCCCTCACGGGGTGCTTTTCACCTTTCCCTCACGGTACTGGTTCACTATCGGTCAGCCGGAATATTTAGCCTTACGGGGTGGTCCCCGTGGATTCACGCGAGATTCCACGTGGCTCGCGCTACTCAGGTGCCGGCTAGGCTTCCGTGCTTTTCGTGTACGGGACTATCACCCGCTATGGTGTGCCTTTCCAGTGCACTTCCACTAAACACTCGAGTCCACGTTGCCGGTCCTACAACCCCGCCTCCCGTAGGAGGCGGTTTAGGCTATTCCCTTTTCGCTCGCCGCTACTGGGGGAATCGAGTTTTCTTTATTTTCCTCCAGGTACTTAGATGTTTCAGTTCCCTGGGTTCCCTCCACACGACCTATGTGTTCAGTCGTGGGTAACGGGGGATCGCCCCGCTGGGTTTCCCCATTCGGAAATCCTCGGATCAAAGCTTGCTTCCCAACTCCCCGAGGCTTATCGCAGGTAGCCACGTCCTTCATCGGTTCGGCTGCCAAGGCATCCACCGTGTGCCCTTAGTAACTTGACCTACTTCTTTGTTCACTTTCATTCAATGGGTTGAATGTAGAGCAGATGCGCGATGTTGGTCTTTCGGCTCGCGGCCTTGCGGCCGCTTACTTTCGACTCGGTTGGGTAATGCTTTACCCCATCGCGTCCTCGATCATGTCGTCCCAAACGGGACAAACTTAGATCGAGCACTGATGCTCTTGCCTTCTATTCGCCTGTCAAAGAACGCGCCGCCTTTTCAAGCGGCAAACAAAAGAGTACACCTTGCGAAAGGGGCGTGTCAAGCCAAGTGACGACGTATGGGTGCCCGGGCCTCCTACGTAAGGCGGACGCGCCGAGCAGGCGTTCGACCGAGGTGCAGAGGGGTGCCGCGACCGTACGTTCCTCGCATGAC
Organism: uncultured bacterium; assembly: GCA_964565625.1. GTDB lineage: Bacteria > Deinococcota > Deinococci > Deinococcales > Trueperaceae > DASRWD01. Next base: position 1,126 of record CAZMFX010000053.1, read on the forward strand.
AAAGGGGACCCTGAAACCGGACGAGCAGCGCGAGGATACGCAACCGGCCCAGGCGGTCGGCCATGGGCTAATGCCACGCAGGCGACCGGCGGCTTTCGCCCTCACCGCTCTCGCCGCGCTCGTTTGCAGTGCCGTAGTCACCCAGTTCTTTCTGGCAGGCCTAGGCCTGCTCGTCGACCCCAGATACCTCGCCTGGCATAGCAGCTTCGTTCACGTCATCGAGCTGTCCGTGATCGTGATGACGGTCGTCGCGCTACTCACGCGCCGGGGCGCCGGCCTGGCCGGCCTCAGCCTGGTAACGCTGGCGCTGATCGGTGTGCAGTACTACCTCATCCACGCGCTCGACGGCCCGTGGCGCGCGCTCCACGTCGTAAACGCCCTCGTGCTCTTCTGCGCCAGTTGGATGATCGCCAGACGCGCCGCCAGGCTGGCGACCCTCCAGGCCGGCGACCGGCGCGGCCTGGGCGTGGGGCTGGCGGTGTTGGTCCTGAGCGGCACATTCGTCTTCGTTGCCGGCTCGCTGCCTGGCGGCAGCGCCGTCGCCCAGAGCCCTGGGACGACCACACGATCCGCGAGGCCCGACGCCCAGCTCGGTGCACAGGTGTTCGCCCAGACATGCTCGGGCTGTCACGGCGACAGCGGCGAGGGGCGTGTGGGTCCGAGGCTGGCGGGGAACGACCGACTGAGGGACAAAGAGTTCGTCGAGAGGCGCGTTCGCGAAGGCGAGGGAATCATGCCCGCCTTCGAGGGGCGGCTCAGCGACGAGCAGATCGAGGCCGTTGTCGCCCACGTACGGTCGAGCTGGGGCAACGGCGACTAGCGCTAGGCGATCGACGTGCAGAGACGTCGCGCAGCTACGAAGCCTCTCCCAGACCCGAGACCCTCAGGAACTCGATGCTCGCGTCCACGGCATCGAACATGTCGGTCGCGCACTCGTCGAGCTCCACGATCAGCCACTCGGCGCTGCCGGCCCGCACGATCCCCTCGATGTCGAGGGAGCCAGAGCCGACCGCGACCATCGGCTCGCCATGCCTGGCCGGCCCGTCCTTCACGTGCAGCAGTGGGGCCCTGTCGCCAAGTTCCGCGAGCAGCGGAGCGACTGCTACGCCAGCGGTGTGCGCCCAGTAGACGTCGAGTTCGAAGAACACGTCGGGATCCAACGTGCCGAGCATCTCGTCGAACGGCACTTTCCCGGCCCTGGGTTCGAACTCCCACCAGTGGTTGTGGAGGCCAAGCGAGACGCCCTGCTCCGCCAGAACGGACCGGGCCTCCTCTACTCTCTCGAGGAAGCGGGACAGCGCCTCATCGTTAGCTACGTCGTCCGGACGGCTGCTGGCGACGACGCGAGGCGTCTCAAGGGCCAGAGCGGTGTCGACCACTTCCTGGCGCTTCTCTCCTGCGGCCAGCGGAGCGTGCAGGCTGGGAAGCATTAGCCCCAGTTCGTCACACGCTGCGCGCGCTAGCTCGGCGCTGGCCGGGTCGAGCCCGAACGGCTCGACGCCCGCGTATCCCATCCGCGCCACGCGCTCCAGGGTGGGTACGAGCCCAACTTCACGCAGGTGATCCCTTACGGTGTAGAGCTGCAGCGCGACCGGAGTGCTCACCGCGCCAGACTATCCCCGCGCGACGCGGCTACGCGGTCTCGGGCCGCACTGCGGGCTCCTCACGCGCCGCCGCCGGCTTGCGCGGAAGGAACGCGGTCGGGGTGCCGGCGTCCATGCGGTCGCTTATCAGGTAGACGTGGTCGCCGGCTTGGAAGACGGTGCTTCCCCTCGGGGTCACCAGCTGCCCCTCGCGCAGGACCGCTGCTATCACGACGTCATCCGGCAGGTCGAGGTCTACGATGCGCCTGCCCACAGCACGGCTGTCCTCGCCAAGGTACGCGTCGGTCACCGTTGCGCCTATGGGAGCGTCACCGCCCAGCTCCAGGCGCAGCGGACTGCGCGCGGGCTCTTCGACGGCGAGGCCGAGCATCTGGGCCAGCGGAGCGAGGGTGAACCCCTGTATGAGCGTCCCGACGATGACGACGACGAAGACGATGTTGAAGATGCTCTCGGCGCCCGGTATCCCGAAGCTGAGGGGGATTATCGCCAGGATGATCGGGACGGCGCCCTTGAGGCCGGCCCACGAGAGCAGCGTCCGCTCCGCTACAGTGAAGCCGTAGCGGCCCAGGGACAGCGCCCGCAACATGCCGAGGGTCCCGAAGACCGCAAGCGGCCTGGCGACGAGAAGCACGACTCCGGTGATGGCGAGCGCGACCCCGAGGTTGGCGAGGAGCCGCTCCGGGAAGACGAGCAGCCCGAGCACGACGAACATCAGGATCTGTCCGCCCCACGCGAGCGCCTCGGTGAAGGCGGCGATCGAGTGGCGGTGCGCAAGCTTGGCGTTCCCGACGATCAGGCCCGCGCAGTATGCGGCTATGAAGCCGTTGCCGCCCAGGAGGTTGGTCGCGGCGTATATGACGAGGCCGCCGCTCAGGGCCAGGATCGGATAGAGGCCGTACGCCTCCAGCCGCAGGTGGTTTATGACCCACACGAGCAGCCGTGCCAGCACCACGCCCGCGAGCGCGCCGAGCGCGAGCTGGATGACGATGCTGACGATCAACGCGGGCACGTCGAGCACGTCGGTGGTGATCGCCCGCGAGAAGGCGAGCGTCATGAGCAGGGCGATGGGGTCGTTGGTGCCCGACTCGGTCTCGACGATGCCACGCAACCGCGAGGGAAGCCCTCTGCCCTTCAGTGACGAGAAGATGGCGGCAGCGTCCGTCGAGGCGAGGATCGAGCCGAGCAGCATGCTCGTCAGGATGTCGAGCGGCGTGAGCCACCAGGCCGCGAGCCCGATGACTGCCATGTTGATGAGGGTCCCGATCGTCGCCATGAGGCTCGCCGGCATGATGGCGACGTTGAAGAGACGCATCTTCGTCTCCATGCCGCCCGAGTAGAGGATCACGGCGAGAGCGATAAGCCCGATGTCGTACGAGAGAGCGTAGTCGGAGAACTCGATGCCCAGTGGCCCGCTACTGCCGGCGAAGATGCCGAGGCCGACGAAGAGCACGAGGGCTGGCAACCCGAGCCGCGTCGAGAAGCGCGTGCTGGCGATAGCCGCGATGGCGAGCATGCCGAAGATCGCGATGCCGAGGTCCACTTGGCGCGAGTCTATCAGCGCTCCTCACGGGCGCCCGGCACGGGGTCGTAGCGCCCGAACCCGCTAACGTATGGCATGGAGACGAGCAGCAAGGCTGTAGCGCTGATCGCCCACGACCGCATGAAGCTGGACCTCGCGATGTTCGCGCGGGACCACGCAGAGGTGCTCGGCAGGTTCGACCTCATCGCGACCGGCACGACGGGCAAGGTGCTCATCGAGAAGACGGGCCTGTCCGTCGAGCGCCTGCGCTCCGGCCCCGACGGCGGCGACCTCCAGGTAGGCGCCCGCGTGGCGGAGGGGCGCGTGCTGGCCGTCATCTTCTTCCGCGATCCGCTCACCGCCCAACCGCACGAGCCAGACGTGTCCGCGCTCCTGCGAATCTGCGACGTGCATCACGTGCCCCTCGCAACGAACCTTGGCACCGCCGAGGCCGTCGTCGCATGGCTTGCGGAGCGCCCCATGGAGGCCGACTAAGTGAGCAAACAGATGATCGAGGCGTTCCTTCGCGAGATGAAGGGCCGCTACCAGGAGCACATCGACGCCGTCGCGCTGCCGGAAGGCACGTTCGAGTACGTCGAGGAGCTGGCACGCAACGGCGACACCGACACGCTGCTCTTCATGTTGAAGCTCGGCTACCTGATGGGGTTACAGACCGGTTACGCGGCGGCGATGAGCGGTGAGGAAGGACCCAACCCCCGCGGAACGCCCGGTCCGCTCCAGGCCTGAACCGCCGGTCGCGGGGCGGGCCTAAGCAGGCGTCTTCGTGAACTCGTCTGGAGTCGCCTCTGCCACCGGCTTGCGGTTGGCGTCCTCGTGCAGCAGGACGACCTCGTAATGCAGCTCGGCCTTGAGGCTGGCGCCAACGGAGCAGTACTTGTTCATGGCAAGGTCGACGAGTCGCTCCGCCTGCTCGCGCGTGAGGCCGGGCACGTCGAGAACGTGGCGGGCCGTGATGGAGGTGAACGGCGACGGCACGTCCTCCGGCCGCTTGCCCTCCAGCTCGATCGTGTAGCTGTTCACCTGGAGCCGGCGCTTGCTCAACATGTGGCTGACGTCCATGCCGGCACACGCGCCAAGCGCGTTCAGGACGACCTGCATGGGGCTCATGCCGGTGCGCGCGACCTTCTCGTTGTCGATCATCACGCGCTGACCGTCCGGCGTCTCGCCCATGAAGCGGAGCCCGCCCAGGTTGTGGAGAGTAGCGGTGAGCGTCTTGGCCATACCCGAGCCTAACGTCACGCGCCGCCTTAGACTCGCTCCGGCGAACGTGGACGGGAACATCTCGTGCGTGGCCGAAGTGAGGGCGCGTGCCTGAGGGCTGGGACAAGGCCGCCTGGAGAGCGTGGGCGCGGCGCGCACGCCGCGACATGCGAGCCTCGGGAGGCGACGCCGTCGACAGGGCCGTGGCACGTCACGCGGTTGCATGGGAACGCTTCGCGGAAGCCAGGGTAATCGGCGTGTACATGGCGTTCGGCGACGAGGTCGACCTGGCACCGCTGATCTCGGAGGCGAGGATCTCGGGCAAGCGCCTGGTCGCTCCGCGGGCCACGGCGCTGCCGGAACCGCACCTGACGCTCCACTACCTGTATGAAGGTGCCCGGCTGACGCGTCACGGGTACGGTCAGCTCGAGCCGCCACCGGACGCCCCCGAAGCCTCGCCCACCCAGATCGACATCCTCTTCGTGCCGGGCCTGGCGTTCGACCTGGCAGGCAACCGACTCGGCTACGGCATGGGCTACTACGATCGGCTGCTGCCCAGCCTGAGGCCCGACGTTCCAATCGTTGGCGTCGCGCCAACCGGGCTCGTCGTCCCTTCCCTGCCTGCAGAGGACCACGATGTCCGCGTCACGCACATCATCACCGAGTCGGGCCTGAGTCAGGCGGGGTCTGGGCCAGCCAGCAGCAGCGCCCGCTCGTAGAGCCGCAAATAGTCGGGGAACACGATGCTCTCGTCGAAGTTGTCCACCGCCCTGCTCCTGGCGGCGCTCCTGAACTGGGCGAGTAGAGCGTCGTCCGTGAGGAGACGCACCGCGGAGCCTGCCATCGCCTCGACGTCTCCCAGCTCGTGCAGGAAGCCTGAGACTCCGTGTTCGACGACCTCCGGCAGCCCGCCCCTCGTCGTCGCTATGACGGGAACCCCGCTTGCCATCGCCTCGAGAGCCGACAGGCCGAACGCCTCCTGCTCGCTTGGCAGCATGAAGATGTCCGAGCTGGCTAGCAGCGCCTCGACGTGGGGCATGCTGCCGACGAAAGAAACCAGATGGGCGACGTCGAGCTCTGCCGCCAGGTCGAGAACACGCGGTCGTTCCGGCCCATCCCCGACCATCACCAACCGGGCAGGTACCTCTTTCGCGACCAAGGCGAGCGTCCGCACCACGTCGCCGGGGCGCTTGACGCGCCGGAAGTTGGACACGTGAACGAGCAGCCGCTCGCCATGTCGGGCGTAACGTTCCCGCACGCCGGCTGACGCCTCGTCAGGCCGGAAGCGCGTGACGTCGACCCCGTTGCGCACCACGTGGATACCGCCGTGCCTGACGTCCATGCCCGTCTCGGTGGCATCGGCGAGGTACCTGCTGACGGCCGTCACGACGTCCGAGGCCTCGATGCTCCACTGTGTCGCCCGCAGGTACGCGGGGTCGAGACCGACGAGCGTCACGTCGGTGCCGTGCAGCGTGGTCACGATCGCCGGTCGCTTGGCCCCCCTGATCATCTGACGGGCCAGCAGCGCTGCCGCCGCGTGGGGGATGGCGTAGTGGGCGTGGATCACGTCGATCTCGTACTGCTCGCACACCTCTACGATCTTGCTCGCCTCTGACAGGGTGACGAGCGGGGTATCGAAGAGTGGATAAGTCATCGATGCGATCTCGTGGAAGTAGACGTTCTCGCACGGGTCGTCACCCAGCCGGAAGGGGACGGACGACGCGATGAAGTGGACCTGGTGTCCCGCGCGGCTGAGCCATATGCCGAGCTCGGTGGCGAGCACGCCGCTGCCACCCACGCCGCTGTTGAGGACCATCGCGACCTTCACTCGGGTTCAGATTCAACCACACGGCCCCTAGCGCCACTGCCTTCCGGAGACGCGCCAGGCCGTACGCGCCGAGCGCAGCAGGTCACGGGTCCGCCATGCGCGGGCCTCCGTCACACGTCTCAGGAGCACCCATGCGAAAACGCGTCCGACGGCAGACACCGCGAACAGCGTGTGATAGCCGGTCCAGTTCGCGGCGAAGGCGGGCGTGGGCAGCGACTGGAACAGCCCCAACAGGGGTCCGGAAAGCGCGCCGCCGACGAAGCCGGCAACGCCCGTCACCAACGAGTACCCGGCCACGAACGACACCCTGCCCTCCTTCGGCGCCGAGACGAGCGCCAGGTTGAAGATGGCGGGCGTGATCGCGCCCCACGCCACGGCGTCGAAGAAGGCCGAGAACCAGATGAAGGTGAGGTTCCCTGTAAGCCCGGCGAGGATCCAGTGCGCGGGCAAAAGCGCGCCCGCGACGAAGGTGCCGATGGCCAGCACGCCCTTGTTGCCCGCCGCGTCCGCCACACGGCCCCACAGCAGCGTTGTGGCAAGCGAGGTAAGCGCCGCGATCGAACTCCAGTAGGCGACCTGGGTGAAGCTCATCGAGAGCTCTTCCAGGAAGTATGGCAACACGAACGGCGCGCCCAGCAACACCATGAACTGCCAGTAGACTGCGAAGCTCAGGAACTTCCGGAAGTTGCTGTCTCGGAACGGAGTGAGCAGCACGGCCAGCGGCGCAACGGCCCGCCGCGGGGTAGGCGGGTCGTGGTGGAAGAACAGCAGTACGGCTCCGAGCAGCGCGCTGGCGACGCCGACGATGATGACGACCTGGAAGGAAAGCGGAGCCGCGACGGCGTCGAGGAACGCCCCGGCTCCCAGGTTCGCGCCCATGCCGACGATGCCGAGCACGCCGGTGCGCAGGCCGAAGTAGCGCCCCCTGCGCTCTTCCGGCACGACGTCGCCCATCCATGCTGTCCACACCGTGCCGTTGGCAGCCTGGAAACTGGCCGCGACGAAGACGAGGAGCACGAGCACCGTGGGAGCCGCGCCCGCAGGCAGAGGCATCTGCGGCACGAACGCCGTGAGCAGCCAGAGCAGGCGACTGGCGATGCTGAGCAGGATGCTCAGCCCGCGGCGGCGCCCCAGAACCTCGGCAGCCCAGGCACCTATCGGGCTGGCCACCTGCGCGAGGAAGGGGACGCTGCCCACCAAGGCGATGTGCGTGGGGGCCGCGCCCATGGACAGCAGGTACCCGATGAGTACGCTGCCCGACGTCCAGTTGAGGAACACCTGGACGAGGCTGCCCTCGACCAGCGATAGACGCATGGTGCGCCGCACCGGGGACGGTGCGGCGGCGTCCAGCGCCGACTTCCTGACGCCCCGTTCCGGGGCGTTCGCGGAGGTGGACTCCCGTTTTCCAAGGGTGGTGGACGCAGGGGCGCCCGGCATACTCGAGCAGAGAGTCTACGCCCGCGAAGCGGGTTCGCTGCCCGGGTCCGGCGACCAGGGCCCAGATGTGGCGCGGATCACCCGCGTCGGGCCGCGCTAGACCTGCACACCCCCGATGAACACCGTCTTCTGCTCCAGGTACTCGCTGAGGCCCTCGGAGCCCGTCTCGCGACCCATGCCCGATCCCTTGACGCCGCCGAACGGGGCCTCGGCAGTCACTGGCATCCAGTCGTTTATGGCGACCATGCCGGCCTCGATGCGCTCGGACAGCACGAGGGCCGTGTTCAGGTCCTGCGTGAAGACGTACGCTGCCAGGCCCGCCTCGTAGGCGTTCGCCCGCTCGACCACCTCGTCAAGGTCGCCGAAAGACGCCACCGGCATCACCGGGCCGAACACCTCCTGCGAATCCAGCGGCATGCCCGGCTGGATGTCCGTCACCACGGTGGGCTCGTAGAAGTAGCCCCTGCGGTCCGGCCGCTTGCCGCCGACGGCCACCTTGGCCCCGGCCGAGACGGTGGCTGAGACGAGTTCCTCAACTCGCTCGCGCTGCTTGGCGTTGATGAGGGGGCCGACCATGGCGCCCTCCTCGGTGCCGTGCCCGACCTTCATGCCCTGCATGGCGTCAACGACCGCGCCGGTGAACTCGTCCGCCACGTCCTCGTGGACCAGGAACCGCTGCGGGGCTATGCACACCTGGCCGGCGTTGCGCACCTTGAACCGGGCAGCCAACTTGGCCACGCGCCCCATGTTGGCCGCGTCCGGCATGACGATCACGGGGGCGTTGCCGCCGAGCTCGAGGGCCAGCCGCGTCAAGGTCCTGGAGGCGCCGTCCATGAGCAACTTGCCAACACGCACGCTGCCGGTGAAGGCGAGCTTGCGCAGGCGCGGGTCGTCAAGCATCGCCCGGCCCTGAGCCTCGGCGTCGCCGTTGACCACGTTGATGACACCGGCCGGCGCGCCCGACTCCATCAGCGCGTGGGCCAGCAGGAAGGCCGAGCGCGGCGTGTACTCTGCCGGCCTGCCCACGACCGTGTTGCCCGCCGCCAAGGCCGCCGCCCACGTGCGAACGATGTTGTAGACAGGGAAGTTCCAAGCCGTGATCGTGCCGATCACGCCGATGGGTTGAGGTACCACCCAGATGCGCCGCTTGGGCGCGCTGGGGGGCACGATGCGCCCGTACGCCCGCACGCCCTCGCCCGCGAACCAGCGCAGGTACGAGGCGGCCGACAGCCACTCGCCCTTCGAGTCGCCGAGGGGCTTGCCCGACTCGCCGGTGGTGACCGCGGCCAGATCGTCAGCGTGGGCCTCGAGCCAGGCCGCGGCCTTCTCGAGCACGGCCCCGCGTTGATACGCGGTCCGGGCCGCCCACTCCGGGAAGGCTGCCTGCGCGGCGTCGATCGCCGCCACCACGTCCTCGGCGCCGCCGAAGGCTACTTGGTCGACGACCTCCTCGCTGCCGGGGTCTATCAGGTCCCAGGTGCCGCCTCCGCGGGCCTCGACCCACTCTCCTCCGATGAGCATGCGCCGCTGCGGCGCTCCGAAATCGACTGAGGTGCTGCCGGTCTTCGCGGCTTCAGACATGTGTGAGGGTCCCCTTCCCGAGGCTGTGCTCGGCGGCGGCGATCGCCTCGCCGACTACCGCCATGGCCTCGTCCAGCTCTTCGTCCGTGATGTTGAGAGGCGGCAGGAATCGCAGGCAGTTCGAGTAGAGGCCCGCCCTGATGACGATGACGCCACGTGCCAACGCCTGCTTGGTGACCTCGAGCACGAGCTCTGGCCATGGCGTCTTGGCCTCGTCCCTGACGAACTCGGCGGCGAGCATGGGGCCGAGGCCCCGAACGTCACCGATCGACGGGTGCTTGGCAGCAAGGCCCTCGAGGCGCGCGCGCAGCCTCTCGCCCACCTCGCGAGCGCGCCGCAGGAACAGCTCAGATGTGATCTCGTCGAGCGTGGCCAGCGCCGCTGCGCAGGCAAGCGGGTTGCCGGAGTACGTGCCGCCCAACCCGCCCGGATGTGGGCCGTCCATGACCTCTGCCCTGCCCACGACCGCCGCGATGGGCATGCCGGAGCCCAGCGACTTCGCCGTCGCTAGCAGGTCGGGCGCCGCCCCCAGGTGATCGACGGCCCACAGGCTGCCGGTGCGGCCCATGCCGCACTGGACCTCGTCGGCCACGAGGACGATGCCGTGCCGGTCCGCCAACTCCCGGAGCGCCTGCCAGTAGCGCGGATGCAGCGCTACGAAACCGGCCTCGCCCTGGACCGGCTCCACGACTATGGCCGCGATGGCCGAGGGGTCGACCTGCGCGACCATGGCCCGCTCGAGGAACTCGAGCGCGGCGACGACGTACTGGTCCTCGGAGAGCCCCTTGGGCCGTCTGTACATGTTCGGGAACGGGAGCCGGTAGATCTCCGACGGGAACGGCCCGAAGCCCTTCTTGAAGAGCCCGTACTTGCTCGTCATGCCGAGCGTCATGTTCGTGCGCCCGTGGTAGCCGCCCTCGAACACGACGACGGCCTGCCGCCCCGTGTACGCCCGGGCGATCTTCACGCAGGTCTCGAGCGCCTCTGCCCCGGAGTTGAGGAGCACGGCCTTCTTGTCGAAGTCGCCGGGCGCAAGCTCGCAGAGCCGCTCGAGGAGCCTCACCTGCGGCTCGTACGTCGCGACGATGCCGCACATGTGAACGAGCTCCTCGGCCTGACGCTTTATGGCGTCTACCACCGCGTCGGGCGTATGGCCTGCGGCCAGCGCCCCTATGCCCCCGGCCAGGTCGATCAGGCGGTTACCGTCCACGTCCTCCACCACGGCGCCGTGGGCGCGTGCCACCGCGACGTCCGTGAGCCTGGAGGCGCCGCGAGCCCCAGCCGCGTCGCGCCTGGCTGCCAACTCCATGCTGCGTGGGCCCGGCACGGCTGTCCTGAGGGCGATGCTTGGCAAGATGTCTACCTCCGAGTGTGATTGTCACGATCACGGCGCGCAGGCACCCGCGTGCGCACCTGGCTACTCACAAGACGACCTCGCCGCCATCATAGGCGCGGGGCTTGAGCAGTTCGAGGACCTCCTTGGCCGCCCGGCGACCGCTCTGCAGGGCGCCGTGGACGGTCGCGGCGTCGGCCTCCGGAGAGGTCGCCTCGCCGGCCCAGAGGATCGGCGGGGTCGGCTCGGCGAGTAGCTCGCGTACGCCCCGGTGCCCCGGCCGGACGTAGCTGTAGCCACCGCGGGCCAAAGGATCGCTCACCCAGTCGATGAGCCGCGCGTCCACCGCCTGCAGGCCGGGACGGCCCAGTTCGCGACGAAGGCTCTCGAGCGCGTCGTCCAGCGCCTCCTCCTCACCGCGCCTCAGGAGGTCCATGGCGGCGTCGCCGGTAAGGAAGGCCGTCCACACGACGGCGTCCGTCTCATGGCCGAAGGACGGCGTCCACCACATGGGCGCCCTGCCTGAGGCGTATATGGCCTTGATGCCCGGAGGAGTTAACGGCTCGCGGAAGCGGTAAACGCACTTGACGGCGGGACCCATGCCAAGGCCGCGCAGCGCTCCCAGCTTGGTGGGAGGCAGGCCCGGCAGGAACTCGACGTCGCCGGCCGCCAGCACCCCAACCGGCAGCGTGCACACCAGTAGCTTGCCGACGATCTCGTCGCCGTCTGCGGTGAAGACCGAGACGCCTCCTTGGCTCTCGACCACGCGCGTGACCAGCGTCTGCGTGCGTATCTCGGCGCCGATGCCAAGGGCCTCGAGAACGGCGCCGTAACCCTCGACGATGCGGAAGTCCTCGTGCCCAGTGTCTCCCGCGCCCGCGATGGAGTCGAGCATGCTGGCGGCATCTAAGTGCCTGAGGGACTCGCCGGCCGCGTTGGCGAACGCCCGCCGCACGTAGTCGATCTGCTCCGGCTGGAAGCCGATGCGTTGCAGGTACCTGCCGAACGACTCGAGCGGCCGTGCGGGCACGGCTGGCAGCGCCCACGAGCGCGTGACGTCGAACAGTGGGTCCGAGGCGCGGGCCTCGGCCATCGTCAGCCTGGTGCCGTCGGCCATCCGGACCCACGAGTCATCACGCTTATTCCAATGGACGGTCTCCAGGCCGAGGCGCTCCAGCCACTCCCATGTCGGGACGCGTTCGCCGTGCACGAACTCGGCCCCGAACTCCAGCGGGAAACCTGCGAAGCTCCTGTCCGTGTGCACGCGGCCGCCAAGACGGTCACGGGCCTCCACCACGAGCACGTCCAGATCGGTGTCGACGAGCGCGTGCGCGGTCGACAAACCCGCGACGCCTGCACCCAGGACCACCACGTCGGCTCTCTCGGTCACGATTCAGAACCTCACTGCTTGCGAGCGCGGGCCCATGGCCGGCGCTGACCCGTGGCTCTCTAGGCCTTGCCGTGCTGCATGACGCGGTGGTGTGCGTGGGTTGCCCGCCGCGCCGGCAGCGCCGAACTGGCCTCCATCCCGGACTGCCCGGTTCGCGCCCTGCGCACCCGCCTCACCGAGCGCCCAGGCTGGGGCTCGTGCACGAGGAGGACAGCGGCGTGCCCGGCCTTCCACTCCGGGTAGTAGTTCTCGATGATCGCCCGCGCGTCGAAACCGCGGTTGAGCTGCATGCTGACGGTGGGGTCGTTGACCTCGCCGGCTATTACGAGCCTGGCGTACTCGGCGGGGGACAGCGACTCGCGGTAGCGGTCGTATCCCATGAGCATGCCGCCCGCGTACCAGCCGCGGAGGTCCAGGTCTTCTATGAGGGCGAGGCGCGCCTTGTACAGGGCAGAGCCAACGCCCTTGCGTTGGTGATCGGGGTGCACGGCGATCTCGACGCCGTACAGCCAGTCACCGTCCGGGTCGTTGTTCCGCAGCCCGAAGCTCCCGATCATGTCGTACCAGGCCAGGGGCGGCTCGTCCGGCGAACGCGCCGTGAGCATGGTGGACGCCATGCCGATGACCTTCTCGGCGCCGTTCTCGTACGTCACGGCGACGAACTGGCCATCCGGGAACCGTTCTAGTTGCTCTGCCACGGCCTCCGGGTTGATGCAGTGGCAGTACCTGTCGGTCGGGTATCCGTTGGCGAGGCGGATGACGTCGTACACGCCTTCCGCATGGCGGAGGCGCGTCGGCACCACCGCGAAATCCAGGGGATCCTTGCCTCTCATAACGTTGCTTCTGACAACCAACGCCTGTTGAGGTATGTGAGCCCGTAAAAGGGGGAAACTGAAACGGTCTAGATCCTGGGGGATCCTGTACCGGAAGAGCTTCTCCACAACCTTTACGCGAGAGTTTCGCCTCCCGAGACCATCCAAGATGGCTCATTCGGTCTTACTCACACTTTAGGGTTGTCTTGAAGTATCTCACTCTCCTTCTTGCCCGTTTAGGCCTGGATGCTAGCACGACGGTCCGGAAGTGCTCGTCGCCTCCTTCACAGGAAGCGCGTCAGGGACGTGAAACGGTCGGGGCTTGACAAGGGCGGTCGCAGACGCTATTAGCCGACGAGAGCGCCTGCCGGCAGCGCCTCCGGCCCGCGGTAGACTCCGGCCCATGCGCTGGCTGGGCGAGCGAGGGCCTGCCTGATGGGGTGCGTCTGATGGCACGGCGTGGCGGCAACGGAGATGCCGCCCGCGCGGCCGGCCTGGCTGGGCCGGCGACGTTCTGGCTGGTCGCCTTCTTCCTGCTGCCGCTCGTGTTCATCGCCGTGGCCAGCTTCATGTCACGAGGCACCGGAGGCGCACCGGTGCCGCCGGCAACGTTGGACCAGTACGAACGCACGTTCACCGTCTTCGCCCCGGTCATCTGGCGCAGCATCAACGTCGCCTTGCTCACGACGCTGCTGTGCCTGCTCCTCGGCTATCCCCTCGCCTTCTTCATCAGTCGCCGCCGCGACCCACGCGTGAGGCTCCTACTGCTTTTCCTCATCATGCTGCCGTTCTGGACGAACTTCCTTGTCCGGACGTACGCGCTCATAACGATCCTCCAGCGTGACGGCCTCCTGAACGGCCTGCTGCAGTCACTCGGCGTGATCGCGGAGCCGCTGCAGATGCTGTTCACACCCGGCGCCGTGCTGGTGGGCCTGGTGTACGGCTACCTGCCGTTCATGGTGCTGCCCATATACGCCTCGGTGGAACGCCTTGACATGCGTTACGTCGAGGCGGCCAACGACCTTGGCGCGAACGACCTGCGCGCTTTCTGGCGGGTGGTCTGGCCGCTGACGCTGCCCGGCGTCATCGCGGGTTCGATCCTCGTGTTCATCCCTGCGATCGGCGCGTTCGTCACCCCTGACCTCATGGGCGGCACGCGCGGGTTGATGATCGGAAACCTCATACAGAGTCAGTTCGGCGGTAGGGGCAACATCCCCCTTGGCAGCGCGGTCTCCATGGTCCTTCTCGCGCTCGTCTTCGTCGGCGTGCTCATCTACACGCGCTGGGGCCAGGAGGACGACGCGTGAGCGTTCGCGCCGCGGAGGGCGGGCGGCAGGGCGACGCGACCGGCATCCACGCCGCTCGACTGCGCAGGGACCTGACCGTGCGGCGCATCGGCCACCTCCTGCTCTGGTCCTCGCCGTTCATCGTCTACTTCGTGCTGTGGGTGCCCATCGTCGTGCTCATCGCGTTCTCGTTCAACGACGGGGCCTCGGTCTCCGTCTGGAACGGGTTCACCACCCGCTGGTACGAGAACATCATCCAGGGCACCATCACCGCGGGCACCGAGTCCGCGAGGTTCCAGACCGAGCTGCTGCTTGGGGCGGTGCGCAACTCGCTTCTGGTGGGCGTCGTGTCCACCCTGATCGCCACTGCTCTGGGCACGATGCTGGCCTTGGCGCTCGCACGAGGCCGCTTCCCTGGCCGCCAGACGCTGAACGCGCTCTTCTACCTGCCGGTCGTGATCCCGGACATCACGCAGGGCGTCTCACTCGCCATCTTCTTCAACCTCGTGTTCGAGGCCGTGCAGCGCGCGTTGGGCGTCCGGCTGGTACCGGGGTTCGGCACGATAATCATCGCGCACATAGCCTTCAACATCTCCTACGTGCTCATCGTCGTGCGGGCGCGCCTGGCGACAATGGACCCGTCGCTGGAGGAGGCGGCGAGCGACCTGGGCGCCAACCGGTTCCAGGCCTTCTGGCGGGTGACGTTCCCCATCCTCATGCCCGGCGTCCTGGCCGGCGCGCTGCTGGCGTTCACGCTGTCGCTCGACGACTTCGTCATCACGTTCTTCAACGCCGGCGTTGGCACGACGACGCTGCCGCTGTTCGTCTACGGCATGCTCAAGCAGAGGGTCCCGCCCGAGATCAACGCGATCTCGACGCTGATGATCGCGGTCTCGATCCTGCTCGTCGGCGCCTCCCTCGTGCTCCAGA
>CAZMFX010000054.1:0-5513 GCA_964565625.1 uncultured bacterium
GCGACGCCGTTGCGAGGCGCGACGGCCCAGGAGTTGTTCGCGCACAACGACGTCTTCGTTAGCGATGGCGAGGTCGACGGGCTGACGATCGGCATCGCGGAAGCGATGGCGGCAGGCATGTGCATCGTGGGCGCAGACGTCGGCGGGGCCGGTTACCTCGTCGGCCACGGGGTCGACGGCCTCCTAGTGCCGCCGGGCGAGCCGGGTGGCGTCGTTTCTGCCGTGCGGCGACTCCTGGATGACCCCGACCTCTCCGAACGGCTTTCCGCCGCGGCGCGGCGGAAGTCCGAGACGTTCGACTGGTCACGTGCGCTGCCTCGTTGGCAGGACCTGCTCACGCGCGTAAGCGCGGGCGGAGGTATCTGATGAACATCAAGTCCCTGCTCATGCCGGTATACAGGCGCGCCCCTCCCAGCGTGCGCAACCTCGCCGGCGCAGTATGGGGCAGGCATCTATACGGGTGGCGCTACGGGCCCGAGACCGACCGGCTGGTGGCAGAGGCGCGCGAGCGGGAGACGTGGAGCGAAAATGACTGGCGAAGCTTCGTCGCCGATGGCATAGCGGCGCAACTGCGGACAGCCTTCCTCGACGTCCCGTACTACCGCGAGGTGCTGCCGGCTCGTCAGGAGGGGCATGGCGCGACCGACGTCCCGGAGCTGACCGAGTGGCCGGTATTGCGGAAGGCCGTGCTGCGCGACAGGCCGGAAGACCTGAGGCGGCGGGACGTGAGCCAGAGGACGCTCACCAAGATGACGACGAGCGGCACCACGGGCACACCGATAGTCATCTGGCGCAGCCGCACGACGATGCGGGCATGGTACGCGCTCGTCGAGGCGCGATGGCGCGGCTGGTACGGCGTCTC
Organism: uncultured bacterium; assembly: GCA_964565625.1. Lineage (GTDB taxonomy): Bacteria > Deinococcota > Deinococci > Deinococcales > Trueperaceae > DASRWD01. Next base: position 863 of record CAZMFX010000054.1, read on the forward strand.
CCGCCACGACAGGTGGGCGCTCTTCGGCGGTCAGGAGGTGGTCCCCGCGGCGCGCACCGAACCTCCGTTCTGGATATGGAACGCGTCCGCCAAGCAGCTCTACCTCTCCAACCTCCACCTGAAGCGCGAGACGGCGCCTCACTACCTGAGGGCGATGCGCGAGCACGGGGTCGAGTTCGCGGACGGTTACGCATCGACGGTCGCGGCGCTGGCGCGGTACGCGTTGGAGGACGGGCTGGAAGCGCCGCAGCTTCGCGTGGTTGTCACCCAGGCAGAGACCCTCACAGACCGGCAGCGTGAGCTGATAGGGGCGGCGTTCCGCTGCCCGGTACGCAACACGTACGGGATGACGGAGGCGGTGACCGCCGCGAGCGAGTGCGAGCACGGCGTTATGCACATGTGGCCGGAAGCCGGCTACGTCGAGGTGTTCTCTGACACCGCGGACGAGCCAGTACCGGCGGGCGAGACCGGAAGGCTCATATGCACGGGCCTCCTGAACCGCGACATGCCACTCGTTCGCTACGAGCTCGGCGACAGAGGATCGGTCTCCTGGACCTTCGAGCCGTGCGCCTGCGGCAGGACGATGCCGCGGCTCCTGGCCCTGGACGGCAGGACCGTCGACAACCTGGTCACGGCAGACGGCAGGCGCGTGTTCGCGATGCCGTCGACGATCTTCGCAGGCATACCTACGAACGAGTCGCAGATCGTACAGGAGAGCGTAGACAGGATAGTGATAAGGCTGGTTCCGGGACCGGGTTTCGACGAGTCCCACGAGCGCACGATCGCGAGCCGGATACGGAAGCGCCTCGGCGACGTCACCGTGGAGTTCGACAGGTACTCTCACATACCCCGCGGTCCCAACGGCAAGTTGAAAGGGATGATAAGCCTAGTGGATCCGGACACAGGTGAAGTGCGGAGCAGCGCGACATGACGCAGGATCGCAAGGTCAGCGTGATAATGCCCGTTCGCAACGAGGTCGCCTACATAGAGGGCTCCATCAGGTCCGTAGTGCGGGCAGGCGAGAGCGCGGATGACGTCGAGATCATCGTCGTGGACGGAATGAGCGACGACGGCACGAGGGAGCTGGTGGAGCGCCTGCGCGGGGAGATACCCAACCTGCGGCTCATCGACAACCCTGAGCGCACGGTGCCGTACGCGATGAACCGCGGCCTCCGGGCAGCGACACACGACGTGATCGTGCGCGTGGACGGTCACGCGGAGCTGTACCCCGACTTCTTCGAGCAGAGCTTCGCCGCCCTCGCAGCCCACCCGAACGTCAGCTGCGTCGGCGGGCCGATCGAGAACGTCGCGGAGGGAGCGGCGTCCGAGGCCATATCTGCCGCCCTGGGCTCACCGTTCGGGGTAGGCAACGCGCGCTTCAGAACGGGCGGCCACGAGGGCTACGTCGACACGCTCGCCTTCGGGATGTACCGCAAGGCAGACCTGTTCGATGTGGGCCTGTTCGACGAGGAACTGACCCGCAACCAGGACGACGAGATGAACTTCAGGTTGGTGCGGGCAGGCAGGCCAATCTGGTTCACGGACAAGATCCGCTCCCGCTACTTCGTCCGCTCCAGCTTCCGGAAGCTGTGGCGCCAGTTCTTCCAGTACGGCTACTGGAAGGTGTACGTCAACCGCAAGCACCGCGCCGTCACTAACCTGCGTCAACTCGCGCCGCCCGCCTTCGTGGCGTGGCTCGTTCTCTCTGTCGTGCTCGGGCTCTTCTGGGAACCGGCGAGGTGGGCGCTGCTGCTGACGGTTCTCGTATACCTAGCGGGCGCGGTGTACTTCGCACGCAAGCAGATCTCGTCGCTCGAGGGTACGGCTCGTGTCGTCCTCGCGTTCGTCGTGCTGCACCTGTCGTACGGCGCCGGCTACCTGAAGGGGATCCTCGACTTCTTCATCCTCGGCCGCGCCACGCCGGCTGCCAGGGCGACGGAGCTCACGCGGTAGCAGTGACGGCCCTTGACCCCAAGCGCGCGTTCGACGTCGCGGTCTCCGCCGTGTCCCTCGTCGTCCTGTCGCCGCTACTCATCGTCGTAGCCGTTGCGATACCGCTGTCGAGCCCTGGCCCGGCCATATACAGAGCGCGCCGCGTCGGGAAAGACGGCGAGCTCTTCACGATGTTCAAGTTCAGGACGATGCACGTAGGGGCGGGGGGCTCGTCCGTCACAACGGGAGACGACCCCCGCATCTTCCCTCTCGGCAAGCTGCTCAGGCGTCTGAAGATCGACGAGCTGCCGCAGCTCTTCAACGTGCTGAGGGGCGACATGTCGATAGTGGGGCCCCGCCCCGAGGACCCGGAGGTCGTCTCCGAACACTACACGCCGGTGCAGAGGGAGACGCTGAGCGTACGGCCCGGGCTCACCAGTCCCGGGAGCATCTACTACTACGTCAGTGGCGAGGACACGCTTCTCGGCGACGAGGCAGAGAGGGAGTACCTCGAGCGCATCATGCCGACGAAGCTAGCCATCGACCTGGTGTACGTGAACGAGGCCTCGCTCCTCTACGACCTCGGCGTCATATGGCGGACAGCCGTCGTGATAGCCAAGAAGGCCCTCGGCCGCACCGACATCGAGTTGCCTGCCGAAGTCGGCAGGGCGACGACACGCGCGCCGGGGCCGAGCGACCCGATAGGAGGTCACAGGTGAGACAAGGAGTCGGGCCTATCATGCGGGCCGCACATGATCCGACGTAAGGACACCCACCTCCGCCCTGTCGCCGGCACTTCGCACGAGTCGAAGAGCACATCGGAGGCGGTGCGGAAGCTGTACGACCTGATGGACAGGTCGGAGCGGCGCAGGTTCTTCCTGTTGCTGCCCGGCGTGACGGTCATGGCGCTGCTCCAGGTAGTCGGCATCGCGTCCGTCCTTCCGTTCCTCGCCCTCGTCACCGACCCTGGCGTCATCGAGACGAACTCGTTGCTCGCCTGGGCTTACACGACGTTCGGCTTCCAGGACACGCAGTCGTTCCTGATCTTCACCGGCATCTGCGTACTCATCCTGCTGGTGGCGAGCAACGCGTTCACGGCGCTCGTCGAGTACATGCTTTTGCGCTACTCGTGGAACTTGAACCACACGCTCTCCGTTCGCCTGCTGCGCGAGTACCTCGCCAAGCCGTACGTCTTCTTCCTCGACGCAAACTCCTCCGGCCTGGCGACGAACATCCTCTCCGAGGTGAAGCAGGCGGTGCGCGGGTTCGTGCTGGCGTCGCTCCAGCTCATCACGCGCGGGATCGTCACGATCTTCATACTCGCCCTCCTGGTGGCGCTCTACCCGCTGCTGGCGCTGCTGACCTTCGGCTTCCTCGGCGCGGCGTACGGCGTGACCTTCCTCTTCGTGCGCCGAGGCATGGCGGAGGCGGGCAAGCTCCGCTCGAACGCCGACAGGGCGCGGTTCCAGGCGGCCTCCGAGGCGCTCTCCGGCATCAAGGACATAAAGATCCTCGGCCGCGAGGAGCCCTTCCTGCGCCGTTTCGAGCGCCACTCCCGCGTCTACGAGAGGCAGATGGCGAAGCAACAGGTAATAGCGATGCTGCCGCGCTACGCCTTCGAGACGATCGCCTTCGGGGGCATGCTGCTCATCGTGTTGGTGCTCCTCGTGCAGGGCCAGGGCGTGACCGAGATAGTCCCGACGATCGGCGTCTTCGCCTTCGCCACCCTACGTCTGCTGCCCGCGCTACAGAGCGTGTTCGCCTCGATGACGTCGATGCGCTTCACCACGGCCTCGATCGACGCGCTCCACCGCGACCTCGAGTCGACGGGCCGCCACGTCATGCCCCAGCGCCCGGAGCACCCGCTGCCGTTCGAGCGCTCGATAGAGCTGCGCGACGTACGGTTCTCGTACCCTTCCGCTCCCAGACCCGTCCTCGACGACTTCGGGCTCGAGATCGGGGTCAACACCTCAGTCGGTCTCGTCGGCGCGACGGGCTCCGGGAAGACGACAACCGTCGACATCCTCCTCGGCCTGCTCGCGCCGGAGTCGGGACAGCTGGTCGTCGACGGCGTGCCCATAGACGAGAGCAACCGCCGCGAGTGGCAGGCCAACCTTGGCTACGTGCCGCAGCAGATCTACCTGTCTGACGACACGATCGCCGCCAACATCGGCTTCGGCGTCCGCAAGGACGAGCTCGACATGGCTGCGGTCGAGCGCGCTGCGAGGCTGGCCAACATCCACGACTTCATCGTCGGCGAGCTGCCGCAGGGGTATCAGACCGTCGTCGGCGAGCGCGGCGTGCGGCTCTCGGGCGGCCAGCGCCAGCGGCTGGGCATCGCCCGCGCCCTGTACCACGACCCCAAGGTGCTCGTGTTCGACGAAGCGACCAGCGCGCTGGACGGCGTCACGGAGGAGAGCATCTTCCGCGCCGTCAGCGAGCTTGGCAGGAGCAAGACGATAGTGATGATCGCGCACCGCATGACCACGGTCAAAGGCTGCGACGTCATCTACCTGCTCAAGGCAGGAGAGGTGATCGCGAAGGGCAGCTTCGAGGAGCTGATGCGTTCGAGCCCCGATTTCAGGGCGATGGTCGACGCCGGGTCTGTAGACAGGGACACGCGCACGCCCACCGCCGTTTCATGAGCCACACACGCGGCCGTCGTCACATAGTCAGGCGGCATCCTGGTTGCATGATGTGGCAACCGCGCGGGGCCAGC
>CAZMFX010000054.1:5613-15961 GCA_964565625.1 uncultured bacterium
TTCGTGTTAGCCACGGTGGCGGCCTTCCTTCTCCGTCTCGACGGCCTACCCGCGGCCGGCCCGCTCCTGATCGCCGTGTCGGTATCGCTCGTGCTCAAGCTGGGCGCGTACTGGACGCTCAACCTCCACCGCCAGTCGTGGAGCAACATCGCCTTCCGTGACCTCGGCGTGCTCGTCCTCCTCGGCGTGTTCGTCGCGGTCGTCGGCTCTCTCGCGCTCGTGCTCTTCGGTCCGGCGGTCGGCATCCCGCGCTCGATCGCCGTTCTCGACGGCACGCTCACGTTCCTGCTCATGGCGGCCGTGCGCTCGGCTGCGCGCTACCGTCACGAGCAACACCAGGCGACCGTCATCGGCCCCGACTTCCGCAAGCGCGTCCTCGTTGTCGGTGCCGGTGAGGCAGGCGCGCTGGTGGTACGCGAGCTGCTGCGCCACCCCGAGACCGGCATGAAGCCCGTAGCTTTCCTCGACGACGACCCCACGAAGGCGGGGCAGCGCGTCGCCAGCGTGCCGGTCCTGGGACGGGTAGCAGACGCTCACAAGGTGATACCGGAGCGGCAGATAGACGAGGTCCTCATCGCCATCCCCTCAAAGGGCGGCAACGAGGTGCGCAACGTTATCGAACAGGTGAGGCGGGCGCGCCCCAACCTCACGTACAAGATCATCCCCGGCATGTACGAGGTGCTGTCCGGCCGGGTCGACCTGCGCCGCATCCGCGAGGTGGACATCGACGACCTGCTAGGCAGGCCATCCGTCAACCTGGACACGGACAGCATCGTTGGCTACCTGCGCGGCAAGCGCGTGATGATCACCGGGGCGGGCGGCTCCATCGGCTCCGAGCTGGTGCGGCAGATCTGCCGCTTCGAGCCGTCTGACCTCATACTCTTCGGCCACGGCGAGAACAGCATCTACGCCCTGGAACGCGAGCTCGACAGGGACTGGCCCGAGGTCAGGTACCACGGCGTCATCGGCGCGATACAGAATGGCGCGCGCCTGGACTACGTGTTCAACCGCTACCGCCCGGACGTCGTCTTCCACGCGGCAGCTCACAAGCACGTGCCGCTCATGGAGGAGAACCCGGAAGAGGCGATATTCAACAACGTCATCGGGAGCAGAAACCTAATCCAGCTCGCCCTCAAGTACGGGGTCTCGCACTTCGTGAACATCTCGACCGACAAGGCGGTGAACCCTACTTCCGTCATGGGTGCCACCAAGCGGTTCGTCGAGTACCTGGTGCAGGACGCTGCACGCCGTGCGGGGCCCAACCAGAAGTTCGTCTCAGTGCGCTTCGGCAACGTCCTCGGAAGCAGGGGCAGCGTGATCCCCATCTTCAAGAGCCAGATCGCGGCGGGTGGTCCCGTCACCGTCACGCATCCAGACATGGTCCGCTACTTCATGACGATCCCAGAGGCCGCCCAGCTCGTGCTGCAGGCCTCCGGGCACGGCAGGAACGGCGAGGTCTACATCCTCGACATGGGCGAGCCGGTCCGCATCGTCGACCTGGCGCGCGACCTCATCCGTCTCTCCGGCCTGCGGCCCGACGTCGACATCCCCATCCGCTTCTCCGGCATGAGGCCTGGCGAGCGCCTCGTCGAGGAGCTCATGACCGAGAAGGAAGAGCGTTCCCAGACGCGGCACGAGAAGATCTTCGTCGCGCGGGCCGAGCCGATGGAGCCGGAGACGCTGCACTCGGCCGTCGAGCAGCTCCAGGACGCGGCGCTGCGCAGCGATCACGAGCGCATACGCGCCCTGCTCGAGACGTTCCTCGAGGGGTGCCACTTCCAGGGTTCGCTCCGCGGCGTGGAGCCGACAGCCCTCGCGGCCTCCGCCTCCGCTGTCTGATTCCCTCTGGCTCGTTAGTCCCGGCCCGATGACGGCCCGCCGACGCTAGCCGACCGCCTCCGTGTACAGCTCGACGAGCCTGTCGTTGAGCTTCTCTGAGTCGAACTCGGCCTCCACTTTCGCACGCCCCGCCACGCCGAGCGCGGCCCAGGCAGACGGCGACTCGATCAGCTGGACCAGCCGCGCCGTCAGGCCGTCGACGTCATGCTCCGCCACCAGGTACCCGGAAACGCCGTCCTCCACGAGCTCCGGGATGCCGCCGTGTAGAGTGCCGAGGACCGGCATGCCGGTAGCCATCGCCTCCTTGAGGACGTTCGGCACCCCCTCCGCGTCGCCGCTGGCGGCGGTCACGCTTGGCGCGATCAGCAGGTGCCCCGCCGCCATCTCCCTCGCCACGCCGGCCGAGTCGAGTTGACCCGTGAAGCGCACGTGCTCCTCCACGCCCAGTTCGGCCGCCAACGCCCACATGTCCCTCTCGAGGGGCCCGCTGCCGACGAGGGTGAGCCTGGCTACCGGATCCCCTGCCTTCCCCGGTTCGACACGACGCACGGCACCAGCGAAGGCCCGCAAGGCGTCTCCTATGCCCTTCTTCTCGGCGAAGCGGCCGACGAACAGCACCTCGGTCGGTTCGCCATCCGCTCGGCCCCGTGGCGCGAACTCGAACCTCCCAAGGTCTATGCCGGAGCGGTGGACGAGCGTTCTCTCCGCCGGCGCGCCGGCGGAAAGGAGGCGGCCGCGAAGGTCATCGCTCACGGGCAGGAAGAGCGAGCCGCGTTCGAACACCCGTTCGAAGGCAGCCCGGTTCTTCGGAAGGTACGACGTCGTGTCTGCGCCTCTGAACGAAATGACGAGCTTCCCCCTGACACCGCCCTTCGCCATGAGCCTCTCGGCGAGCGGCGCCAGGTGACCGAACTGCACGTGCACGACGTCGTAATCGCGCTGGGTAGCGAACGAGAGCGCCGTGTAGGCCGGCACGAGGGACCACACCTCGGGACCCCTCAGCGGGTTGAGCGCGTCGAGCACGGCCGGGTTCCACCTGCGCCTAGACCCGAGGTGCCGCAGCGCCACGACGAGCCGCTCGAGCCGCGGCCGCGGCACGGGTATGTGCATGTCGCGTCGACGCAGGTCGTACTCATGCACCTCGGCGTGCGCGCGCTCGTAAGAGCCGACGGCGAGGGGGTAGAGGTGCACGTCGTGGCCTCTGTCGAGCAGGCCGGTTATCTGGTTGAGGATGAACGTGTTGTGGATCTCGGGGAAGACGGGGATCAGGAAGGCGATCCTCAGCGGTTCCACTACCGCGCCATGGCGTCCCGTCCGACTGCCGCCCTCGCCCGGCTCTTGAGAACCTCCTTGTAACGTCGCCATAGGCGCCTGACCTCGAACGCCAGAGCAGACGCCGATCCTCCGAAGACCTCGTTCACCCTGCTGTACGCGCGCCAGCGCTCGGCCGTGTCGCCGATAGCCGACGCCACCCGGTAGCACTTCTGGCAGAGGTACACGCTCCCCGACCGCCGCAACTCGGCGGCGCGGTCAGGGAACTCGCTCTCTATCACCTCGAGCAGGTAGACGGCGTCCTCTGCCCACTGAACGGCCTTGACGGAGCTGCCACGGTTGTCATCGTGGCGCCTGAAGCTCACGAGCACGTCAGGCACTTCGGCGTGGCCGTGCCTTGCCATCAGCTTCACGGTCGTTACCACGTCCTGGTAGAGGCCGTGCGGGCTGTGCAGCCCGCCTATCTCCCTCAGGTGGCCCGTGTTGTAGAGCGTGGAGGCGAAGTACAGGGGAGTCTTGCGGCTGAACCAGTCGAGCATCACTTCCGCGCCGTCATGCGTCGCCGGGCCGAGCGGGTTCGTGGCGAGCACCGCCCCCGACCCGTCGATGACTCGCGAGCCGGTCCTGACGAGGCCGACGTCCGGCCTGTCACCCAGCGCGGCAACGCAGCGGGATACGAAGTTCTCGTCCAGGAGGTCGTCATCGTGCAGCAGCAGGAAGTACTCGCCGCTCGCGTTGTCGATGCACGAGTTGAAGTTGGCGTTGGCTCCGATGTTCTCGGCATGCCTCACGTAGCGGAGTCGCGCGTCCGACAAACCGTTCACGTACTGCTGGGTGCCGTCCGTCGACGCGTTGTCGCATACGACCACCTCGAGGTTGGCGTAGTCCTGCGCCAGCGCGCTCGCCAGCGCCTGTGGCAGGTAGCCGTCGCGGCGGTTGTACGTCGGGATCCCGATGGTGATCAGCGGCTGCACCGGTAAAGGGTACCGGTATCCGCGCCGCCGGGCGGGGGTTCTGCTCACTGCGCCAACGTAGCCGAGGCACATGAGCGACCGCGGCCGGCGCGCATCGCTCCCAAAGAAGAACGGCCGGCGGGGCGTCACACGTTGTAATGAGGCTCCGGCCTATCATGCCCCGGTGGCAGCGCCGCTCACGACCGGTGCCGGTTCGATGCCGGCCGTGGTGGTCTCATTCACGGCCCTCAGGGGCTTCTTCATGCGCACGCTCGTCATCGCCTTGGCGATAGGCGTTCCCGCTGCCATGCTCGCGTTCACGCTCAGCAACAGGAGCGCGCCTGTCTACCGGGCGCAGGCGACGCTTCTGGCCCCATTGGCGCAGGCGCAGGTCGAGCTGCCAGGTGAAGTGCCGTTGGCGAGCGAGCCGATGATGCCTGCGGCTTACGGGCCGGTGTTGCAAAGCCGACGGCTACTCGAGGACGCCTTCGGTCGCCTGACCGGACCGGACGGTCCGGCGGCCACGCCTCACGAACTGGCGGAGTTCGCTCGCAGCATCAGCTTCCAGTTCGACGACCGGAAGCGATCCACCCTGATCATGGTCGGGGCGGAGGGGCGTACGGCGCAGTCCGCGTCGGCTCGCGCCAACGCCGTCGCGGCCGCGCTCGTGGCGTGGGACGACGCGCGCGCACGGGCGAACGCGAACCTGGGGGTACAGGCCGCAGAGTCTCAGATCGCGGCGCTCGAAGCCCAGCTACAGCAGCTGAGGGCATCCGGCAGCCGAGCCAACCTCCCGCAGATAGCCTCCCTGTCAGTGCTCGAGGCCAACCTGCGCCAGGACGCTGCGGTAGCCAGGGCCGGGGCCGTGAGCTCGCGCGGCAACCTCGAGTTCCTCGTCCCCGCCGCGCAGGCGGTCCAGGTCGAGCCCAGCCCCCTCATAGACGCGGCCGTAACCTTCGCCCTCGTCGCCATTGGCGTCATGGTCTTCCTGCTCGTGCGCGCCGGCCTCGACAGGCGAGTCAGGGGTGTCGCCGGGATGGCCGAGGTCGCCGGTCTCCCCGTGCTCGCGGACCTGACGAGCGAGGCGACCACGAGCTCATGGTCCGCTCGCGTGCGCGCCGGTTTGCGTCCCCGGCGCCCGCAGAACCGCGAGCTCAACTTCCTCAAGGCCCACCTGGACCGCGTCCTAGGGGGCGGCGCCGAGGTCATCGTCGCGGGCCTGACGGACAACGCCGCCGCCGCACGGGTCGCGACCGCGCTCGACAAGCTCTACTCTTCCCCCGGCTCCCTGACGAGCGTGCGCGCCGGACCTTGGCTACTCGGTTCCGGAGACGCACTCGAGCGCGCGGCGGATGCCGACGCCGTTCTCATCGTTGCCGACCCCAGGACGACCGATCGGACGGACCTGAGGCGCGCCGTGGCGTGGCTGCGAAGGACGCCTGCCAACGTGGTCGGGTTGGTCGCGGTCTCCGGCCAGAACCGCGGCGGCAAGGTCGGCGGCTGAGGCGTGCGGGTCCTGGTCACAGGGGGAGCGGGTTTCATCGGCTCGCACCTGGTAGAGCGGCTCCTGGGGCGCGGGCACCTTGTGAGGGTCATCGACGACATGTCGGCCGGCACGAACGCGGGGCTGCTGGCCGACCTCGGCGTCGAGGTGATGAGGGCGGACGTTGCAGACGCGCGGGCCGCCGCGGCCGCGACACGGGGATGCGACGCGGTCGCGCACCTCGCCGCCGTCGCCTCGGTCGTCGCGTCGGTCGAGCGCCCACTGGAGACGCTTCGCTCCAACCTCGTCGGCACGGTGACGGTCCTGCATGCGGCGGCGGCCGCGGGCGTCGAGAGGGTGGTCTTCGCCAGCTCGGCGGCAGTCTACGGCTCCAACCAGGACCTGCCGCTCGCAGAAGATGCCCGCGAGATGCCCCTCACCCCATACGCGGCGGACAAGCTCGCAGGGGAGCATTACCTCTCGCACTTCCACAGGTCGGGCGCCTTCTCCGGGCACGCGTTCCGCTTCTTCAACGTGTACGGTCCGCGGCAGGACCCGAGCAGCCCGTACTCCGGCGTGATAAGCGTCTTCCTCGATCGCGCGACAAGGGGCCTGCCCCTCGTCGTCCACGGAGACGGCGAGCAGACGCGCGACTTCGTGTACGTCGGCGACGTGGTCGAACTGTTGGCCCGCGCGCTCGAAGGAGACGTGAAGACCACGTCGGACGCGACCGACTCAACGGTGGCGGCGTCCGAAGCGCTCCCCGTCACCAACCTGGGCACGGGTCGCGCGGTGAGCGTTGGCGACCTGGCGGTCGCGGCGGGCGAGGCGACGGGAAGGCCTGCGGTCATCGAGTTCGCGGAGGCCAGGCCGGGTGACGTGCGGCACTCATCAGCGGATGTAACGCTGCTGAGGCGGCGGTTCGGTGCCGTCCCAGTGACGAGCCTCGCCGACGGCCTGAAGGAGACCGCGGCCTCGCTCTCGGAGCGCCGTTGACGTGGTTGGTGGCCCGGGAAGCTGCGCGACACGATAGACCGGATATCACAGGCCTAAACGCACTCCGTCGCTATCATCCGGTGCTGGACCGAGGAGGAGCATGTCGTCACCAACGACCTTGGAAAGCGAGAGTCTCGATGCGGGGCCCCCCGGCGCGGTAGTCGGGGCCCGTCCTGAGCGAGCGGCTCATCCCACCAGGCCCCTCCCATCGAGAGTGCTGTTCGTCGGCCCCTTGGAGACGGAAGCCCCATGCGGCTCGACGGTGAAGAACAACCTCATGGTGAGGGGGCTCGAGGCCCGCGGCATAGAGGTGCACGTCGTGGACACGGGCGACTCCGGCCGGTCGGCTCGCCTCGCTCAGCTGGGTAGGCTGCTGCGCTCGCTGATCTCGTACCGCCAGGTCGTCGTCTCCGCCTCGCGTAACGGCGTCTACACGCTCGTCCCGCTTCTCGGGGCCCTCACGCTGCTCGGCTACCGGTTCGCGATACTCGTCACCGGTAGCGGCCTGCCGAGGCACGTGAGCCGGCTGGACGGCATCAAGCAGCGCTACTTCAGGTGGTCGATCACGCGCGCGAGCGGCGTGTTCGCAGAGGGCGACTGGATCGGAGAAGAGTTGGAGAAGGTGGGCGTGTTCAACAGCCACTACCTCCCTAACCCGAGGCCGCGCCCTGCGGCTCGCTGGGACCCGTCACGGCTGAGCACCGGTCGGCTCACTTACATCTCGCGAGTGATACCGGAGAAGGGCGTCGAGCACGCCATACAGGCCGTCGAGGCGCTGCGCCGCGAGGGCAACGACGTGACGCTCGAGGTGTACGGGCCGGTGCCGGCCGCTTACCGCGAGGCCTTCGATGCCCTCGTCGAGAGGTCGCCGGGTACCACGTACCACGGGGTGCTGGATCCCGACGATGTGAGCGACGTTCTCGCCGAGCATGCCGCGCTCGTCTTCCCCACGACGCTCTTCGAGGGCATGCCGGGGATCCTGGTGGAGGCCGCGATGGTCGGCATGCCGGTCATCTCGACGACCATGACGCCCATCGCCGAGGCGATAGAGGACGGCACCGCCGGCCGTCTCGTGGAGCCGGGCGACGTCGAGGCGCTGACGAACGCCATACGCGACACGCTCGCGCATCCGGCAGAGTCGAGGGCGATGGCCGCAGAACTGGGGCGCCGCATCGACGTCTACAGCCTCGACAACGTTACTGCCACTCTATGCGACGTGCTAGCCGAGCAGGGATGGCGGTGACGAAGGGCCACAGCAGGTTCGCCGTTCGGGTCGGGCGCTGCTGCTTCCGGCCTCCCGGGTGAACGTGTTAAGCCGGCTGTACCACGGCATGCTGGACGCCTTGCCACCCCCTGTATCCCAGCGCTTCCAGTACCTGCTCTCGCACGGCAGGCTGCCGGACCTGAGGAACCCGAAGACGCTCAACGAGCGCCTGATCCGCATGAAGTTGACGTGGGACGACGAGAGGTTCGTCCCGTACGCAGACAAGCTGGCAGTCAAGGAGATAGTCGCCGAACGCCTGGGGACAGCGTGGGTCACGCCCACGATCTGGAGCGGCGTCCGCCTGCCCCGGCCGCTCGAGTTCGTGTACCCGTACGTCCTCAAGTCGAACCACGGCTCTGGCCGGGTGGCGTTCGTGCGGGGAGCGGAGGACGAGGTCGGCCTCGAGGCGAAGGCGTCGAGATGGCTCGAGAGGCGCATGGCGCGCAAGTGGAGCGAGCCCTGGTACGACCACATAGAGCCCAGACTCCTCGTCGAGCCCATGCTGGGCGGCGGCGTCGAGGCTCCTCTGGACTACAAGTTCTACGGTTTCGACGGGAACGTCGTATGCGTCCAGGTGGATACGGGGCGGTTCCACGAGCATCGGCGCGCCTTCTTCGACACCTCATGGGCCAAGCTCGACATCAAGTTCGGATACCCCATCGACCCATCGGACATACCCCCACCAAGGTCCTTGCATGCGATGGTAGACGCCGCTTCCGAGCTGTCGCGCGGCTTCGACTTCGCGCGCATCGACTTCTACGACCTGGACTCTGGCCCACGCTTCGGAGAGGTGACGTTCTGCCCAGCCTCCGCGCTCACCCCGTACGAGCCGCGCTCCGCCGACGAGTGGCTCGGGGGGTTCTGGCCCCCAGAGAGTCGCGGACGCTCGGTCTCCGAGCGACCGAAGCTCGTATAGGCTTCATGTCGCGCTGACGGCCTGCCCGAGCCTTATGACGCCCTGGTCGTGGTGGACGAGGTTCTGACCGAATAGGACCTTGCCGTCAAGACGCCTGTAGGTGGCGAGCGTCCTCGCCGGCTCCCTTCCCACCTCGGCCGTTACGGGGTCGACTTGGGGTATCGAGCAGCGCGCGCACGGCTTCGCGACGTCGAAACGTATGTCGCCGATCACCAGAGTCGTCCACGCGTCCTCGGCATGCGGATCGCAGCCCGAGACCACGAGGTTGGGCCGGAACCTCTCCATGCCGATGCGCTCCTCGCCCTTGGCTGCGAGCTTCTCGTTCAGCAGGTCGAGGGAGCCCTGTGAGATGAGCAGGAACGGGAACGCGTCGGCGAACTGCACTCGGCGGCCCGTGACCTCAACCTTGGCCGGCGAGTCGACGGGCGTGTCTTCACCGACGCTCCGCTCGGGCTTTGCGCCGCTTCTCCCTTCGCGCCGCACTGCCCGCTCTCCCGCCTCCGGGAACCGCACGAGGCGATGGGGCCCGCCCAGGAGGTCGCTGAAGAACGCCGCGACCTGCGCAGACTCTGCCGCGGCCGGCAACGTGTCGTGCCATACCGTGACGGGCTCTGCGACGTCCGGCTCGGCGAGAAGTGGCACACGCACCTCGCCGTGCCCTTTTGAGCTGAGAACGAGCTCGTCGTCCGTGAGCGAGGTATCGACGCGGGCGAGTCGCGGGTGCGTACGCTGGGTAACGAACCGGCCGGCATCGTCTACGACCATCCAGCGCCTGTCGTACTCGAACCCCGTCGCGACGGCGCGTGCGCTGGTCACGGCTATGCCCCTCGCCGACTTCACCGGATAGACGTACAAGCCCGTCAGGCTCAGCCCCTGGGAGCCGCGTGAACTGCTTCCGAGCACCTCGGGCGCCCGCCCATTACCCTTCACCATGCGTTCCCCTCAACCGCCGGGCAGACGCCATGGGCGCCGTCCCGGCCAAGTCCGAGCCTACTCCACGGCTCTCCTCCTGCTCCTGCTCTCGACGCTCGCATGCGCGCCCACACGTGTGGGCAATTCGCAGCCACCTCAAGGGGTCGCGGAGGCGATGCTGGACGCCGTGAACGTGGCGCGCTCGTCTGCGCGGCTTTGCGGCGACACCGCGTTCGCCCCCACCGGACCGCTGCGGCTCGAGGCACGCCTCTCGGCAGCCGCGCAGTCGCACAGCGAGGACATGCTCGCGATGTCGACCCTGAGCCACGTCGGCTCGGACGGCAGCACGATGATCCAGCGAGTGGAGCGGCAGGGTTACGAGTGGTCGACGCTCGCAGAGAACGTCGCTTGGGGCTACGACGAGGTCGATGGGGTCGTGGCCGGCTGGCTCTCCAGCCCCGGTCATTGCCGGAACATTATGAGCCCGGACATGCGTGAGCTCGGCGTCGGCGTGGCGGGCACGTACTGGACACAGGTCTTCGGCACGCCGCGCTGACTGCCGCTGCCTGGGCGACCCGAGGCTAGGCTGCCCTGAAGCGCAACAGGTCGCCCTCCCGCAGCTGAGCCAGCACCGGCAGGTCTGCAGGGTGCACGACGGCGGGCTTGGCGTAGCCGCCAAGCGTTCCCCTGTCGTTGAGGAGCACGAGCGGATC
>CAZMFX010000055.1:0-15555 GCA_964565625.1 uncultured bacterium
CGCATCACGATCACGGTGAACGCCGAGGTCTCCGACCTGCTGCCGCCGCCAACGCCTGACGTCGTGCTTCACACGTCGACGAGGCGCGTCTCCACGACCGTCACGCTGGAGCCGGGACAGACCGTCCTCCTCGGCGGCCTGATGCAGGACGAGATCGTCATAAGCAAGAAGCGCATCCCGATCGTCGGGTCGATCCCGATCATCGGCGAGCTCTTCGGGTCCACGACCACCGAGGAGACGTCAGGCGAGCTGCTCCTCATCGTCACCGCCGACATCATCGAGTAGCAGCCCTCGCGCCTCCCGGCGCACCCGGTACGCTTACCGCCTCATCGCCCCGCCGCGCACGCCGCGGCGGGGTTCTCTCATGCCTCGGCTACCCGCCGCGTGGCCGTCTAGGACGGTACTTATGGCCCGTGCTACGCTCTCAGGGATGTTGAGATACCTCTCAGCTGGCGAGTCCCACGGCCCCTCCCTGACGCTGATCGTCGACGGCGTCCCGGCCGGGCTGGAGCTGGTAGCCAGCGAGCACATCGACCCGTGGCTGCGCAGGCGCCAGGGCGGCTACGGGCGCGGCCAGCGCATGGTCATAGAGTCCGACTCCGCGACGCTCCTGGGCGGCGTCAGGGCCGGCCGCACCACGGGGTCTCCCCTGGCGCTGAGCATCGCGAACAGGGACAACGCCAACTGGCGCGAGGTGATGGACCCGCTGCCGGGCGGCGAGCCCCGCAAGCGCGCCCTTACCGAGCCGCGCCCCGGCCACGCAGACCTGGCTGGCGGCATCAAGTACGGGCACAAGGACCTGCGCGACGTCCTCGAGCGGGCCTCGGCCCGTGAGACCGCCAGCCGCGTCGCCGCCGGCGCCGTCGCCCTGCGCCTCCTCGACGCCGTCGGCGTGCAGGCCTCAGCGAGGGTAGTCAGCCTTGGCGGGATCGAGTGCGACGGCGGCATGGACTGGTCGCGCCTCTCGGAGCTCGACGAGAGCCCCCTGCGCACCTTCGACAGGGACGTAGAAGACACGATCATCGACCGCATCGACGCCGCCAAGGAGTCGGGCGACACGCTCGGAGGCATCGTGGAGGCGCGCTTCCGCAACGTGCCCATCGGCCTCGGTTCGCACGTCCAGTGGGACCGCAAGCTCGACGGTCGCCTCGCCCAGGCGGTGATGAGCGTGCCGGCGATGAAGGGCTGCGAGATAGGCGACGGCTGGCGCAACGCCACGGTACCGGGGAGCGAGGTCCACGACGCGATAACGGGCAGGCAGGGCGGCCGTTACACGCGGCCTACGAATCGCTCTGGTGGCCTCGAGGGCGGGATGACCAACGGCGAGGACCTCGTCGTGCGGGCGGCCATGAAGCCGATCGCCACGCTCATGCGCCCGCTGCCCACCGTGGACGTCGTCACTCACGAACCGGCAGACGCCGCGCGCGAGCGGTCCGACGTCACCGCCGTTCCCGCGGCCTCGATAGTCGTGCTGGCCATGGCGGCGCTGGTGCTCGCCGACTCGCTGCTCGAGAAGTTCGGGGCCGACACGGTGCGGGAGATCGTCGAGCGCGTGGAGGCCCACAGCGCTTACGCGGCGGCCTACTGATGCGTCATACCCCCCGGAGGGGAAACCAGCATGGCCCGGAGGACGACCGGGACCCTGCTGAGAGACCCGGCCGGACCGCCCACGGGGTGGAAACGTGACGACCGGCGCCCCCAGGCGCCACCTGACGGCGGACCGGGTAGTCACGTGGCTCGCTATGGCCGGGTTCATGGGCACGGGCAAGAGCCGCATCGGGTGGGAGCTCTCCAGGCGCCTGCAGTTGACCTTCGTAGACACCGACAGGGTGATAGAGCGCGTCGGCTGCATGCGGATAACGGACATCTTCGAGCTGTACGGCGAGCAGGTCTTCCGCGACTACGAGACCGAGATCGTGCGGCGCTGCATAAGGCTCGACGAGGTCGTCGTCTCCACAGGCGGCGGCACGGTGGTGCGGGAAGAGAACCGCAGGCTACTCAAGGCGCGCGGGCCCGTGATCGTCCTGACCGCCAGCCCCGAGACCGTCTTCCGGCGCACACGCCGCCACAAGCGGCCGATGCTGGAGATCGGCGACCCCCTCGAGCGCATCCGTCAGCTGATGGCGGCACGCCAACCCGCTTACGACGACGTTGCCACCTTCCAGGTCTCGACCGACGGCCGGGACTCCGTTGACGTGGTCGAGGAGATCGTCGAGCGGCTACAACGGTGGAGCGATGAGCACGGCGCGGGCAGGACGCCCGGGCAGGCGTGAACAGGCGGGCGTCGTTGGACGGCGTAGGGAGCGAGACCGTGGCCCGCGTGAAGCGGTGGGCGGCGTGACGAGCGCCGCGGCGCGTACGCTGCGCGTCGAGGTCGAGCCAGCATACGACGTCCACGTCGGAGCCGACGCGCTCTCCGCCGCCGGTTCCCTCGTGGCCGAGGCCAACATCGCCGTCATCACGGACTCGACGGTCGGCCGCCTCTACGGCGCCCAGCTGTCCGGCGCACTGCGGGAGGCCGGCAAGCGGGCGACCACCGTCACGTTCACGCCTGGGGAGGCGAGCAAGGACCTCGCTACCTACGGCCGCGTGGTGCGGGACCTGGCGGCGCGTGGGTTGGGCAGGGACGCCGCCATAGTCGCGCTGGGCGGCGGGGTGGCCGGCGACCTGGCGGGCTTCGTGGCAGCGACCTACCTGCGCGGCATCGCGTACTACCAGGTCCCCACCACCCTGCTCGCGATGGTCGATTCGAGCGTCGGGGGCAAGACCGGCGTCGACCTGCCGGAGGGAAAGAACCTCGTCGGGGCCTTCTGGCAGCCCAAGGCGGTGCTGGCCGACGTGACGACACTGCGTTCGCTGCCCGCGAGGGAGCTCCGACAAGGCACGGCCGAGCTCCTCAAGACGGGCCTCATAGGCGACCCGTCGCTCACCGACGTCGCCTCACTGCGGCTGGTCCCCGCCGTAACCGGCAAGGGCCCGCTGCCGCCTGAGGACGAGCTGGTCGACGCTGTCTCAAGGTCGGTGGCGGTGAAGGCCGCGGTAGTAAGCGCGGACGAGCGCGAGCAGGGCGTCAGGGCGCACCTGAACCTCGGCCACACGCTGGGTCACGCCATCGAAGCGGCCTCGAGGTTCGCCGTGCCGCACGGGGACGCGGTCCTCTACGGCATCGTGTTCGCAGCGCTGCTCGGCAGGGAACGCGGGTACGCGGACCTGGTGGAGCCGCTCGCGTTGACCGTGAAGCGGCTCTCGCCTGAGCCGCTACCGAGGCTAGCCATGGTCGACCTGCTGCCCTACCTGGCCCGCGACAAGAAGGTGATCGCGGGACGTTCAAGGTTCGTCCTGCTCGCCGATGTCGGCGAGCCGGTGATCGTCGATGACGTCTCTGAAAATGAGATGCGCTCGGCCTGGAGCGAGCTGGAGGAGATGATGCGATGATCCTTGTCCTCAACGGCCCCAACCTCAACCTGCTGGGCAGCAGGGAGCCGCACGTCTACGGTGCCGCCACGCTCGACGACGTCACGGCCGATCTCGAGGCGTTGGCCTCCGATCTCGGCACGAAGGTGACTGTGAGGCAGTCGAACTCGGAGGGCCAGCTCATCGACTGGCTGCACGCCGCCGCGGCCGAGGGTGCACGCGGGGTGATCATGAACCCCGGCGGTCTCGGCCACACGAGCGTATCGCTGAGGGACGCGGTGGCCGGCATCTCGGTGCCCGTGGTCGAGGTGCACATCTCGAACGTCCACGCACGCGAGGCCTTCAGGCACGTGAGCGTCACGGCCGGCGCCTGCGTTGGGGTCATAACGGGGCTGGGAGTCGGCGGGTACCGGCTCGCCCTTCGCTACCTGGTCGAGAACCCGTAGGACCTGCCGGGGGCAGGCAGCACGCCTCGCGCGCACCGGTTCCGTTCGACCGCCTGATCAGCCCCTGAGGAAGTCCGCAGGGCTCTCGCCGATCGGTGGGAGGTCGTCGAGCGACGCGAGGCCGAAGTCGAGCAGGAACCTAGCCGTGGTGCCGTAGAGAAGCGGCTTCCCAACGACGTCCTTGTGCCCGAGCACCTTGATGAGCTCGCGCTCCTGGAGGGTCTCAAGGGTAGAAGAGCACGACGCTCCCCTCGCAGCCTCCAGTTCGCCGCGCGTGATCGGCTGGTGGTACGCGACGAGCGCGAGGGTCTCGAGCGCCGCAGAGCTGAGCGACGGCAACGGCGACGGCGACAGCAGCGTCGCGAGCGCCGGCACCAGCCTGGGCGCGACGACGAGCCGGTACCCGCCCGCGACCTTCTCCACCTCTATCCCAAGGCCCTGCTCCTGCAGGACGTCGTGCAGGGCACGGACCTCCCGCTCCACTGCCTCTTCGCTAACGCCGAGCAGGACCCTCAGGTCCTTGGCCGTGAGGGGCCGGTCGGCGGCCAGGAAAGCGGCGCACAGAAGGCCCCGCACGTCACGGCGGGCCCGGTCCCGATCTGGCTGTACCGCTTCCAACGTCGCCGTGGGCACGCATCATGCTCCCAAGCCCCGGTTGCCGTGTCAAGGCGAGCCTGGTACGGGTGCCCGCACCTGCCCGCAACGCCGGAACGGGGGTCGCATCTCAGTCCCGCCACTCGATGATCTCAAACGCGGGTTCCGTCACGAACACGGCTTCCGCCCTGGCGACGGCCTTGCCGACGACCGCTTCGGCAGCGGCCCGGTATGCGACGGGGTCGGACCCCTCCTCCACCGTGAGCCTGCCGGTCACGCCCTCGCCGAGCCGTTCCCACGGGCCTAGCTCCAGCAGGCTGCTCTCGATCGTCTGCGCGGCGCGAAGCTCGTCCAGCGCAACGATAAGTCCTGCCCGGGCGAGAGGGCGAGCTACCGCTGCCTGTGAGGCGCTGCGGGCGCCTAGCGTTGCGAGGCCCGTCTCCAGGAACATGCCGGCCGCCAGGGCCCCGAGGGCGACGAGCAGCATGAGCACCGCGACGATCACGAAGCCCGCCTGGGCCCGGTCCGGGCGCGTACCGCGACGAGGTACGCCACGGCGTGGGCGCTTCACTCGACGACCTCGACCGTGGGCCTCGAGCCGGTGGGCACGACGACCACGCGCTTGGCCCCGTCCTCGCCTGCCACGTGAAGCACGAGGCCGCGGGCGCCAACGTGCACGGAGCCGGGTGCCGGCTCCAGCGCCACGCCGGAGGCTGTGACTATCGCCTCCACGACCAGGCTCTCGACCCCTGCTACGAGCGGTTGCCGTGATGAGGCGCCGCTCTGCCTGTAGAGCTGCGGCACGCCGGCGCCGTCCTCGCGTGCCTCGAACGTGAGGAGCCTCTCCACGGCAGGCCCCTCGACCCGGTCGTCCACGAAGCGCACGCGCAGGGAGTGCCCGTTCGGGGTCCACGCGATCAAGATCTCGGGGCCAGTCTCGACCGGAGCCAGCCGCCACGGCCGGTAGCCCGCCAGCCCTATCTCCTCGGCCAGCAGCTCTGCAGCCAGGTCCAGCGTCCTGGCAGGCTCCGTCGCACGGTCTTGGGAAGCGGTCGCCGCGCGGGCGGAGCCCAGTAGTGACGCGACGAGGCCGAGGATCACAGAGCAGATGGCCAAGGCGACGAGAACCTCGACCAGCGTTAGGCCGGCCACCGGCTTGCTGTTCTCGCGCGGCCATCGGGCGGGGAAAGAGGTCATGGAGGGTCGCCTCCAACGATGGCCGGATCCTCTACGAGGGCGGCGCCGGTGACTGTCAGCGTCTTACTGGTGCCGGAGCCGACCGACACCTCGTGCAACGCGACCCTGCACTTAGGGCCGAGGCACTCGGTTCGCACTTCGCACGTGGACACGGCTGGCCACCGCGTGGCCACCAGGCAACCCGGTCCCGAGGCTACGAGCAGCGACCTCAGCTTGGCCTCGGCCTCGGCAGCGGCAGCGAGGTCTCGTGTCGTCCGGGCGGCCCGCGTCGCCTCGAGGCTCGAGGCTTGGAGGGAGACAAGCGAGACGAGCACCAGGGCCAGCAGGCCAAGCGCCACCAGGACCTCTATCATCCCGAGCCCCGCCGCACCGACCGTCTTCATGGTCGCCTCTCCACTCGCACCCTGCCGAGGCTCGAGACCACGACGGCGGCCGACCCGCGCGGACCGCGCAGCAGCAGCGTGTCGCTTATGACGCCGCCGCCCGCGCAGGAGCGGCCGCCGCCGCTGGGGAGCCAGAAGACCCCTCCGGCACGCAGGCCGTCCACCAGGCGCACACCGGGGAACTGCGACAGGCGCACGCCGGCGAGTGACCGTCCTCCCGAGCAGGTGGATGGGGTCTCTGGAACGCGCATGGACAGGGCCGAGCCGCCTGCGGTTTCCACAACGGCGACGCTCGCGCCCGTCCAGACGGCCTGCGCGCGAGCCTGCAGCAGCAGCGACCTGACTGCATGGGCGGCGCGCATCTCGAGCGACGGTCGCGCCGCGAGGAACCCGATGCCGAGGGCCACGCCGGCAACAGCTATGGCGACGAGCAGCTCCACCAACGTGAAGCCGGCCGACGGGCAACACGGCCCCGGCCCTGCCCGTGAGCCTGTGCGTGGAACCAGCTGGGTTGGTCTCGCGCTGTCGCTGCCCATGTCGGGATCTTCCACGACGCGCCGCTCGCGAGTCCCTACCTGCCGGGCATATGCCTGGCGGCTTCCAACAAGAGCCCAGACCTGCCCGGCACGTGCCGTGCTACTCGGGACGTACGGTAGCGCTGGGCTTTAGAACGGCGTCATGCGAACGTCAGCCTCGCCTGCCTGCCTACTGGTCGCGCAGCAACCCCAGCTCGGTCGCCCGCCTCACCGCGCTCAGCCTGTCCCGCACGTCCAGCTTGTGGAACACGCGCTCCAGGTGGTCCTTCACCGTCTCGGGGCTCAGGTCCATCGCCTTGGCGATCGCCTTGTTGCTGTAGCCGCGACCAAGCAGCGCCAGCGCCTGCTCCTCCCGCGGCGTGAGCTCCGGCAGGGCGACGTGGGGCATCCAGTCCTTGTCTGGCTCGTCCACGACGCGCTTGAGCATGCGCGCCAGCTCCTTGGGCGCCGTCTCCTTGGAGAGGAAGGCGGAGGCGCCGGCCTGGCGCGCCGCCCTCACGACGCCGGGCTCGTCGTGGGTCGTGAGCATCACGACGATCGGGGGGTCCTGCTGTGAGGTCAGCCTGCGGCAGGCCTCTATGCCGTCCGTGCCGGGCATGCGGATGTCCATCACCACGAGGTCGACACCGTGAGCGGCCGCTACCGCGAGAGCGTGCTCGCCGTCGCCCGCCTCGCCGACGATCTCGAACCCTTCGGCCGAGAGAGCGAGCGAGAGGCCCATGCGGAACAGCGGGTGGTCGTCGACCAGCAGTACTCGTACGCTCACGATGGCCCCAGGTAGGCCAGCAGGGCCGTGCCCCGCGGCCCGGAGGACTCGGCGACCAACCTGCCGCCGTGCGCCTCGAGGACGCGCCTTGCTATGAACAGGCCCAGCCCGCCGGCCCCTGCCGCGTAGCGCCTGCCTGCTATGTCCACGCCCTGGTCGTTGAAGGGCTGCGCGAGCTCGTCGAGCGGCGCTCCCAGGCCCGGACCGTCGTCCACGATCCTTATGAGGCCTGGCAGCACCTCGATCTGTATGTTGCTCTGGGCGTACCTGACCGCGTTGCTAACGAGGTTGTAGAGCGCGCGTTCGAGCTCGCGGCGGTCGACGTTGGCGGTCGCCGAGCCCGTGACCTCCACGCTGACGCCCCGCTCGTCCGCCAACGTGGAAAGGCGTCCCACGAGCAGGGTGACGAGAGAGCCGAGGTCTACGCTCTCTCTCACCAGCGGCACCTCGGGACGCTCCAACCTGTGCGCGTCGACGAGCTTCTGGACGAGCTCGATGAGCGCCTGCAGCTCGAGCGCCGTCTTCTGCATCACCTCGACACGCTGCTCACGCCCCATGTCATCGTCGTCGCGCACGACGCCGAGGAGGTTGGCGGCCGCAACGAGCGGCGTCTTGAGGTCGTGCATGAGCGCCGCGGTGAACGCGGTGCGTCTGCCCTGCTCTATCTCGATCTCCTCGAGCAGGTCGTTGAAAGACTCGGTGAGCGCCCTCACCTCGCTCGGTTCATCCGCTCGCGCGGCGAGCCGCTCCCCCACGAGGTGCCCGGTAGAGGTCTTGAGCCTGCCGAGGTCGCGCGTCAGCCTGAGCAGGGGCCCGAGCAGCTGACCGGAGACCAGGTAACCGGTGATCGCGGCGAGGGCCACGAAGCCGGCGAGCCACAGCAGGACGGATACCAGATCGCCGGAAGCGAGGCCGCCGGCTCGGTTGTACGCGGGCACGACCGTGACGACGACCATGACGAGGCTCGGAAGGAGCGCGAGCAGTGCGATCACCAGCGTGAGCTGCATCCGCAGGCTCATCCCGCCGCGCCGCGGGGCGTGCCGCATCGGCCGGGCAGCCACCAAGCGTCAGTCCTCCGAGCCGAGCACCGCCAGGAAGGCCTCCTGCGGCACCTCGACGGTACCGATCTGCTTCATGCGTGCCTTGCCCTTCTTCTGCTTCTCGAGAAGCTTCTTCTTCCGCGTGATGTCACCACCGTAACACTTGGCAAGGACGTCCTTCCGGAACGCCTTCACGGTCGCGCGGGCCACGATCTTGCCGCCAATGGCCGCCTGGACAGGGATGGCGAACATCTGCCTAGGGATCACGTCGGACATGCGGTCGACTATCCTGCGACCCACTTCGTATGCCTTGTCCCTGTGCACGATGACCGAGAGGGCGTCGACCTTCTCCTCGTTCACGAGGACGTCGAGCTTCACGAGGTCCCCTTGCCTGTAGGCCGCGAACCGGTAGTCCATGGAGGCGTAGCCGCGCGAGAGAGACTTCAACCGGTCGTGGAAGTCGTAGAGGATCTCGCCGAACGGCACGTCGTAGCGCAGCTCCACGCGCCTGCCGTGGTAGACCATGTCCTTCATCTCGCCGCGCTTCTCCTGCAGCAGGCCCATGGCGGCGCCAACGTACTCCTCGGGCAGGAAGACCGACAGCTCGACCCACGGCTCGGCTATCTCGTCTATCCGGTCCGGGCCCGGGAGCTCGGAGGGGTTCTGGACCTCGATCTCCTTGCCGTCCGTCGTCTTCACCCGGTACACCACGCCGGGCGCGGTGGCGATGAGCGCCAGGTCGAACTCGCGCTCCAGCCGCGCCTGGACGATGTCAGCGTGCAGCAGGCCGAGGAAGCCACAGCGGAACCCGAAGCCCAGGGCCTCGGAGGTCTCGGGCTCGAACGTGAAGGCGGCGTCGTTGAGGCGCAGCTTCTCCAGCGCCTCGCGCAGCTTGGGATAGTCCTCCGTGTCAGTTGGGTACAGGCCGCTGAAGACGACCGGCATGGCCGGCTTGAAGCCAGGGATCGGCTTGTCGGTCGCCCGCTCCGCCCCGGTGACGGTGTCGCCGATCTGCGTGTCCGCTATGTCCTTGATGGCTGCGGTGAACCAACCCACGTGCCCAACGTCAAGGCTCTCGGCGACCAACGGCTGCGGGGTGAAGACCCCGACGTTGTCCACCTCGAAGGTCTTGCCCGTGGACACGACCCGGATCCTGTCACCCTTCTTCACGCGGCCGTCGAACACCCGTATGAACGCGATCACGCCCTGGTACGCGTCGTATACAGCGTCGAAGATCAGGGCCCTGAGAGGGGCGTCAACGTCCCCCTGCGGCGGCGGCAACTGCGTGACGATCCCCTCGAGCACCGCCTCGATGTTCTCTCCCGTCTTGGCCGAGACGGGCACGGCGTGGTCGGCGGGTATGCCGACCACCTCCTCGAGCTCCTCCTTGGCGTTCTCTACGTCCGCAGCCGGGAGATCGATCTTGTTGATGACCGGCAACACCTCGAGGCCGTTGTCTATCGCGAGGTACGCGTTCTGGATCGTCTGCGCCTCGACCCCCTGAGCGGCGTCTATGACGAGCAAGACGCCCTCACACGCCCTCAACGCGCGCGAGACCTCGTAGTTGAAGTCCACGTGCCCAGGCGTGTCTATGAGGTTGAAGAGGTAAGTCTTCCCGTCCTTCGCCTTGTAGAAGAGGCGCATCGGCGTCGCCTTTATGGTGATGCCGCGCTCGCGCTCCAGTTCCAAGGTGTCGAGCATCTGATCCCTGCGCTCGCGGGCCGAGACGCTCTGGGTCAGCTCGAGGATCCTGTCGGCGAGCGTCGACTTGCCGTGGTCGACGTGCGCGATTATCGAGAAGTTCCGGATCTGAGGCTCCATTACGCTAGTTGTCAAGTCTAGCCCGAGGTACCGGTATCACCACGTCTGCCCTCGAAGAACTCGCTGAGGAGACGGGCTGACTCCTTTGCCAACAGGCCGCCCTCTACCACGGGCAGGCGCTTGAAGCGGCCGGCGCGCAGGTCAACGACGCTGCCAAGCGCCCCCTCACGCAGGTTCGCCGAGCCGTAAACGACTCTGCCAACCCGCGTCTGCAGCACAGCCCCGAAGCACATGGGGCATGGCTCCAGCGTCACGTAGAGAGTCGCACCCGCCAACCGCCTGTCCCCTACCGCGGCGCCGGCGTCCCGAAGCGCGCGCACCTCAGCGTGCGCGGAGGGGTCGTCTTCCCTCTCGGTGGCGTTCCGGGCGGCCGCGAGCAGCTCGCCGTCCATCACGACGACCGCACCGACAGGGACCTCGCCCTCCGCCCGCGCGAGCTCCGCCTGCTGCAGCGCGATCAGCATCCAATCGGCGTCGGTCTTCACCGCGGGGTCCACGACGTCCGGTGTGGCGGCGACTCCCTCCACCCAGAACACCTCGTTGCCGGCGGCCAGTACCCACAACTCGTCGCGCTCCTCCCGCGGCACCTTGCGATCGACGAGCAGGTCGGACACCAGCTTGGTGCCGCCCGGTAACCGCATCCGGTCCCCGTCGCGCCTCTGCCTCAGGACGAGGGCCTCGCCATGCTCGCTCGCCAGAGCGGCGACCGCCTCCGGCCGCAAAGCGGGAGTGAGACCCGGCCGTCCGGTGCCAAGGGCCTCTTTCAGGTTGCCAAGGTTCCTTACGCGTACGGGGCGGCGCGTGCCGCCCGTATCCCCGCTGCCGGCTACCGCGACGCGGCCGTACGCCACCCTGAGCGCCTTGCCGTCGCCAACGTCCATGCGCCATGGAGCGGAACCTTTCGCCGTCGACGCGTCGGCCACGGCGACGATCGCTTCCTCGATGATCTCGTGGCTCGGGGTGATCCCCGCCTTCTCCAGGAGACCAGCCAGCGCGGCCCGCTGCAGACCCGGCGGCTCGCCGGCGAGCGCCGCCACGCTCATGTCACGCGTCCCGTACCTCTGAGCGGCGATGCGCATCAGGGCATCACGGGCGTGCGCCAGCCCTTCCGCGGTGCGGGCCAGGTTCTCCGGCGCTCGCGGGTAGCGACCGGAAAGCAGCGGCACGACCTGGTGCCGTAACCATGCGCGGTCCTGACCGGCGACGTCCAGGTTCGTCTCGTCCTCCCGCCACGCCTGACCGATGCCGCCAAGGTAGTCCCTCAGTTCGGAGCGACTCGTGCCGAGAAGCGGCCTGACGACGATCCCGCGACGAGCCGGCATGCCGGACGGGAACGCGGTCCCGCGCGCCGCCTGCCACAGGAACGTCTCCGCCTGGTCGTCGCGCGTGTGCGCCACCACGATCCCGTCCGACCCGGTGTCACGTGCCGCCCTGTGGAGGAACTCGTAACGTACGCGCCTGGCGGCGTCCTCGACGTTCCAGCCGCGCTCGTGCGCGACGGCTCCCACGTCGACCGCGGTCTGGGTCAGCCGCACGCCGAGGGAGTCGCACAGCTCCTCCACGAACTCGGCGTCCGCGGAGGACGACGACCTCAAACGGTGGTCTACGTGCCCTACGACCACGTCACGGCCGTCAGCCAGCATGAGCCTCAGGGCGGCGACCGAGTCAGACCCGCCGGACACGGCGACGAGCCACCGCCTGCCCTCCGGCATCAGCTCGTCGAGAGCGGTGGATACGCTGCTGACCAGCGACACATCGGAACTGTATCGCAGGGTGAACTCAGCTTCTCGCGCTGCACACGGCACGGCGTCGGCCCGGCGGTCCACCGCTCAGGACGTAAGCTCGGCACATGACCGTTACGCTCGTAGTGCTGGACTCCGTCGGCGTGGGAGCGCTGCCCGACGCAGACGGCTTCGGCGACCCTCGCCATGGCGGCGACGCCGGCGCGCACACGCTCGACCACACCCTGGAGCGGGCACCGGTAGAGCTGCCCAACCTTACGGCGCTCGGCCTCGGGAACGTCGAGGGTGTGACCTCCCTACCGGACGTGACCAACCCGCTCGCCAGCTTCGGCCGCATGCGCGAGCTCTCCCCAGGCAAGGACACGACGACTGGCCACTGGGAGTTCATGGGGGTCGTGCTGCAACATCCGTTCCAGACGTACGAGCGGTTCCCGGACGAGGTGATGGCGCGGTTCGACGCCGCTACCGGCCGCGGCCACCTGGGGAACATGCCAGCCTCCGGCACGGAGATAATCGCCGCGCTCGGCGAGGAGCACATGCGCACGGGCTTCCCCATCGTCTACACGAGCGCAGACAGCGTCTTCCAGATCGCAGCCCACGTCGACGTCGTGAAGCTGGAGACTCTCTACGCGTGGTGCGAGGCCGCCCGTCGGGTACTCGTGGGCGAGAACGCCGTCGCGCGCGTCATCGCCCGGCCTTTCGAGGGCGAACCCGGCTCGTTCCGGCGCGTCGGGCAGGCGAGGCGGGACTTCTCGCTGGCACCGGAGAGCGCCACCGTCCTCGACGTGCTCAAGTCGATGGGTCGCGACGTGATCGGCATAGGCAAGATCCCCGACATCTACGCGCATCGCGGCTTCACGCGCGAGGTGAAGGCCGGCACGAACCAGGAGGGTGTCGACGCCACTCTGCAGGTGATGGCCAAGGGCGCCGACGGCTTGATCATGGTCAACCTCGTCGAGTTCGACTCCCTTTACGGCCACCGGCGCGACACGCGCGGCTACTCGATGGCGCTGGCCGAGTTCGACGCCAGGTTGCCGGAGCTCCTGGCCGAGGTACGCGGAGGCGACGTGCTCATGCTCGTCAGCGACCACGGCAACGACCCGACGTGGCACGGCACGGATCACACGCGCGAGCACGGTCTGCTGCTCGCTTACTCCCCTGGCGTACCGGGGTCCGACCTGGGGATAAGGGCTAGCTTCGCCGATGTGGGAGCGACGATCGCAGACCTCCTTGGCGAGGTCTGGGCCGGTCCAGGCGAGAGCTTCGCGGCGGCGCTGCGGCAGTAGAGGCGACGCCAAGGACATGAATGTGATCCCCGGTCACTGCCCTGGAGGCCACTATCGCTAGCGTCGATAGTCGGCTTCAGATTGGCGCGCTGTCATCGCACGCTGCCCTTGCGAACCATCGGCGCCAGCCATAGTGGCACCTGAGCCGAAAAGAGACACGACCACGCCCCGTCGCGTCGCCACACCCAGCGGCCATGGAAGCGAAAGCGGCGCGCCCCCACGCTCGGGGACGCGCCGCCCATTCAAGCACTGCGGAGCTACTCGGTTACCAGCTCGATGAGCGCTTCCTGCACGCCGTCACCGCGGCGTGTGACGAGCTTGAGGATGCGGGTGTAACCCCCGGAGCGTTGGGCGAAAGATGGCGCGACCTCGTCCATGAGCTTGCGCTGGATCTCGCGGTCGTGAATCTCGCGCGCTATGAGCCTGCGGGCGTGAAGGTCGCCGCCGCGCGCCGTCGTGATGAGCTTCTCGACGTACGGCTGGAGGTTCTTGGCCTTGCTCAGAGTGGTCTTTATGCGCCCGTGGCGCAGCAGCGCCGTCGCCTGGCTGCGGGCCAGGGCGGTGCGGTGGCTGCTTGACCGGCTGAGCTTGCGGCCGCTCGATAGGTGACGCATCGCTTACTCCTTGAGCTTCAGGCCCTTGGCGGCCAGGCGCTCTTTGATCTCTTCCAGTGACTTCTCGCCCACGCCGCCGACCTTCTTGAGGTCGCGCTCGGACAGCGCCAGAAGCGCGTTCACGGAGTCGATGCCCTCCTCCTGCAGCGAGTGCAGGACGCGGCTCGACAGGTCGAGGCTCTCGAGCGAGAGGATCACCTGGTCGGGGCGGGCGGGCGGCTCCTCCGTGGGGCGGGCGGACGGGATCGTGATGACCGGCGCCTTCTCCTCGCTCTCCTCAGCGCTCTCGCCGTTGAAGACGGCGAGCTGGCCGCGGAGGGTCTCGACGGCGTGGTCGAGAGCGGTGCGCGGGTCGACGCTGCCGTCGGTCCACACGCGCAGGAGCAGGCGGTCGAGGTCGGTGCGCTGACCGACGCGGGTGTCCTCCACCCTGTAGGCCACGCGGCGCACGGGGGTGAAGACGGCGTCGACCGGGATCGAGTTGATCCGGTCCTTGGTGCCGTGCACCTCGGCCGGCACGTAGCCGGTGCCGCGCTCGACGCGGACCTCCATGACGAGCTTGCCGCCCTTCGCGAGGGTGGCGATGTGCAGGTCGGGGTTGATGAGCTCGGCGTGGGCAGGCACGTCGAAGTCGGCCGCCGTCACGGGGCCTTCCTTCTCCGCGCGGAGCATGAGCGTGACCGCGTCGTCCTCGTGGAGCTTCACGACGAGCTCCTTGAGGTTGAGGATTATCTGCATCACGTCCTCCTTGACCCCTTGGATCGTGGAGAACTCGTGCAGCACGTCTTCTATGTAGACGCTTGTGACGGCCGTGCCGGGGACGGACGAGAGCAGTATGCGCCTGAGCGGGTTGCCCAGGGTGACGCCGTAGCCACGCGGTAGAGGCTCCACGACGAACTCGCCGTAGTCGCCTCCAACCTTGACCTTGAACTCGGGGACTATTTGCACCTGTACCTCCTGGTGTCGATCTTCGAGCGCACGCTTAGCGCGAGTAGTACTCGATGACCTGCAGCTCGTTTACGGGGACGACGATGTCCTCGCGAGCCGGGCGGTGCAGGAACCTGCCCTTTAGCGTCTCGGGATCGAAGTCGAGCCACGGGTTGAGCTTGCCGCGACGGCGTTCTTCGACGTTGGCGCGGATCACTGGGTTCTTCTTGGCGGACTGGGCGACCTCGACCTCGTCACCCGGGCGAAGCCGGTACGACGGGACGTCCACCCGCTTGCCGTTGACGAGTATGTGCCCGTGGGACACGAACTGCCTGGCCTGGCGGCGCGTGTACGCGATGCCGAGGCGGTAGACGACGTTGTCGAGGCGTGACTCCAGGAGCTGAAGGAACACGGACCCCGTCGAACCTTCGGCCTTGGAGGCCTCGTCGAAGAGGTTCTTGAACTGCTTCTCGCTCATGTTGTAGTAGATACGCAGCTTCTGCTTCTCGCGCAGGCGGATCCCGTAGTCGCTGGGCTTCCGGCGACGGCGCTGGCCGTGCTGGCCTGGCGGGTACGGGTGCGCCTCCATGTAGCGCTGGACCTTTGGTGTCTCCACCAGGTTCACGCCCTCGCGGCGGCAAAGCTTGACGATCGGTCCTCTGTAGCGACCCATCTCTCTCCTAACCCTTACGGACGCTTGCGCTTCCGCGGACGGCAGCCGTTGTGGGGTGACGGCGTGTCGTCGATGATCGTACGTACGTTCACACCGGTCGCCTGGATGGACCGGAT
>CAZMFX010000056.1:0-15552 GCA_964565625.1 uncultured bacterium
CGACGTTCGAGCGGCTGACGAACATGTGGATGAAGTTCACGCGCGGCGACATCGCGGACCGCTTCGACAAGATCAAGAAGACCTACCTGGAAGTCACGGCCGACGCGCAGGACCAGATAAGGCGCGAGCGCATGATCCTGGAGTCCTACCAGGACTTCCGCGGCGCCCTCAAGCAGTCGGAGGTCCTGGCCTTCGAGGTGCTGAAGAAGGCGGAGGCCGAGGTCGCCTCCGCTCAGCAGCTCGTCGCCGCGCGCAACGGCGAGGTCGAGGCGTACGCGGGCGAGGACCCCGCCGAACGGGCCCGGCTCGAGCTGGCGCGCGACGAGGCGGTGAGGGCGCTGCAGAACTCCGACGCCCGCTACCAGATCGCGAAGGACCTCTCGGACAACCTGACCATCAGCTACAACACGTCCGAGGTAGTGATGGCGCGCCTCATGCAGACGACCACGGCCAAGGAGCGCGTACGCGCGCAGGCGGTCAGCTTCTTCAGCACCAACGAGACCGTGTTGACCGCGCTCTCAGCCTCGTTCACTGGCATGTTCGGCTTGCACGAGGCCACCCGCACCGTCGACGCGATGAAGGAGGGCGTGAGCCAGTCGCTCGAGACGCTCTCCGAGATCGGCGGGAAGATCCAGGAAGAGGCTCTCAAGGCGGGCTACGGGCCGACCATACGCGCCGACGCCGTGAAGAAGCTGGTCGACTCGGTCATCGCCTACCAGGAGCGCAGCCGCGAGATCATCACGGAGATGCGCCAGCAGGCGACGGAGAACGCGGCCGAGATCCGCGACGCGGTCGAGGACGGCAAGCGCCGCCTCGCCAAGCTCGCGCGCGACGGCGCGCAGCTGGCCGAGCAGACGGCCTAGCGGGGGTAGATGGGAGACACGCCGGACCAGGCGGAAGCGGCGCCAGCCCGATCGGAGCCCGTGCAGTCAGAGCCCGTGCAGCTCGACGACGTGATGTTGGCGATGGACGTCGTAGACACGCTGCGCCACCGCGAGCACCTGATCGCGAAGGAGCTGGCGGCAGGGGCACGCGACGAGGACATGGTCGAGCGGCTGCGGGAGATCTACGCCGCCCAGGGCATCGAGGTGCCGGACCGCATCCTCCAGGAGGGCGTCGAGGCCCTCAAGGAGAACCGCTTCGTCTACACGCCCAAGGGGTCTCCCGGCGCGCGGCGCTGGGCCATGCTGTGGGTGAGGCGTGGTCGTTACGCTGCGCTGCTGCTCGGCATCGTGCTCGTGATAGCGGTCGGACTGTTCGGCTACGACGCAGCGGTGCGCGCCCCGCAGCGTGAACTCGTCGAGAACCTGTCGGAAACGAGGGCCGCCGTCATCGCCCTCTCGGAATCACCCCAGGCCACTGCGCGCGCCAACGACCTGTACAGGCAGGCGCAACTCGCGATCGAACGCGACGCCACCGGCGAGGCGAGATCCTCGCTCGCCGAGCTGCGGCAGCTGAGGACGGAGCTCGAGAAGGCGTACACGCTGCGGATAGTCACGAACCCCGAGACCGGCGTCTGGAGGGTGCCGGACGTCAACACCGGCGCGCGCAACTACTACATCATCGTGGAGGCGATCGGACTGGACGGCAGGCGCGTCAGCGTCCCCGTCGAGTCGGAGGAGACCGGCGTCGTGCAGACCGTTGACACGTGGGGCCTGCGGGTCGACGAGGAGACGTTCGAACGCGTCAGGCAAGACAAGCTTGACGACGGCATCATCCAGGACGACACGTTCGGGGTGAAGCGCGCCGGCGTCCTGGAGCCCGAGTACGAGTTCCCCACGACCGGTGGGGCGATAACGGAGTGGGACTAAGTGAACAGCCTTTCCGGCTCCGACGCTCTGCGCGCCATCACCGACGCGATACGCCAGGAGCAGGAGCGCACGCGCAAGCTCGACGCCGACCTCGCCGCCGCCAACGCGCAGCTCCTCGAGCTGGACGTCGAGCGCAAGGAGCTGCTCGGCCAGCTCGCCCAGGTGAGGGTCAAGTACCTCCTCTCCAGCGAGGTCGCGTCCCAGTTGCAGCGCTCGGACAAGCAGGTCCTCGAGCTGCTCACCTCGCGTGAGGAGGCGACGAGGCAGATACATGCCAGGCTCGACGACCTGGAGGCGCGGCAGGCCGACCTGTTGGCGCGCCGCGAGAAGCTGCACGGGGAGCTGGAGGCCGCTGCGACGGCGATCGACGTCGCAGAGCTGGAGGCCCAGCGGAAGCTCGCACAGGACCCCGCGTACATCGAGCAGCAGAAGGCGGCGACCGCCGCCGAGCGGGTCGCGGTCCACGCCGACGAGAAGGCGACGACATCGGAGCAGGAGCAGGGCAACAAGGGGAAGGCGTACAGATCAGACCCTCTGTTCATGTATCTGTGGAACCGCGGCTACGGCACGAGCTCGTACAGGGCAGGAGGGATCGTGCGCTGGCTCGACCGCAAGGTCGCAAGGCTCATCGGCTTCGATGAGGCGCGCGCCAACTACGCGAGGCTCGTCGAACTGCCTGTCCAACTGCGCAGGCACGCTGAGAGGATGGGCGAGCAGGCGGACGCCGAGATCGCGAAGCTCAAGGAGCTCGACGAGCGGGCGCTCGAGGAGGCCGGGGTCCCAGAGCTGGAGGCCGACAGGGAGAAGACGAGACAGGTCATCGCCGACGTCGACGACGCTCTGGCCGACGTATCGGAGGCTCTCAAGGGCGAGCTGGCGGCGTTGGAGGCCTTCGCCAAGGGCGAGGACGAGCAGTTCAGGAAGGCGGTCGGTTTCCTCACGTCCGAGTTCGGGCGCGACGACCTAAAGGCGCTGCGGCGCGACGCGTTGGCCACGCCGTACCCGGAGGACGACGTCGTCGTTGCCCGGCTCCTCGACGTCGAGTCCGCCAAGGAGCGTCAGGCCCGCACGGTCGCAGAGCTCAAGGAGGTGGCGAGCAGCAACCGCGCGCGCCTTAGCGAGCTGGAGGAGGTGAGGCGCGAGTTCACGAAGCGGCGCTACGACGACCCGGGCTCCACCTTCTCTAACGGCAACGTCTTCGGGACAGTGCTCTCTCAGCTCCTGATGGGAGCGCTGACCAGCCAGGCGTTCTGGCGCGTCCTCCAGCAGCAGCACAGCTACAGGGCGCGGCGCGCGGACCCCAGGTTCGGCTCCGGTGGCTTCGGCCGCGGTTCCGTATGGGGGCCGGCGGGCCGCATCGGCTCGGAGATCGGCGCCGAGGTGCTGGGTGAGGTGCTTGGCGGCCTCGGCGAGGTCCTCGGCGGCGGGCGCCGCAGCAAGGGCGGCTGGGGAGGCGGCGGCAGCTGGGGCGGCTCCTTCGGCGGTACGGGCAGGGCGCGCTCGTCCGGTGGAGGCTTCAAGACGGGCGGCCGCATGCGGGGCGGCAAGGGATTCAAGACGGGCGGCAAGTTCTAGGCTCGCTCGCCGCGGGCCTAGGCTCGGGCTCCGAGCATTGCGCGGCAGGAGCATCCTGCCTCGTTCCGCCGCTCAGCCCGCTGACACCTCGCGCAGCTTCGCGATCAGCGGCCTCAATGTCGGCGTCTTGAGCTTCAGGGCAGCCCTGTTCACCACGAACCTCACCGAGCTCAGGGCGATGACGTCCACCTCGACGAGGTCGTTGGCTGCCAGTGTCGCGCCCGTCTCGACGACGTCGACCACGGCGTCCGCAAGCCCCGAGACGCACGCCAGCTCGACGTTGCCCTCGAGCGCCACGACCTCTGCGGGGCTGCCGGTGCGCCGTAGGTACTCGCCGGTAAGCCTCGGGTACTTCGTCGCCACGCGCCTTACCGGCGTGGTCGCGCCTTCTGGCCTGATCAGCGAGATCCTGCAGGCCCCGAAGCCCAGGTCGACGGGCGCGTAGAGCCGCGAGCCTGCCTCGAGCAGCACATCGTGGCCCACCATGCCGGCGTCTGCGACTCCCAGGTCGACGTACGTCGGCACGTCTGCGTTGCGCATCACGAGGACACTCACACCGTCTCCCCCGTACCTGAGAGCGCGTGGGTCGGCCGGCACCTCGACAGCGACCCCGGCGTCTGCGAGCGTCGAGAGTGCCCTGCCGAGCACGCGCCCCTTCGGCAACGCGAGCACGAGATCGCTCATGGCCGCTTCTCGCCCGTTGGGGCTTCGTCGAGGATCTTGGCCAAGAGCTCGTCGCCGTCGACGTCGTCCCGCAGCCTCACGACGCGGTCTGCTGCAGATGCGCCCTGCGTGACGACGAAGTCGGCGTCCAGGGTCTCGGCCTCGCGCCTAAGAGCCTCCGGTTCGGTGCTCATCGCCCTCGCCACCCGGAAGCCGCCGGCCCGCAGCCTACGCGCGGCGGCATCGTCCGACGTGACGATCAGCGGTCGCCGGCCCACCGCTGGTGGTTCCGCCGCGCCCTGACCCACGGCCGCCAACGCCCTGCCAAGCCCCAGAGCGAAGCCGGCAGCCCTCGGCAACAGCGCGCCGTCGTAGCGGCCTCCGCCAAGCAAGGGCTGCCCGAAGTCGTACGTGTAGACGCGGAACGTGACCCCCGTGTAGTAGCTGAGGCGACGCGCGAGGCCGAGGTCGAGCATCAGCTCCGACGGGTCCTCGAACTCGTCGAGCACGCCTGCGAGCCGCTCGAGCGCTTCGGTGGCGGCAGCGCTCGGCGAGCCGGCGAGGGCGGCAGTGACGACGCCCGCGTCGCCGTACAGGTCTGGCACGGCGACTATCGCGTCTGCCGCGGCGCCGCGCAGCGACAGGGCGGCGACTATCGCATCGACACCCGTCTTGTCCTTGCGATCGATGGCGTCCGCGAGCCCCCGCCTCGCCTCGTCCGGCACGCCGGCGGCGTCGAAGAGGGCGGTGACATATGCGGGGTTGCCCACCTCCACGCGGGGCGAGAGCCCCAGCGCCCTTACCGATTCGCGCGCCAGGTGTATGAGCTCTGCGTCCGCGCGCGCCGAGCTGACACCTATGAGTTCGATGCCCACCTGCGTGAACTCGCGTCCACGCGCCAACTCTGGGTCGATAGCGTGCCACACGAGACCGTCGTACGAGAGGCGGAGGGGGCGCTCCTCACCGGCCGCCACGGCCGGGAACGCCGCCTTCACGAGCCGCGCGAGAGCGGGCGTGAAGTCGCTCCGCAGCGCCAGCACGCCGCCTCCGACGTCGACGAGCTTGAACGACTTCTCGGACCGCGGATGGCCGGGATCCAGCCGTTCGAGCGCCGGCACCTCGACCCTGTGGTAGCCCCAGGCGTCGTACAGGTCGCGCAGCGTGTCTATCGCCGCCGTCCGCGCGGCCGCCTCCGACGGCTCCAGGAAGCGGGTGCCTTCCGGCAGCGCGCCCTGGGTCACGTCTGTCTTGCCGGCTTGGCTGGAGCGCTGGCGAGCAGGGAGAGAACGCAGACGGCCAACTCGAAGGCGAGGAACAGCAGGTTGAGGGGCGACACGACGCCGTCTATGACTATCGAGAGGACCCGTCCGGCAGCGACGCAACCGACGAGCAACGCTGCCGCCCTGAGGTACGGCCTACCCACCGAGCTCGCGGCGGCCGACGCCCTGGGCGTAGCGGCCCAGAGCAGCATGCCGCCGAGGGCCAGGTAGAGCCCGCCGAACGTCGCGCGTACCTGGCTTATCCCACGTGGGTCGAAGACCTCGAGGCCGTAGAGGCGCACCGCCAGCAGCGGGTTGACGAGGCCGAGGAGGCCCGTGATTATCACGACCCCTGCGGCCACGTACGCGAGCTGCCTGCGGTTCGGCCCGCGGCGCGGAGCCGGCTTCATGGGCGGGCCGGCAACGGGTGTCGCGCTCCCTGGCCCGGTCGGCGCGCCGTCAGCCCGCACGGGCCGGTCGACCCGCCTCGTCACCGGCTTGCGCGCACCGTCGCTCATGGAGAGGCGATGCTACCACCGACCTCGGCTCTCCCCAACACGAGGTTGTCGCGGTGCACGGCCTCCTCGTAGTGATGGGCGCCCAGGACGTCCGGTACGTCGCTCGTGTGCATGCCCGCTATCCGCCTCAGGTCATGCGCAGCGTAGTTGGTAAGGCCGACGGCGACGCGCTCGCCGCCGCAACGGACCGCGACAGCGTCACCGAACCCGAAGTCGCCGTCTACGCCGACGATGCCTCTCGGTAGTAGGCTCTTGCCCGCCCGCAGCGCGTCGCGCGCGCCCGCGTCCACCAGGAGGGTGCCGGCGACCGGCTGGTTGAGTATCCACGCCTTGCGCGCGGGTACGCCGGCACCAGCAAGGAAACGCGTGCCGACGTCGTCACCGCGTGCGAGCGCCTCCAGACCGGCGCCCCTGCCCCCCACGACGACGGTCTCGATGCCCGCGTCGGCCGCGATCCTGGCGGCGGCGAGCTTGGTGCCCATGCCGCCCGTGCCCGCTGGGCTGCCAGCGCCGCCGGCGAGGGTCTCCACCGCTGTGAGGTCCTCGACGACACCGATGCGCCTCGCGCTCGGGACGAGGCGGGGGTCGGCGTCGTAGAGGCCGTCGACGTCGGTGAGTATGACGAGCAGATCAGCGCCGACCAGGTAGGCAACCCAGGCGGAGAGCGTGTCGTTGTCCCCCACCTTCAGCTCGGAGGTCGCGACGCTGTCGTTCTCGTTGACCACCGGTACCGCACCGAGCGCCAGGGTGGCCTCCAGCGCGTTCTTGGCGTTGACGTAACGCCTGCGCGTGCGGACGTCGTATGCGGAGAGCAGCATCTGCGCTACCGGCCTGGGAGCCCATGCCTGCGCCCAGGCGTTCACCAGCAGCGCCTGCCCGACAGCGGCGGCCGCCTGCTTCTGCGGAAGCGTGAGGGGCAGATGGACGTCGAGCCTCTCGCGGCCCGCGGCTCCGGCCCCCGATGAGACGACCACGACCTCCGCCGGCCTACTGCCGGACCCGGCTGCGGCCGCCAGCGTCGCGGCGCCCCTTGCGATCCCCGCGAACGCTTCTGGGTCGAGGCGCCCCGACTCGTCGATGAGGCTCGAGGTGCCGACCTTGACGACGATGCGCCGGTGCGTGCGGCCGTTCAGCGGCATGCGC
The DNA here is from genome assembly GCA_964565625.1 of uncultured bacterium. Taxonomy (GTDB): domain Bacteria; phylum Deinococcota; class Deinococci; order Deinococcales; family Trueperaceae; genus DASRWD01. Next base: position 6,970 of record CAZMFX010000056.1, read on the forward strand.
AAGATGTTACGCCCGGCTGGACCGTCGAAGGCACCGTGCTAGACTCCCGCGCTAACGCCCATGAGCGGGCGTGGAGGTAGGCGCGGGATGAAGGTGGCGGTAGTCGGAGCAACGGGGGCGGTCGGTGCGGAGCTGCTCGATGTGCTGGAGGAGCGTGCCTTCCCAGTGGAGAGCCTGAGGGTCTTCGCCTCGCCGCGCTCGGCAGGAAAGCGTCTCGACTTCGCCGGCAGGGACGTCGTAGTCGAGCCGCTGCCGGACGACGGGGACCTCGGTGCCGACGTCGTGTTCTCGTCTGCCGGCGGTTCGCTTTCCAGGGAGCACGCGTGGCGCTGGGCTTCGCACGGCGCCGTCGTCGTCGACAACACGAGCGCGTGGCGCCTCGACGACCGCGTCCCCCTGGTCGTGCCCGAGGTGAACCCCGAGGCCATGGACGCGCATCAGGGAGTGATCGCCAACCCGAACTGCTCGACGATAATCGCGCTGATGGCCCTAGCTCCGCTCCACAGGGAGTTCGGTCTCAAAAGGGCCGTCGTCGCCACTTACCAGGCCGTGTCAGGGGCAGGCATGGCGGGCATGGCGGAACTCGAGGAGCAGACAGCTGCGGTGCTGGCAGGCGAGACGCCGCGCAGGGAGAAGTTCGCGCATCAGATCGCGTTCAACGTCTTCAGCCACGACTCCGAGGTCGGCGACGACGGTTACAACGCAGAGGAGCGGAAGCTGCTCCTCGAATCCAGGAAGATCCTCGACCTACCCAACCTGATGGTGTCGGCGACGTGCGTGAGGGTGCCAGTGTTCCGAGCCCACAGCGAGGCGATACACGCCTCGTTCGAGCGGCCCGTGAGCGTGGCGCACGCACGTGAGGTCCTGGAGCGGGCGGAGGGGCTCGAGCTCGTCGACGAGCCGACACGCAACACGTTCCCCATGCCCCTCTCCGCCGCCGGGCGCGACGCGACACTCGTCGGCCGCCTGAGACGCGACACCGCCATGGAGAACGGGCTGGCTCTCTTCGTCGCCGGCGACCAGGTACGCAAGGGCGCTGCCCTCAACGCCGTGCAGATCGCCGAGCTGATCGCCGGGCGCCAAGGCGCCGGCACGGCGCGGACGGGCTCGGCCGCCCTGCCGGTATGATGGCCACAGACCACACTCTCTGACGCCGCGAACGGTCTAAGTACCCTCGCCGGCTTAGGCAGCCGGCGCCTTGGAGCACCATGAACCTGGCCATCGTCACCGACTCCACCTCGGACCTGACAGCAGACGAGCTGCAAGCGCTTGACGTAGAGCGCGTCCCCCTGTACGTCAACTTCAGGGGCGAGACGCACAAGGACTGGATCGACATAACCCCGAGGGAGATCATCGAGGGCGTCGCGGCCGGTGCAGACCTGCCAACGACGAGCCAGCCGAGCCCAGAGGACTTCGCGGAGGTATACCGCAGCGTCGCCGATGCCGGTGCGGACCACGTCCTCGTCATAACCATCTCGGCCGAGCTCTCCGGCACCCATCAGTCGGCGAAGCTGGCCTCCGAGCAGTCTCCGGTGCCCGTCACGCTCTTCGATGGGCGCGGGGCGAGCCTGGGCCACGGTGAGATGGCGCGCGCCGCGTCCGCGCTGCGCTCGAGAGGAGCGTCGCTCGACGAGATCGTCGCTGCCCTCGAGCGCATCCGCGACACCAACTTCGTCCTCTTCACCGTCGGCACGCTCGAGTACCTCCAGAAGGGCGGGCGCATCGGCCGCGCCAGCGCGCTCATGGGCAGCCTGCTCAACATCAAGCCGATACTCAGCCTGCGCGAAGGTGTCATCGAGCCCGTGAGCCGCGCACGCGGCCTCAAGAAGGCCCAGCAGGAACTGGTCGACCGCTTCGCCAAGTACGTAGAGGAAGCCTCGGGCCCGGTGGTAGCGAACTTCATACACATCCAGGACCCGGAGGCCGCGGAGCGCCTGCAGCAGCGCATTGCGGCGGCGGGCGTGCAGTACGAGGCGCGCGGCGTCTCCGAGATCGGCGCCGTGATCGGCAGCCACGTTGGCCCGGGCACCTTCGGCCTCTACGCGCACGAGAAGGTCGTCTAGCGGAAGCCGGCCGCCCGATCACGGGCGCAGGCGGCGCCTCAGCGGTTACGGAAACGTGATGGGGTGGCAACCAAAGGCCACCCCATCATCGTCGTCGGTACGGATCCCTATGCGGTCAGAAGCCGATCTTGCCCTCCGACGCGTCGATCGTGATCGTGAGGGTCCGTCCGGCAAGCTCGTCGGGTTCGCCCGTCAGCTGGAGGAGCACGTGACCCTGGTTCGGCTCTGGGGCCTCGGTGACGATCGTCATCGTGGTGCCGAGCTGCCCGCCTGTGAGCGAGGCGACGCCGAAGGCGGGGACCGCTCCAACGTATGCGTACTCGCACGAGACTCCGGCGTCACAAGAGACCCTGTTCAGCGTGATGTCGGACGCGGCCTCCACCACGGCCTCGACCCTCGCGTCCTCTTCTGCGGCGTCGTAGCTGAAGGCTCCGTGCCAGATCCGCACGGTCACCTCGACGTCTGAAAGGTCGATCGTGTCAGGGGCCGTCGCGGTGTCTCCGGAAAGGGTGGCAGACGCGACGCTCAGCTCGTTCGCGAGCTCGGTCGGCGATATGGGCAGGTCGGGGAGATCGTAGTCGCTGAAGGAGAAATCCGCCTCTGCCTGGGCGCCGATCGCTTGGGCCGTCAGCACGTCCGGCGCCTGGAACTCGACCTGGACCGCTGTTCCGTCTAGGCCGAGCGGGTTGGTGACCTGCTGGTCAGGGATTAGGTTGCCGCATGCGGTGAGCAGCAGTGCGGCGAGCCCTGCTACGCCAAGCATGAGCCGCCGTGGCGAGGGCTGGAAGCGCCGAACGGCGTCAAGGGAGCGTGTCGCGGGTCGAGCCTCAACGTATGAAGTCACGAGAAACCTCCAGGCGAGCGGCCCACCGGGTCTTCGGCCACTCACGGGCCGGGTCGCGGTGGGTGCCGCTCTCGATCGTCTCGGCGTAGCCCGGCGCTGTCGTGTCGGGAACGCTGGCGGACACCAACCTAGCGCGGCTTGGCAATGACCGACCGTGCACTATCTCCGCTGCCTGCCGCGTACACGCTGTTGCCAGATGTACGCAGCGGTCACCTCGGCCACCCTCAGCGGTGTCGACGCGGTCAGGGTGACCGTAGAGGTGTTCGTGAGCGGCGGCCTGCCCAACTTCACGATAGTCGGCCTCCCGGGTGCGGCCGTGCAGGAGTCGAGAGAGCGCGTGAGGGCGGCCCTCAAAGGGCTGGGGACGCCGCTGTCGCCCAGCCGCGTGACCGTCAACCTCGCGCCTGCGGACGTCCGCAAGAACGGGCCGGCCTTCGACCTGCCTATCGCGCTCGGCCTGCTCGCCGCCGCCGGTCACCTGCCCGCCCGGCGCCTCTCCGGCTACCTGGCGTTCGGCGAGCTCGCGCTCGACGGCTCACTGCGCGAGGTAACGGGCGCCGTCAGCATGGCCTTGGAGGCGCGCGCCGCGGGTCTTTCCCTGCTGTGCCCGCCGGGCAACGCAGCCGAGGCCGCCGCCGTGCCTGGAACGAACTGCCACGGGCCAGCGACGCTGAGGCAGGCCGTCGAGCACCTGCGGGGCCGCGAGGCGCTCCCCATCACCAGGGCGGGTCAAGCCACGACCATCGCGGCGTACGACGACCTGGCGGACGTCCGGGGGCAGGCGCAGGGCAAGCGCCTGCTGGAGATCGCGGCGGCCGGCAGACACAGCGCCCTTCTGACGGGCCCTCCGGGGGCAGGCAAGACGATGCTCGCCAACCGGTTGCCCGGCCTGCTGCCGCCGCTCGAGGTGGGGGCGGCCCTGGAGGTCGGTCGCGTCTACTCCGCTGCCGGCCTCACGAGAGGGGCAGGCCTCGACCTGACTCCCCCTTATCGGGCCCCGCACCACAGCGGCACGGAAGCCGGGATCATCGGCGGCGGCGCGAACCCGCGGCCGGGTGAGGCAAGCCTCGCTCACCACGGCGTCCTCTTCCTCGACGAGGCGCCGGAGTTCACGCGCGGCGTGCTCGAGGCGCTGAGGCAGCCTCTCGAGTCCGGCGTCGTCGTCATCGCGAGGGCTGCCGGACCCGTATCGCTGCCCGCCCGCTTCCAGCTGGTTGCAGCGATGAACCCTTGCCCTTGCGGGCGGGCGCTCGACCCGGACCCCGACGCCTGCGTATGCGGACGCGCTGAGCGCCGCCGCTACGCGACGCGGCTGTCTGGCCCGCTGCTCGACCGCATCGACCTGAGGCTGGCCGTGCCTCGGCTGGGCAGGGCCGAGCTGGTCGCTGCCGGCCGTGGCGAGTCGAGTGCGACGGTAGCGGCACGGGTAGCGGCCGCAAGGCAGTTGATGCTCGAGCGACAGGGGTGTCTCAACGCCGACCTGTCGGGTCCGGAGCTGCGTCTGCACGCCATGCCGGGCGGCGAGTCGCTGCGCCTTTTGCGCGAGATCGTCGACCGTCTTGGCCTGAGCGCCCGCGGTTTCGACAGGCTGTTGCGGGTGGCGCGCACCGTGGCCGACCTGGACGGCGCGGCTGTCGTGGGAACCGCTCATCTGGCCGAGGCGGCGTCGTTCCGAGAACGGGACCCGTGAGCGCGGCCCCGGGACGAACGTCCCTGTCATTCGAGGCGCCGCCACGACCGATATAGATGTCGGAAAAGCTTGTGCTAGATTGACCCGGTACCGAGAGGGGGCGCCTTCTACTTGCCCTCACCCACGCGCCCTAGGAGGGAAAAAGTGCGCATAGGCTGGTTGTGGCGGGCATCGCCCGTCGCACTTCTGACGTTCTTGCTCGCCGGCTGCAGCTTGGCTGACGAACAGTCCGTGTTCGCACCGGCAGGTCCCGTGGCCCAGGAGCAGTTGGGCCTGTTCATGTGGACCTGGTACCTGAGCATCCCAGTGATGCTCCTGGTCGGCGGGGTCATGGTCTACGTGATCGTTCGCTACCGCAGACGGCGCGGTGACGACTCGATCCCCGGCCAGACCCACGGCAACGTCCTCATCGAGGTCGTCTGGACCGCGATTCCCGTCATCATCGTCATCCTGGTGGCGGTACCGACCGTGCGCTCCATCTTCAAGCTGCAGACGTTCACAGAGGCGGGTGAAGGCGACGTCGCCGTCACCGTAACGGGCTACCAGTGGTGGTGGAAGTTCGAGTACCCGGAGTACGGCATCACGACGGCGAACGAGCTCCACGTGCCCGTCGGGTCCCGGCTGGTTCTCGACCTGCAGTCGGCAGACGTCCTCCACGCGTTCTGGGCGCCGCGCCTCGGCGGCAAGGTCGACCTCATACCTCATCAAGACAACCAGCTGTGGCTGCAGGCCGACGAGCCGGGCGTGTACCACGGCCAGTGCGCAGAGCTCTGCCTCGGTGCTCATGCCTACATGCGCTTCCGCGTAGTCGTGGAGGAGCAGGAAGAGTTCGACCGGTGGGTCGAGTCGTTCCAGGAGCCGGTCGTGCAGACGGTCTCGAGCGATCAGCAGGTGAGCCAGGGCCGTACCCTCTTCGCCCAGAAGGGCTGTATCGGCTGCCACTCGCTTGACAACTACGCAGAGGGCGTCAGCTACGGCCAGCCCGGCTACCCCGAACTGACGAACTTCGGCCTCAGGCACACCGTGGGGGCGGGCGTGCTCGACGCCACTCTCGAGAACGTCGCCCAGTGGATCATGGACCCCCAATCCGTCAAGCCAGGCAACTACATGCCGACGTTGTGGGCAGAGGACGACCCCAATCGCGAGGAGGAGGCGACAGCCATCGCCGCTTACCTCCTCAGCCTCGGTGCCGACCAGGCCACCAACGAAGCACAGGCCGTTGCCATGGGAGGTAACTGATGGCATCGACCACCACCGCACCGCAGCCAAGCCTGTTCATCAGGCCCCACCGGCGCACAGGGCTCGTTAGCTGGCTGACGACGGTGGACCACAAGAAGCTGGGGATCCTCTACATCCTCTCCAGCTTCGCGTTCCTCGGCCTTGCCAGCGTCGAGGCGTTCATCATGCGCCTCCAGCTGATGCGGCCAGACCAGCAGCTCGTGTCGCCCGACATCTTCAACCAGCTGTTCACGATGCACGGGCTCACGATGGTGTTCCTCGCCATCATGCCCATGGGCATCGGTTTCGCGAACTACTTCGTGCCGCTGATGATCGGCGCCCGCGACCTCGCGTTCCCGCGCCTCAACGCGTTCGGGTACTGGGTCTACTCGCTTGGCGGGCTGATGATCTACTCGAGCTTCTTCCTCGGCGGCGCGCCCGACATGGGCTGGACCGGGTACGCACCGCTCACCAGCCTCAGCAACAACCCGGGCTTCGGCGTCGACTTCTACGCGTTCGGGCTGTTCATAAGCGGTATCGGTACGACCGTCACGGCCATGAACCTGATCGTGACGATCGTGAACATGCGCGCGCCCGGCATGACGTTCATGCGCATGCCGGTGTTCGTCTGGATGATGATCATCACGTCGTTCATGATCATCTTCGCGTTCCCGCCGCTGACGATCGCGTTCGTCCAGATAATCACCGACCGCACCTTCGGCACGCTCTTCTACGTACCCGAGGCGGGAGCGCTGCCCATCCTGTGGCAGCACCTGTTCTGGATCTTCGGGCACCCTGAGGTCTACATCATCATCCTGCCAGCGTTCGGGATGATCAGCGAGATGGTGCCGACGTTCAGCCGCAAGCCGCTGTTCGGCTACCCCGTGATGATCCTGGCGAGCATCCTCATCGCCTTCATGGGCTTCGCCGTCTGGACGCACCACATGTTCACGACCGGGCTGGGGCCAGTGGTGAACACCGCCTTCTCCCTTACCTCGTTCATCATCGGTATCCCGACGGGGGTGAAGATCTTCAACTGGCTCGGAACGCTATGGGGCGGCAACATACGGTTCACGACGTCGCTCCTCTACTGCCTGGCGTTCATAGTCACGTTCACGCTCGGTGGCATAACCGGGATCATGGTCGCCATGCCCACCTTCGACGCCCAGGTGCACGACACGTACTTCGTCGTCGCGCACTTCCACTACGTGATGGGCGGCGGCGCGCTGCTGACCTTCCTTGGGGCCGTCTACTACTGGTTCCCGAAGTTCACCGGCAAGCTGCTAGACGAGCGCCTCGGGAAGATCGGGTTCGTCTTCGTCGTCCTCGGCTTCCACACCATCTTCTTCCCACAGCACCTCGCCGGCCTCATGGGCATGCCGCGGCGCATCCAGACCTACCCGGCCGGCATCGGTCTCGAGGTCTGGAACTTCATGTCGACGTTCGGCACGTTCATCATGGGCATCGGTCTCGTGATCTTCCTCATCAACGTGATCCACGGGTTCAGGGCGGGCAAGCCCGCGGGCAACGACCCGTGGGACGCGCGCACGCTCGAGTGGGCTACCACATCGCCGCCGCCGTACTACAACTTCGCGACGCAACCGGTTGTCAACTCCCTCGACGCGTTCTGGGCGTACAAGCATCCAGAGACCCTCAACGTCGAGCCGATAGACCCGCGTACCGCAGGTAAGCGCTACGACGCAGGCGGCATCCACATACCAGGGCAATCGTGGTGGCCGATCCTCGCGTCCGGAGCCATAATCGTCGGCTCGTACGGGCTGATATTCGACAACTGGATACTCGCGATAATCAGCGGGTTCGTCTTCATCTTCTGCATCTTCGGCTGGGCGTTCGAGGGCGTTGGCGGACACCACGTGCATCCGGAGCTAGAGGGAGAGCCCGCATGAGTACGGCCGCCGACGTAGCCGCCCACACCCATCCCATAACGCAGGATCAGCCGGGGCAGCCTGGCACAAGGGGAGCTATCACAGCGCACGGCTGGCGCAGCACGAGGTTGCCTGACGTCAAGCTGCTCATGTGGGTCTTCCTGGCGTCCGACTGCATGATGTTCGGCGCGCTCATCGGGACGTACCTTGCCTATCACAACCGCAGCCTCGTCGCGCCCTACCCGATAGACGTCTTCGACATCCCGCTGACGACCGTCAGCTCGTTCGTCCTCCTGGTGTCGAGCTTCCTCATGGTGCTCGCCCTCCACTCGCTGCGCATCGACGACATACCCAAGTTCAGGCTCTGGACGTTCGGCGTTGCGCTCTTCGGCTCCATATTCCTCGGGTTCCAGGTCTACGAGTTCGTGCACTTCGTGAACGCCGGCCTCTCCATCCACCACAGCCTCTTCGGCACGACGTTCTTCATCCTCACCGGCACGCACGGGATCCACGTCGCCGGCGGGGTGCTGTGGCTACTGGCGTTCCTCATCCAGTCGTACGTGAGGCCAACGAGCAGCAAGGACGCCGTGTACCTGGAGATCGCTGGCCTCTACTGGCACTTCGTTGACATCGTCTGGATCGTGATCTTCACGGTCGTCTACCTCGTCGAGTTCGTGTGAGCCGGGAAAGCTGAGATGGCCAAGAACCATAACGGTGCAGTAGGCACATACATCCTCATCGTTCTGATCCTCGGCGTCATCACGTACGCCGAGTTCGCGATCGTCGAGTACCCGCAGGCGTGGCTCGGCCAGACGATGACGTTCGTCGTGCTGGCGGTCCTGTCGGTAAGCAAGTTCCTCCTCGTCGTCATGTTCTTCATGC
>CAZMFX010000057.1:0-4039 GCA_964565625.1 uncultured bacterium
GTGGCCTCGCGCTGCGAGTGGTTGAAGTACGCGGGGACCGTGATTACGGCCTTGGTGATCTTCTCGCCGAGCCTCTCGCTGGCCTCGTCGACCAGCTTGCGCAGCACCATCGCCGAGACCTCCTCCGGCGTGTACTGCTTGTCGCCCACGACGAACCTGACGCCGCCGTCCGGGCCCTTCACCACCTCGTAAGGCGCGCGCTCGGCCTCGGCCTCGATCTCTTCCCATGTGCGGCCTATGTAGCGCTTCACCTCGAAGAGGGTGCCTCTAGGGTTGAGGACCGCCTGGCGCTTGGCCACCTGGCCCACCAGCCTCTGGTCGTCCTTGAACGCGACGACCGACGGCGTGGTCCTGTTGCCTTCCGAGTTCACGAGCACGACCGGTTCGCCACCCTCGATGGTGGCGATCACGCTGTTGGTGGTGCCCAAGTCGATTCCTACGGCTTTTGCCATGTCTGTGTCTCCTCGATATTCATGTGTCTTGCCGGCGCGCCCGCCCTCGTCTCACAGCCATGTAACCGGCTACGGCACGAAACCTATGCGGTGCAGGCGCAACCTCACGTCTCAACTGATAGTATAGGTGTTTCCGTTGACCACTGTCAACAGATGTGAGTCTGATTATATCAAGTTTCTTCTGCTCAGCCGGGGCCCGCGAGGTCGAGCGGGCGTCAACGGATCCCGGCGGCCGGCGCCCGCTCTGGTTCCGCCGGCCCCGGAGTCTGCCTGTCGTACCAGCGCTGAGCGTGCTGAACCGCGAACGGCGTCCCGTCGTCCCCCAGGTGGAAGCGGCCAGCGTCCCAGGCGCCCTTCTCGCCGACGATCACGAACTCGAGGGTGTCATCCGGCCCGTCGGCAGCGTGCGGCAACAGCGCGACGCGGCCTATGCGCTCCCTGTCGTCGCCCGAGTAGGCGACGAGGTAACGGCCGTCATCCGCCACCGCGCTGTCACGATCACCTTCCGCCACGGCCGTGCACGGCTCCGCGACGAGCTCGAGCCTGCCCCACGGCTCCCCGGACGCGTACACGCCGGCGAAGCGCCCAAGTTCGGCCTCAGCGCTCCCCGGGCCGGCCCATACGAGATCGTGGCCGGTGCCGTAGAGGGGGGCGTCGGGGGCGAGCCCGAGTGCGAGGTTCACCGCCCCGTACCACGCCCGCATGGCGGGCGCACCGTCGAGGTTCATGAGCACCGCGACGCCCAGCCCCAGTTCGGGCACGAAGCCCTGGCAGCTGGCGACACCCTTGAGGGAGCCGCCGTGCCGCACGACGGTCACGCCTTCCTGCGACCTCACGGACCAGCCGAGCGCGTAACCGCCCCCCGGCTGAGACCATGCTCGCGGGCGGGTGAGCTCGGCGAGGAGCTCGGGCGCGACGCCGATCGCCTGGCCGTCGCCTGTCGCCATGAAAGACAGGTACCTCGTCAGGTCGGCCGCGCTCGACCTCAGCATGCCCGTGCCAAGGTAGGCGGGGGCCTGGCTCCAGGAGGGCGACCGCACGACGCCGTCCGGCGTGCGGGTGTACAGGACCGCCCGCTCCGCCTCCTGTGAGGGCCCGAAGCCCGTTGAGGTCATGCCGAGCGGCGCGAGGACCTCGTCCTCTAGCACGCTCGGGAACGATCTGCCGGTCACGCGTTCGATGGCGGCGCCGACCAGGGCAACGCACTCGTTCGAGTAGCTGACGACGCGCCCGGGCGAGTCCAACAGCCCTCTCTCCCCTGCGCGCATGTAGGCCATCAGCTCTTCGTAGCCGCCCACGTCCGGGTCGCCTGCACTGTCCCTCTCCGCGTACGCATGGGCCGGGTCCCCCAGCTGGTCTCGCCTGAGGGCGTACTCGAGCGCCCTTAGCGGGGGCACACCCGTCGTGTGGCTGAGCATGTGCCAGAGGCGCACGGGCTCCCCTGCCGAGTCGAGCCCTGGGTAACCGAACTCCGGCAGGTGGTCTGAGACCGGGTCCTCGAGGCTCCAGACGCCGCGCGCCTGCAGCACGAGGGCGGTCAGCGCGGTGAACGACTTGCTGAGCGAGGCGAGGCCGAACACGGTGCGCGGGGTAGCGGGCAAGCGGGCCTCGCGATCGCGCCATCCGACGGCTCGCAGGTAGACGACATCGGGTCCACACGTGACGCAGGCCGCAGCTCCGGGCACCTCTGCCTCGGTCACGACCTGTGCGAGGTACGAGTCGAACTGCCTAAGCCAGCCGGGAGCCGGACCTCTCACGCGTCATCCCCTCCTCGCCGCAACGCCATGCCCGCGGAGTCTATCGCGCTGCCCGGCGTATCCTGGCTCCATGAACCGCAGCGACGTGATCGTCGTCGGTGCAGGCATCGTCGGCCTCGCCACCGCTCACGCTCTGACAAGCAGACGGCCGGGGCTCAGCGTCACCGTCCTCGACAAGGAAGGCGCCGTGGCCCAGCATCAGACGAGCCACAACTCCGGCGTCGTGCACTCCGGTCTCTACTACCGCCCGGGCAGCCTGAGGGCCCGCCTCTGCGTCTCCGGCGTCGCCATGATGCGAGAGTTCTGCGCCGCGCACGACCTGCCGTACCAGGAGGTCGGGAAGGTAGTCGTCGCGACCGAGCCGGACGAGTTGCCGAGGCTGGCTACGCTCCTCGACCGCGGCACGGCGAACGGGGTCCCTGGCCTCGAGCTCATCGGACCCGAGCGCATCAAGGAGATCGAGCCGCACGCTGTCGGCATCCAGGCGATCCACTCCCCGCACACCGCCATAATCGACTTCCCCGCGGTCGCGCGGCGGCTCTCGGAGCTGGTGGTCGCCGAGGGGGGCGAGGTGCGCCTCGGCGTGCGCGTCGAGGGCATGAGGGCCACGGGGTCCGGCGTCACCGTCTCGACCGACGAGGGCCCGCTCGAGGCGGGGCACGTCATCACCTGCGCAGGCGTGCAGGCTGACCGCATCGCCAGGCAGGCGGGCGCCGACGTCTCGGACGTTCGCATCGTCCCGTTCAGGGGCGAGTACTACCTGCTGCGCGAGGAGCGAACGGACCTCGTGAAGGGTCTCATCTACCCAGTACCCGACCCCGCGCTGCCCTTCCTCGGCGTCCACCTGACCAGGACGGTGCACGGCGAGGTCGAGGCCGGCCCCAACGCGGTCTTCGCGCTGTCGCGCGACGGCTACGGCGCTTTCGACGTGCGCCTGGCTGACGTGGCGGACGCCGTCACGTTCCCCGGCCTGTGGTCGATGGCCTCACGGTTCTGGCGCGTCGGCGCGTACGAGCTCTACCGTTCGTTCTCGAAGACCGCCTTCGTAGAGGCGCTGCAGAGGCTGGTACCGGAGCTCGGCATGTCGGACGTGCACAGGGGCGGCGCTGGCGTGAGGGCCCAGGCCCTCGGCAGGGACGGGCGGCTGCTCGACGACTTCGTGATCCGCGAGAGCGAGCGTGCGATCCACGTGATAAACGCGCCGTCGCCCGCCGCCACCGCGAGCCTGGCGATAGCCGAGCACCTGGTGGACACCGCGGTCGAGAGGTTCGGCATCTAGGCGCTGCGCGGCTGCCACAGGGGGACTAGAGCCCCTCGCGCGGCGTCCACCAGCCCCATGTCGGTGAGCTTCAGCTCGGGTACGACGGCCAGACCCAGGAAGCTCAGCGTCATGAACGGCGAAGACAGCGTCACGCCGAGGCCACGGGCAGCTGCGTGGAGCGCCTCCAGGTCGGCGGCGACCTCCATTAGCGGCGCGTCCGTCAGGAGCCCGGCAAGCGGCAACGCCAACTCGGCGATGACCTGGCCGCCGTCGACGACCACCAGTCCTCCCCCCAGTTCCCCCAGACGGCTGCACGCGACGAACATGTCTTCGTCGTCGACGCCTACGACCAGCAGGTTGTGATGGTCGTGTCCGACGCTCGAGGCAAGGGCGCCACTCCGGAGGCCGAACCCTGATACGAGGCCGACGGCCGCGCCGCCGTGCCGTCCGTGCCGCTCCACGCATGCGAGCTTGAGCACGTCGCGGCTCGGATCCGCGACCACCTCTCCGTTCTCCTGGGAGGGCGACACCAGCCGGGAGCCGGTGAGTATCTGGTCATCGAGGGCGAC
>CAZMFX010000057.1:4139-15478 GCA_964565625.1 uncultured bacterium
GCTCAGGCGGAAGTGGAGTGCGTTGTTGTAGCTGGCGCACCTGATCGCGTACGCAGGGTCGGCGCCGCCGGCGATGGCCTCCCTCACCGCGTGGTCGACCCCGCCCTCGGCAAGCAGGTCGTGCGGCAGCTTGTCGTCTGTCACCAGCCCAACGCGGTCGGCATGCCGGGGGTCGATTAGCGGGAGCAGAGCCGCCAGATCGCGCGTCAACGAGCCCTCGCGCACCATTAGGTATGCGCCGGCGCGAAGCTTCTCCCTGCCCTCCTCGAGCGTCGTCGTCTCGTGGTCGGAAGCGATGCCCGCCGCCATGTAGGCCTGCAGGCCTCGACCCGAGAGCCCGGGAGCGTGGCCCTCTGCTGGAACGCCTGCGCCCTCGGCCAGCGCCGCCTTCGCCAGGTTCTCCGGGTCGCCAGCCACCACCGCCGGGAAGCTCATTATCTCGGCGACGCCGACAACGCGCTGATGGGCGAGCAGCCGCTCCATCTCCGAGAGCCCGAAGCTGGCGCCTGCGGTCTCCAGCGGCGTGCTCGGCACGCACGACGGCACGGTCACCCACACGTCGAGCGGCAGGTCGTCCGCCACGTCGAGGAGCCAGCGCACGCCAGCCTCACCCGCGACGTTGGCGAGCTCGTGCGGGTCGCAGACGACGCCGGTAACGCCCCTCGGCACCACCACCTCGGCGAACGAGGCCGGGGTGACGAGCGCCGACTCGATGTGCACGTGGCCGTCTATCAGCCCCGGAAACACGAAGCGGCCATGCGCGTCGAGGGTCTCCCTGGCGCCCGAGAGGTCGTCTCCCACCGCGGCGATGAGCCTGCCCGCGACGAGCACGTCGGCGGGCCGCACTTCGCCCGTGAGTACGTCGACGACCTGCCCTCCCTTGAGGAGCAGGTCGCCCGTCTCTCGCCCGGCCGCCACCGCGACCGCGGTGGCCACCTCATCTGCTGTGGGTAGGTTCGGAGGCCGGTCGCCCCTCGACACCTTCTAGCTCACTGACCAGCCAGCGGCGAGGAGCTCTTGCCGTCGTTACGTGCGTAGTAAGGGTTCTCGCCCGCATCGTGATCTGTTGCGTCCGATACGCGGGTCACCTCTGGCACCTGCTCGCGGATGATGCGGTCGACGCCCTGCTTGAGCGTCACGTCCGCCGCCCCGCAGCCCTGGCAGCCGCCGCCGAAGCGGATGTACGCGACACCGTCTTTGACGCCTTCCAGCGAGACGTTGCCGCCGTGGCTCGCGACGCCGGGGTTGATATGGGCGTCGAGCACGTCCTGGACCTTCTGCGCCAGCGGGTCTTCCCACTTGGGGCTGGGGAAGAAGACCTTGAAGCCGGACTGCATGACGCCGTCGACGAAGTCGACGGTCGCGCCGTCCAGCGCCTTCGCGCTGAGCGGGTCGAGGTACACCTCGAACGAGCCCTCGTCCTGAACGTAGTCGTTCTTCTGCCTGTCCACCGACTTCACGAGCCAGAGCCGCTGCTCTGCGCGGGTGCCGGCGATCCGAAGCGCCCCGACGTCCTGCGAGGCCTGAGCCTGCATGAACTTGAGTACGCGCTGTTTGGCTAGGTCTGTGAAGTTCAGCATGACCCCACTACGTTACCAGCAAGAGAAAGCCCCCCGGGGTGTCGCATGTTCCCCAGGGGGCAATAGTCGTCGTGATCTCGGCTCAGAGCACCTGCATGACGTACTGGTCGGTCGCCCGTTCCAGGCCGTCCATGTCGGCGACGTAGACGCCGCGCGTGCCGGAGAGCGCCCCGTCGTTGCGCAGCTCGCCGAGGATGCGTGTGATCGTGACGCGGCTGGAGCCGGTGAGGTCTGCGAGGTCCTCGTGCGTAAGCGCGAGGGGCAGCTTGACGGCGTCGCTCTGGTCGTCGGACGGCAGGCCGAACTGCTTGGCGAGCCGCAGGAAGGCGCGCGTAACGCGGGCGCCGACGGGCATCTCGGCCTCGTCGAGCATCTCGCGGGAGCGCCTCAGCTGGCGCGCGAGGCTACGTAGAACGTAGTCGCGCAGGCCGCGGTCGTTCATCGCCTGCTGCGGGTCGATGGGCGTCAGGCATGCATCGTGCACAGCGACGACCGTCTCGGCGTGCTTGCCCCCGTCCAGCGCGCTGAGGCCGAGCACGTCGCCGGGGCCGTAGAGGTCTGCGATGCGGTCGCGGCCCAGGCTCGTAGGCACGACGGCCTTGAGGACGCCGTGGTTGACGACGTACAGGCTGGCGGCTTCACGGTCGGCCTCGTAGAGGACCTGACCGGGTTCGAGCGTGCGGGTAGGCAGGGCGAGTCCTGTCGGGACGATGCCTGGAGCTTCGCAACCGCTCGGCGTCTCGAGTGCTTCGAACGTGTCGAGCATGGTTGACTTCCTTTCTCATCTCACGGGCGCGACCGCGTGGGCCGGCCGACGATGTCTGGGTGGCTGCTACGCGCCGCGGATCGCGCGCGGCAACGACTACAAAAACTATAGCACCCAGACCCACATATGTCCATACTGGCCAGGGGCCGTGAAAGCGCGATGAGATGCGTCCAGCACGGCATTCGCGCTACCTCTGACCCCAACCGCCCAGGGGTGCGTGTGTGAGTCATAGTTAACTATCCTCACATTTGACACATCTGGGCTGAACACCTTACCATTTTAGGCATGAGTGCATCAAGTGGAGATCAGCCGTTGACCCCCACACAGGAACGGGTCTACACCCGGCTCGTCGACCACCAGAGGCGCACCGGGCGCATGCCGGACCTGTCAGACATGGCACGGTCGCTGGGTATCCACTACGTCTCCCTGCGCCAGCACTTAGAGGCCCTCCAGAAGAAGGGCTACCTGCAGTTCGAGAGCCGGGGCCGCGGCCGCTCCCCTCACCTTTCGCTGCCGCCGCAGGCAACGGGCGTCCCGGTGCTCGGCGACATACCGGCCGGCCCCTTCGACACGGCCATAGCCCATCCGGAGGCGTACCTGCCCTTGCCTGGCCTCATGCAGGCGAGCTTCGCCCTACGCGTCCGAGGCGACTCCATGGCAGACCTCATCCAACCGGGAGACGTCGTCCTGCTCTCCCGGAGCGAGCCGGCGCGCGACGGCCAGATCTGCGCCGTGCGGGTAGAGGAAGAGGACGCGACGCTCAAGTACGTGCGCCGGGTCGGTAACGGCAAGGTACAGCTCATCCCACACAACGACTCCTATCCAACGCTCACGGTGCCTGCAGGAGATGTCAGCGTAGACGGGGTCTACCTGGGCCTGCTAAGGGGCAGCGCTGCGGACTCTCTGCTCGAGCCTGCCTGAAATCAACGGTAGTCGGGCGGCGCTGCGGCGTCGAGGGGTCGGGGCGGGATCGTCGCCGTGCGGTCGCCGCCGACGCTGTCAGTCGGGACGAACCACGGCGCCGCGCTCGAGCATCGCTTCGACCTGTGCCCCAGCTAGCCCGGCCTCCTCGGTCAAGACCTCGACGCTGTGCTGACCCAGTAGCGGCGGGGGCGCGGCGGCACCCTCCGCGGGCCGCAGGCCCAGGTCCTCGCCGCCAACGCCGGACGCGAACCAGAGCGGGCTCGCCACCATCGGCACGGTGCCTGCGGTCGGGTGCTCTCCCGTTATCACCGCTCCGCGGGCCTGCGACTGGGCGTCCTGGAAGGTCTCGGGCAGTGTGAGCACCGGCGTCGCGGGCACGCCGGCCCTGCCACACGCCGCTATCAGGTCGTCCCGGCGCCACTTCGCGACCTGTGCGGAGAGCAACGGGATGAGCTCGCTCCTGTTCCTCACTCGCCCGTCGTTCGTGGCGTAGCGGTCGTCCGCGGCAAGCTCGGGAACGCCGAGCACATCGCACAGCCTCGCGAACTGCTTGTCGTTGCCGACCGCCAGCGCCAGCCCGCCGTCTGCGGCCTCGAACGCCTGGTAAGGCACTATCGTCGGGTGCGCGCTGCCGTGCCGCTCCGGCGCCTCGCCGGTCAAGAGCACCGCCTGGGCCTGGTTCACGAGGCTAGCGAGCGCGACGTCGAGCAGCGAGATGTCGAGGTGCGTGCCCTCACCCGTCGCCTCCGCCCGCCTGAGCGCGGCCAGGGCGCCGAACGCGGCATGTACGCCTGTGAGGACGTCTATGAACGCCACTGGCATCTTGACAGGACCCCTGCCGGCCTCGCCCGTCATCGCCATGAGGCCGGAAAGCGCCTGGAGTGCGCCGTCGTAGCCTGGCTGCTTGGCCCTGGGACCGTACTGGCCGAACCCGGTGATGGAGACGTAAACGACCTTCCTGTTGGTCGCCGACACGCTCTCGTAGTCGAGCCCGTACCTGGCCAGGTCGCCTACCTTGAAGTTCTCGACCACGACGTCAGCCCGGTCCGCGATCCGCCTTATGGCCGCTGCGGCCTCCTCGTCCTTCAGGTCAACTGCCAGGCTGCGCTTGCCGCGGTTCACCGACAGGTAGTAGCCGGACTCTCCTCCGACGTACGGAGGGCCCCATCTGCGCGTGTCGTCACCAGCGGGCGATTCGACCTTGATGACGTCCGCACCCATGTCCGCAAGGAGTTGCGTGCAGTACGGCCCGGCCAGGACCCTGCTCAGATCCAGCACCTTAACGTTCTTAAGCATTCCCGCGAGTCTAGCCCCACAGACCTGTGCTACGTTCGCCTCAAACCAACCTAGGGAGGAACCGCATGCGTACCGGACTCCGGTCGTTAGTCGCAGTTGCCACGCTGGCCTTCGGCATCGCTCTGGCACAAGTCCCGCTCTCCATCGCCACCGGCGGCACAGGGGGCGTGTACTACCCCACTGGTGGTGGCTACGCGCAGGTGATCGATCAGTTCGTCGACGGGTACACGGCCACGGTGGAAGCAACAAACGCTTCCGTCGACAACGTCGCGTTCATCTCGCGTGGTGACGCCGACCTGGCGTTGGCTCTCGCGGACACGGTGTTGGCCGCGTACGAGGGCACCGGCGACTTCGGCGAGGGTGGGACGCTCCCGCAGCTGCCGAACCTGCGGGCCATAACGGTCGCGTACACCAACGCGGTGCACGTGATCACGCGGGCCGACTCGGACATCAACACCCTGCAGGACCTCGTGGGCAAGCGGGTCTCCGTAGGCGCCCCGGGATCCGGCACAGAGGTATCGGCCCAGACGATCCTCGAGGCGGTCGGCATCACCTACGACGACTTCACCGTCCAGAGGCTTGGCGCCAACGAGACGGCCGACGCCCTGCGAGACGGCTCGATAGACGCAGGCTTCTGGTCCGGTGGCATGCCGACCGGCGCGGTGATGAGCCTGGCCGAGACCCACGACATAAAGCTGGTGCCCATCAGCGACGAGGAGTACGAGCAGATCCACGCGGCCGACCCCACGCTCATCCGCTACACGTTCCCGGCGGACGGCTACCGCGGCGTAGGCGAGACGCCCTCGATCGGCACGCCCAACCTGCTGATCGTCGCGGCCGAGATGGACGAGGAGCTTGCATACTCGTTCACGAAGGCGCTCTTCGAGCACATCGACATCGTCCGTGCGATCCACCCATCGGCCAACGAGACGGTCCCGGAGTCAGCCCTCGACTCCCCCATCCCGCTGCACCCCGGCGCGATCCGTTACTACGAGGAGATCGGGCTCGAGGTGCCGGACCGGCTGCGGGTCGACTGATAGAGGGCTAGACCGAAATGCGAGCGCGCGCGTCCTGGGACCCATCTCCCGGACGCGCGCGAACCCTTTGGGCCATCGCAGTTGCGGTGTTGCTGACGGGCATGCTGCAGACCGTCTCGGCCGCGGGCGGGAAGGAACCTCGTCTCGTCGTGACGACAGGAGCCGGCGAGGTCCTCGTCGACGTGGCGCTACCGGACACGATGACGTGGAGCATCCAGTGGTTGCACTCGGTTGCGCAGGTGGAGGTGGAGGACCGGTTCGCCTACAGGGACGGCGCCATGTACGTCACCGAGCAGCTATCCCCGCACCTCGACATCGCCGGTCTCGGAGGGTTCGCGGGCCGCGGTACCATGACGCAACTCCCGGATGGCAGGTACCTTCTCAGTGATATCAACCTACCGCTATACGGCAACGTCCACAACATCATCATAGGTACTCACCGCGCTCCCACCGTGCTGATCGTCGCAGGCGACCGCTACGAGCTGAGCCGTGAGCATGCCGGGGAACACGCCCGGATCGAGGTGATCTTCAGATGACCGACCGACTCGCAGACGCCGCCGATGCCTCCGGCGTAGAGCATCGCGGAGTGCCCATGTTGGCCTGGGTCGCGGTCATCGTCACCGTCCTTGCCGTCGCGCTCGGAGCCTTCCAGCTGTACACGGCGGGGTTCAGGCCGTTCAACCTCTTCATCCAGCGCGGCTTCCACCTGATGGTGGTGCTCGTAATCACGTTCCTCGCGTTCCCGCTGAGGAAGCGCAAGCGTGCAGCTCTCGACTGGGCAGTGGACGGGCTCTTCATCGCCGCGTCCGCGTACATAGGCCTGTACCTGCTCTTAGACCTGAACGGCATAATCGGGCGCTCGGGCTTCTTCATCCAGCGCGACATCATCGCCGGCGTGATCGCGGTCATCGTGGTGCTGGAGGCCGCTCGCCGGACCATAGGCTGGGCGATAACGATCGTCGCGCTGGTGGCGCTGCTTTACGCGATGGCCGGTCCCAGGGGGGCGCTGCCCTGGCTGGGCGAGCTCCTGCCAGGCATCCTCGCCCACCGCGGCTACACGTTCGACCGCATCATCGGCCACCTCTACCTGGGTCAGGAGGGCATACTCGGCCTCCCGCTGGGCGTGGCCGCGACCGTCGTCTTCACGTTCATACTCTTCGGCGCGTTCCTGGAGTCTACGGGCGCGGGCAAGACGTTCATCGACATGGCGTACGCGGTGGCCGGCAGGCAGCGCGGCGGACCTGCAAAGGCCGCCGTGGTCGCGTCAGGGTTCATGGGCTCGGTATCCGGCAGCGCGATAGCCAACGTGGTGACTACGGGAGCGTTCTCCATACCGCTGATGAAGCGGCTGGGGTACAGGCCGGAAGAGGCCGGCGGCGTAGAAGCGGCCGCCTCCACCGGCGGTCAGATCCTGCCGCCCGTGATGGGCGCGGGCGCCTTCCTCATGGCCGAGTACACCGGCGTGCCATACGCCGAGATCGTCCGCATCTCCATCCTGCCGGCGATCATGTACTTCGCCACCGTCTACCTGTTCGTCGACCTCATCGCCCTGAAGCGAGGCATGCGAGGCATCCCCCGGTCCGAGCTGCCCCGTGTGCGTGACGTGCTCCGCGAGGGCTGGTACTACCTCGTGCCCCTGGCCGTCCTCATCTACTTCCTGATGATCAACGTCTCGCCCAACCGCGTCGGGTTCATCGCCATCGTCAGCATCCTCGGCGTGTCGGCCCTGCGGTGGGCGGTGCGGCGTTTCTGGCTCAAGCCCGCGCCCCCCAAGAACCAGGAGGGAGAGGTTCTCGCGGTAGCGGCCGAGGAGCAGACGGTCTCGCAGGACGCGATCCTCGGGGCCAGAGGGTTCATCGACGCGTTCCGAGTCGGCGCCCTCAACGCCGTGCCCGTCAGCGTGGCCTGCGCTGTGGCGGGCATCGTGGTCGGCATCATCACGCTTACCGGTCTGGGCCTGAAGTTCTCGGCCCTCATGCTGGCCTTCTCGGGCGGCAACCTGCTCATAGCGATCGTCCTGATAATCCTCGCGAGCCTCGTCCTTGGCATGGGCTTGCCGGTTACGGCCAGCTACATCGTCCTGGCCGTGCTAGCGGCCCCCCTGCTGCAGAGCGAGTTCGGCATCCCCCTGCTGATCGCGCACCTGCTCATCTTCTGGTACTCGCAGGACTCCAACGTGACCCCGCCGGTGGCGCTGGCGGCGTTCGCCGGCGCTGGCATCGCCAAGGCCGATCCCATGCGCACGGCGTTCCAGGCGTGGAAGATGGCGAAGGGGCTCTACCTCATCCCGCTGTTCATGGTGTACAACCCCGAGCTGATATACGGCGGCGAGACCTGGTACTACCTGTGGACGATCCTCGTAGGGTTCGTCTCGCTGGCCGCGTTCGCAGCGGCTCTAGAGGGCTACATGTTCACGCGCATGGCCTGGTACTCCCGCATCCTGGCAGCGCTGGGCCTCATCCTGATCTTCTACCCGAGCTTCACATACGAGGCCGTCGGCCTGGCGATCATGCTCGTGGTTCTCGGCATCAACCTCTACCGCCGGCGGCTTCAGATACGCGCCGAGCGAGGTGATGCAGCCGAGGTGATAGCCACATAGCGCACAGTTGACGTAGCCGTTCGGCGCACGAGTTCTCGACGTTCCAGTTCTAGCGATCGACGAAAGCGGGGACCTGCTCCTCGTCGTACTCCCGACCGAGGACGCGCAAGGCGCGGTCGGGCCGGTCCGTGATGATCCCGTCGACTCCCATGGCCACCAGCTCCCGCATCGTCTCCTCGTCGTTGACCGTCCACACGTGCACGTCGACGTTGCGTGCGTGGGCCGCCTCTACGAAGTGCGGCGTCACCACCTGGATGCCGGAGAAGGTCATGGGCACCTGCATAGCTTCGTACGGAGGCGTCAGGACGGCGGAGAGACGCAGCTTCTCGAGAGCGACGAAGAACGCGACCTCGTTCTGGGACGCCGACGTCGCGACCTGAGGGCACGCCTCCCTGAAGGCGGAGAGCGGACGTCCATGGAACGAGCCGACCATCACCCGCTGGGTGGCGCCCGCATCGGTTATGTAGCGGCACAGCCTCCGCGCCACCTCGGCGTCGTCCTGCTTGATCTCCACGTTGACGGCGGTGTTCCGGAACGCGCTCAGCACCTCACCGAGCGTCGGCAACGTGACGCCCTGACCTCTGTAGTGGAAGTCGCCCTCTTCGCCTTCCTCGCTCGGGCCCCGAGGCGTCCACCTGAAGCCGGCGTCCAGATGACGAAGCTCCGTCACCGTCATCTCCGACACCGCACCGCTGCCGTCGGTCGTGCGATCGACCGTGTCGTCGTGGATGACGACGAACTCACCATCGAGCGTCTCGTGGACGTCCAGCTCGAGGACGTCCGCGCCCAAGCGGTCGGCCCCGTCGAAGGCCTGCAAGGTGTTGTCTGGCCACAGCAGGCTGCCGCCGGCGTGGGCGAGGACGGCGACGTCGTCAGCGGGAAGCAGGGCGTCGTAAGGATGATCGGGGCGCGGGCTCGCGAGGGCCGCGAGGACAAGGTAGAGGGCCACCAGTACCACCGCGACCACCGCGACGCCGCGTATGAAGCGCATGGGCACACGTTAACCCGCACCGCCATGCATGCGGCGCGGCTGCCGCGTCGCCTTCAGGCTCGCGGGACCGCAGGCCCGAAGCTACGAAGTACCCGCGCCCCTACGAGCCTCTCAGCCGCTGCCCGCCTCAGCGGCGGTCACGGCTTCGCGGCCGGCGTTGTTCCCGTCCTGCACACCCCGCCCGGCGAGTTCGGACGCAGCCCCGTCCCCCGCGAGCGCGCCGAGCAGGGCGGTGTGGGAGATCGAACCGACGAGCCGCTTGTCGTCGTCCAGGACCGCTATGGGCAGGTCGCTGTCGGCGCTCAGGGCCAGCATGGAGCTGAGGGGCATGTCGACGGGCACGGTCGGGGCCTCTTCCGACACGATGACGCGCAGGTCGGGGCTACCCACCCGCTCGCCGCGGGCAACGGCTTGGCGGGTTACGACGCCAGCGTACCTACCCTCATCGCCGACCACGAAGACGCAGCTCCACGAGCCGCTGCGGAGGCTCTCCATCACCTGTCCGGGCCGCGTGTCCAGCGTCACCGGGTCCACATGCTCCATGGCCGACCTGGCCGTGAGCACTCGCCCGCGATCGACGTGCCTGACGAACGAGCTGACGTAGTCGTCGGCGGGAGACGTGAGGATCTCGACGGGCGTGCCGATCTGCACCACCCGGCCGTCCCGCAGTATGGCTACGCGGTCTCCCAGCCTCAACGCCTCGTCGAGGTCGTGCGTTATGAACACGATCGTCTTGCTCAGCTTGCGCTGCAGCCGGATCAGCAGGTCCTGCATCTCGTGCCTAATGAGCGGGTCGAGGGCGCTGAACGCCTCGTCCATCAACAGGATCTCGGGGTCGGTCGTCAGGGCCCTGGCGAGGCCGACGCGCTGCTGCATGCCACCGGAGAGCGCAGCTGGCCTAGACCGCTCGTAACCGCCAAGGCCGACGGAGTCGATCCACCGACCGGCCCTGCGGTAGCGTTCCTCCCGGTCGACGCCTTGGACCTTGAGCCCGTACGCCACGTTGTCGATGACGTTGCGGTGCGGGAAGAGTGCGAAGTGCTGGAAGACCATGCCGATCTTCTCGCGACGCAGCCTCTCCATGTCCGGCTGGTCCAAGCCCGTTATCTCCTGGCCGCCAACGCGGATGGAGCCGGCGGTCGGCTCTATCAGGCGGTTTAGGCAGCGCACGAGCGTCGACTTGCCGCTACCGGACAGGCCCATGACGACGAACGTCTCGCCCTCTTCGACCTTCAGGGAAACGCCGTTGAGCCCCACAGTGTGCTTCGTCTCCCTGAGCACGGCTTCCTTGTCCATGCCGGCGCGTACCCGCTCCATGACAGTCGAGGGGCTGCGGCCGAATATCTTGTATAGGTTCTCGACCTCGATCTTCGGAACGCCTGTTCCTGGCACGTCAGACACCCTGCCTGCCCGGCTGGAGGCGGCGGCTGTAGCCGTGGGTCACGCGGTCCATCACGACGGCGAGGATGACTATCGCCAGCCCGGCCTCGAGCCCAAGGCCGACGTCACCGCGCTGAAGGCCTCTCAGCACCACCTGTCCCAGGCCCCTCGCGCCGATCATCGAGGCGATAACGACCATGGCGAGGGCCATCATTATGGTCTGGTTGATGCCGGCCATTATGTTGGGGATCGCCAACGGAAGCTGCACGTCGAAGAGCGTCTGCCGCCTGGTGGCTCCGAACGACCTAGAGGCCTCTATGACCTCGCGGTCCACCAGCCGGATGCCCAGGTCCGTCAGCCGTATGACCGGGGGCACGGCGTACACGAACGTGGCGAAGATCGCGGCGACGTTCCCGAGGCCGAAGAGCATGACGACGGGCACCAGGTAGACGAAGCTCGGCATCGTCTGCATCGCGTCCAGGATGGGCTTGAGCACCGAGCGGACCCCGTCGTTGCGCCCCATGAGCACGCCGATCGGGATGCCAATGGCGATCGTGATGACGGTCGCCACCACCATCAAGGCAAGGGTCGTCATCAGCTCGGGCCAGAGGCCGAACGTACCGACTATCACCATGAGGCCAGAGAGGATGACCGCCGGTAGCAAGCGGCGGCCGAAGGCGTGCCAGACGAGCAGGGCCACCGCGAGCACCACGAGCCACCATGGCAGCCACACCAGGAACCGCTCCACCCTTACGAGGGCGAAGAG
>CAZMFX010000058.1:0-15446 GCA_964565625.1 uncultured bacterium
GCCGCTCGCCCTCGGCTCTCCGGCCAGATCGGTGCGGCAGTACCCGTTGACCGGAAGTGGGGCGTGGTAGGCGGCTACCTGGCCAGGTTGGGCAGCCAGTTCACCAGACCGGGGAAGAGCACGAGGACGACCAGCGTCACCACCTGGATCGCCACGAACGGGATAATCCCCCGGTAGATGTCAGTGGTCTTGACGCCGGGTGGCGCGACGCCCTTTAGGTAGAAGAGCGAGAACCCGAACGGCGGGGTGAGGAACGAGCTCTGCAGGTTCATGGCGACCACGACCCCGAACCACAGCAGCATGTCGGCACCGAAGAACCTGGCGGCTATGGGCGCCACCAGCGGCACGACGATGAAGGTGATCTCGATGAAGTCGATGAAGAAGCCCAGGAAGAAGATCACCAGCATCGTGAAGAACATGAACCCGATGTGGCCGCCTGGCAGGCCGAGCAGGAACTCGTCGACGACGTGACCGCCGCCCAGGGCCGTGAAGACCATCGAGAACGCCGTGGCGCCCACGAGGATGATGAAGACCATGCTCGTCAGCCGCACCGTGGTGTCCATGGTGTCGAGCAGGTTGCGCCGCGTCAGTCGCCGGTTTAGAGCTGCGAGGATCGTGGCGCCCGCGGCCCCGGCCGCACCCGCTTCTGTAGGAGTCGCGACGCCGAAGAAGATCGTGCCGAGGACCAGCATCACCAGCACGAGGGGCGGCACCAGGCTCCTCAGGAGCTTGGCGACCAGCCGCCAGCCAGAGAGGGCCCGTGCCTCGGGCGGCAGGGCGGGTGCTTCTTGCGGCCGTCGCCATGCCACGAAGGCGACCCAGGCGATGAACAGCCCGGCCAGCAGGAAGCCCGGGATGAACGAGCCCAAGAACAGGTCGCCCACCGAGACGCCTATCTGGTCACCCAGGATCACCAGCACGATCGACGGAGGGATGATCTGGCCGAGCGTGCCGGAGGACGCGACCACCCCGGTAGCCAACGTCTTCGAGTACCCGTACTTGAGCATCACCGGCAGGGCGAGCACCCCCAGCGTCACCACCGACGCGCCCACGACGCCCGTGGAGGCGGCCAGCAGCGCACCCACGACGACCACCGAGATCGCCAGGCCGCCGCGCAGCTTGCCGAAGAGCATGCCCATCGACTCGAGCAGCTCCTCCGCCAAGCCGCTCCGCTCAAGCATCACGCCCATGAACACGAAGAACGGCACCGCGACGAGCGTGTAGTTGTCCATGATCGTGCCGAAGATCCGCTGCGGCAGGATGTTGAGCCTGGCGACGTTGAAGGCGGGTTCCCATGGCAGCGCGAAGCCCAGGAACACCTCGGTGAAGTTCGATCCGAGGACGGTGAAAAGCACAGCGGTGCCGCCCAGCGTGAAGGCCACCGGGAAGCCGATCAACAGAAGGCCTACGACCACCGCGAACATCCACAGGCCGAGCATCAGGCCGGGTCTCCGTCGGTCGCCGGTCTCGTCCCCGGCATGGATCCGGTAGTCGCGCCCGCGGGCCCACTGACGCCGCTGGCGGTGCCGTCGACGTCGGTCGGCGCGGGCGGCGACTCATGCACGCTCCCGGAGCCCTTGCGGCCGTTGAGGAACGCGATGTTGTGGATCGTCTCGGAGATCGCCTGGAGGATCAGCATCCCGAACGCCACGGCGATGGCGGTCTTGATGGGGTAACGCGCCAGGCCGCCGGGGTTGGGGCTCATCTCCAGCGTCGACCACGAACGCGAGATGTAAGGGACGCTGTAGATGATGCCGAGCAACGCGAACGGCACGAGGAACAACCAGTAGCAAACGGTGTCCACCACCGCCTTGCGCCGAGCAGAGAGGTTGGAGTAGAGGATGTCGACGCGAACGTGGCCGTCAACGCGCATCACGTACGCCGCGCCCAGCAGGAAGATGAGGTCGAAGGAGTAGGTCTGTAGCTCGAGGTACAGGTTGCCTGTCATGTTTGCCGCGGTTTGCGGCCCCAACAGGAACTCGAAGAAACCGTAGAAGTAACGGGTGACGACGTTGTAGACACCCACGATCACCATGAAGAGCGAGGCCCACCACATGACGCGCCCGACGAAGCCGTTGATCTTGTCGATGAACCGCGCGATGCCCAACAAGACGTTCAACGTTGGGACCTCCGAGACCTGGAGCTCGCTTGCCCCCTTGGGATGTTGACGCGGCATTCTAACCGCGCTGACTCACTGGGCTCTCAGGTACGTCTCGACGTCGCGGTTGTGAGCCGGCAGGTTGGTGTTGGGCCTGAAGACCGTCTGTCCCTCTGAAGTGCCGTGCAGGAAGAAGAGGTAGAGGGCGCCATCTTCCGCGTAGCGCTCGGGCTCGAGCACGGCGTCGAGCGCCGCGGCGCCGGGGTTGCCTATGGGCCCGTACGGCAGGCCGGGCCGGGTGTACGTGTTCCACGGGGTATCGACCCTCAGGTCGCCGGCTACCGCGTCCAGCTCAGGCATGGGCTTGCCCAACCCGTAGGCGACGGTGGGATCCGACTGCAGCGGCATGCCGAGCTCGAGGCGGTTGAGGAACACGCCGGCTATAACGGGCATCTCGCTCTGGTCGGCAGCCTCTGCCTGAACCATGCTGGCGAGGGTCACCCACTGGTGGACCGTGAGTCCGAGCTCGCCCAAACGCCCTGCGAGGCCCTCGCGCTCCGAGACCTCTGCGCGGAAGCGCTCCACCATCTGGGCTAACGCCGCCTCGGCGGAGGCGTGGAGCGGGACGTCGTACGAGGCGGGGAAGAGGTATCCCTCGAGGCCCTGGTCCGCCGGCGCGTATGGCGGGGCGAGGTCGAGCCCCGGGTCGTCGACCAGCGCCTGAAGCGCGTCGCGGGACGCGATGCCAGCCTCGACCAGCCTGTCGACGACGCCGGAAGCGCGCACGCCCTCCGGCAGGACGATCTTCGCGACGCGCGGACGCCCGCCGGCCACGAGCGCGTCCGCCACCTGGCGCGCAGACATGGTGGGGTCAAGGTCGTAGAGACCCTCGCCTATCGAGTGGTCGAGGTCGCGGAAACGCAGGTAGTACTCGAAAGCGGTCGCCGACCTGATCAGCCCATCATCGGCGAGCTCTGCCGCGACGCGCCTGCCTGCCCAGCCCGGCAGCACCTCGAACTCGACGGGTGATGGCGTTGCGCTCGGCGCGGAGAGGAGGAACCCTCCGACTACGGCCGCGCCGCCCACTATGACAATGAGGACGGTGATCACGAGGGCGAGCCGGTGGCCCCGGCGCGGTGGCCGGTCGGCTGTCACGGTGACGGCCTGCCCCGCCGCCTCGCCGCGCGACCTTCGGTTCGCCCGGCCTACCTCGTCCGCTTCGTCGCTGTGACGTACGGCGTCCCGGTCGTCGCTCACGGCTTCGCCCCGCGCCTGGCAAGGTACGACTCCAGGATCAGCACCGCAGCCGCCTCGTCGAGTCGCGAACGCTCCTGGCGCTTGCCGCGCGGGAGCGCGCCGCCCGCGATCTGCCGCTCGGCGGCCCGCGTCGTCAGTCGTTCGTCCTCTAGCAGTACCTCGATGCCTTCCGGCGCCAGCCGTTCGGCGAGAGCGCTCGCGAACGCTCTCACGCGCGCCGTCTGGGCCGAATCCGAGCCGTCCATGTTGCGCGGCAGCCCCACGACGACGACGCCGGCGCCCTCAGACGCGGCCGCGCCCGCGACCTGCTCTATGTCCTTCGTAGTGCCTGCCCGCTCCAGGGCCCCACGGCCGAACGCCATGCTGTCGCCCTCGTCCGCCCTGGCGAGCCCGATGCGGGCGTCTCCAACGTCCAGGGCAAGAACCGCGCGGCCGGCAGGCATCAGCCTCCGGCCTGGCTCAGGACGTCGGGCACTCCGGCCAGCGCCTCGGTGAGGCGCGCCGGGTCCTTGAGCCCGGCCTGCGCCATGTCTGCCTTGCCACCGCCGCCGCCACCCACGCGGGTCGCGATGCCGCGCACGAGCCTACCGGCGTCCGCCCCACGTTCTCGCGCGCCTGGGCTCGTCTTTACGACTATCAGGGCACCGCTGCCGAGGACGACGACGTCGGCGCCCGTGGTCTCGAGCTGCCTGTCGGCGGCGCTGCGCAGGCCCTGGGCGTCCAGGCCCTCGAGTGCGAACGTCGCATAGCGGTACCCGCCGGCCTCCTTGACCTCGGCGGCGGACGCACCGCTGGTCAGCGCAGCTGCCAGCTTGTCGCGCAACCTGGAAGTCTCCCTGTGCGACTCTCTCAGGTCGCTGGCCAGCCTCGCCACTCGTTCCTCGAGCTGGGCCGGGTTCACCCCCAGCAGTGCCGCCAGCCTGCCCTCGCGGGCGCGCAGTTCCGCGAGATACTCGACGGCCGCAGCCCCCACCCGGGCTTCGACGCGTCTAACGCCTGCGGAGACCGCCTCCTCGGACGTGATGACGAAGGCGCCTATCGACCCGGTGCGGGCGACATGCGTGCCGCCGCACAGCTCTATCGAGACCGGCGCCTCGATCCCCACGCTGACCATGCGCACCTGGGCGCCGTACTTCTCGCCGAATAGCATCATGGCGCCCGCCTCGCGGGCCTCAGACAGGGGCACGACCCGCCAGCTGACGTCCAAGTCTTCCTGGATCCAGCGGTTGACGAGCTCCTCCACGGACTCCCGCTGCTCGGCCGTGAGCGCGTGGGCGTGAGTGAAATCGAAGCGCAGCCGGTCGGGAGCTACCAGCGACCCGGCCTGGGTCACGTGGGTGCCGAGGACGCTGCGCAGCGCCGCGTGCAGGAGGTGCGTCGCGGTGTGATGCTTGCGCGTCTGCTCGCGGGCCGGGTCGACGACGGCCGTTACGGAGGTGCCCTCAGCAAGGCGCCCGCGCACGACCTTCACCTCGTGCATGAACAACCCTTGGCTCGAGCGTTTCGTGTCGCTGACGAGCGCGCCGCCGCCTTCCCACTCGAGCTTGCCTACGTCGCCTACCTGTCCGCCGCCCTCAGCGTAGAAGGGCGTCTCGGCGAGTACGACGGTAGCCGAGTCGCCCTCGCGCAGCACGTCGACCTCTGCGCCGTCGCGGACCATGCCAACGACCTCCGTCTCGGCTCTAGAGCTTTCGTACCCGAGGAAGCGCGTCTCGCCCGCGCGCTCTGCGATGGCGCCGAAGGCGTCGGACTGCTTGGTGAAGAGGCGTTTCTCGCCCGTCTCGCCGCGGGACACCCGGCGCGCCGCCTCGCGCGCCTCCTCGTAGCCTGCGCGGTCGACGCTCACGCCGCGCTCGGCAGCCAGCTCCTGCGTGAGGTCGAGGGGGAAGCCGTATGTCTGCCACAGGTCGAAGGCGACCTCACCGGGAAGCTCGTCGCCCTTGAGGTCGGAGAGGATGTTGCCTACCCGTTCGATGCCGGACTCCAGGGTGCGCCGGAACTGCTCCTCCTCGGTCTCTATCACGCCCTTGACGCGCTCGGCGCCGTCGAGCACCTCCGGGTACGCTCCGCCCATCGAGACGCCCACCTCGTCGACGAGGTCGTGGAGCACAGCGTCTTTCAGGCCCAGCAGGTAGGCGTGCCGCGCAGCGCGGCGGATGAGCATCTTCACGACGTACCCCGCGCCGTCGTTCGCGGGCAGGACCCCGTCTGTGATCGCGAACGTGGCAGCCCGTACGTGGTCCGCGATGACCCGGTGGGACAAGGACGCTGGGCCCTCGTATGGCTTGCCTGAGATGCGCGAGATCCTGCGGATCGTCGGTTGGAACAGCTCCGTGCCGTATGCGTCGGGCTGGCCCATCATCAAAGCGGCCAGCCTCTCGAAGCCGAGGCCCGTGTCTATGTTCTTCTGCGGCAGCGGCTCGAGCACGCCGCCTTCCTGCCTGTCGAACTGAGTGAACACCAGGTTCCAGAACTCTACGTACCTGTCTCCAGAACCGGTGTTAGGACCGTCCTCGTCCGGCGTCCCGTAGCTGTCGCCGCGGTCGTAGAAGATCTCGGAGCATGGACCGCACGGGCCGTTCGGCCCTTGAGTGACGGCGTTGGCTGGCCAGAAGTTCTCGTCCTCGTCCCAACGGGATATGCGCTCCGCCGGCACGCCCACCTCGTCGCGCCAGATGAGGAAGGCCTCGTCGTCGTCCTGGTAGACGGTCACGTAAAGGCGGTCCTCGTCGAGGCCGAGCCACTCCTTCGACGTGGCGAACTCCCAAGCCCAGCGGCTGGCCTCGCTCTTGAAGTAGTCGCCGAAGGAGAAGTTGCCGAGCATCTCGAAGAACGAGTGGTGCCTAAGGGTGCGGCCCACGTTCTCTATGTCGTTTATGCGCAGGCACTTCTGCGCGGTCGTCACGCGGTGCCAGACACCCTCGTAGCCGGCGAACTTCGGCGTCGCGCCCAGGAAGTACGGCTTGAACTGCACCATCCCGGCTGCGGTGAACATGAGGCTGGGGTCGTCGCTCTTCACGGACGCCGAGGGGTAAGCGAGGTGGTCCCTCTCGACGAAGAAATCTATGAAGCGCCTACGCAGCTCGTTCAGGTCGTCTACAGCCTTGGATACGCCGTCGTCCACGAGGCACGAGTATACCGGCCGGGCCGGCGCCATCCCGATGTAGCGCCGGCGGGACGCGCCTGGCGTGCGGGGTATCTTCATCGCGTGACCGACGAGCCGCAGTCGCTGGTGCCACAGGGTCGGAGGCGCACGGTCATGGTGGCTGCGGTCGCCTTCCTCGCGCTGGGTAGCCTCGTCTCGCTCTACGGGCCGCTGTTCCCGGTGCTCAGGGCAAGGTTCGACATCGGGCTCGAGCAGGTCGGAGCGGTCGTGAGCGCGCACTTCATCGGCTCCCTAGCCGCTGTTCTCGGCAGTGGGGTCCTGATACGGCGCTTCGGGTACAGGCCGGTTCTCGTCTTCGGCTCGGCCGCGCTCGCGCTCGGGCTGGGAGCGCTTCTGCCCGCGCCCGGCTGGACCCTTTTCCTGGTCGCGGCCGCAGTGGCGGGCATCGGGTTCGGCCTTATCCAGGTGGCCATCAACCTGCTCGTGGCGCGCAGCTTCCCCGGCTCGGCCGCTCCCGTGCTCAACCTGATCAACGCCGTCTTCGGCGCCGGCGCCGTGGCGACGCCCGTGATGGTGGCTGCGGTCGGCCCACGCCTCGGACCTCCCGTCGTGGCGCTTACCGTGCTCGCCGGGATCGTGTTCCTGGCCGTTCTGACCTTGAAGACCGTTCCGGTGCCGTCGTCCCAGCCGGCGGGTCGCGATCCCGGAGCCCTCGGCATCGTGGCGGGGTTCGTCGTGCTCTACTTCGCCTACGTCTCCGCGGAAGTCGGCGTCACGTCCTGGTCGACGGAGCACCTGACGCCGCGGTTCGGTCTGGCCGTCGCGGCCGCCATGCCAGGCGCCTACTGGGGAGCGCTGACGGTTGGCCGGCTGGTAGCGGCGGCGTTGACGACGAGGTTCGCGCCAGGGAAGGTCCTGATCGCCGGCCTGTCTGTCGCGCTCGCTGCGCTGCTGGGTGCCGCGTACGCTCCGATAGCGCCGGTCATGTACGGTCTCGTTGGCTTCGCGCTCGCCCCTACGTTCGCGACCGGGCT
Source organism: uncultured bacterium (assembly GCA_964565625.1). Classification (GTDB taxonomy): domain Bacteria; phylum Deinococcota; class Deinococci; order Deinococcales; family Trueperaceae; genus DASRWD01. Next base: position 7,496 of record CAZMFX010000058.1, read on the forward strand.
GGCCTGGCTCACGGCGCGTCTTCCGAAGCGTGCAGAGCAGGTATCGCCAGCGGTCTTCGCCGCGGCATCTGTCGGCCCCATCGCCACCGCCCCTCTCATCGGGCTGGCGTACTCCGATCTCGGGCCGGTGGCCGTCCCTGTCAGCCTGGCTGCCCTGACCGGTGTCGCACTTCTGAGCGCGATATGGATCCATAGCCGGAAGGCCACAGGCTGACGACCAACGCGTAGGCACCAAGCAGCGGAGGACCGAGGCTGGATATGGCAGCCGCACGCAGGGTCCAAGGGCCCCCAAGCGCCGCGGGCCAGAGCCCGGTGAGCGGCACGAGCAGGCCGACCATCAGGGCGACGGCGATGGTGAGGGCTCCGAGTCCACGGAACGCCAGCTTCCCGAGCAGCTCGCGGCCAACGGACACAAGGCCAAGGGTCACGGCCCCCAGGAGGAAGGCGTGCAACAGCAGCACCCGCAGTCCCGCGCTGGCGACGAACGCCTCGCCGGCCGGCAACGCCAGCGCCAGCTCGACGACGGCCTTGAGACCGACGAGGAGAAGCGCGAGCGAGGCCACCCGCTCACCCGCCTTGCCGGCGCGGCTCGCCCGAGGCCCGGAGCGCAACGACCAGAACACGAGCCATAGCCAGGCGGCAGCGGCCAAGAAGCCGCCCAGGCCCTCCACCATCCTGAGAGAGGAGGCGATTCCCAGGTCCGCGAGAAGCCGCGCTCCGGAGCGTGCCGTCAGGCCCACCACAAGAGCCCACGTCGCGAGCCCGACGGCGCGCGATGAGGTTCCGTTGGCGACGCCCGACTCCGGCAGGAAGGCGAGCCAGATGGCTGCGATCAGGCCAAGACCGAACCAGCCGTCCGCGAAGAGGTTCGTGTAGTACTCGGCGTTGGCGGCGACGCTGGCGCCCGTCGCCGTCCCGGTCATGCCCTGGACCATCAGCAGTAGGACGCCGACGGTCGAGACGACGAGCATCGTCACGGCGCCATCCATGAGCCGGATGCTCGGCGTGCGCTCGAGCCCGCGCGAGCCCCACGCGTAAGCGGCCGCGAACGCGTACCAGACGGCGCCGTTGAGGCCAGAGGTCATCATGGAGACCGGCAGTTCAGTCCCGCCTATCAGCATGGGGTCGTAGCCGGAGAGCAGGAACGGCACGTAGGCAACGAGACCTGCGACCGCCGCCGCGATGGCCAGCCAAGCGCCGCCAGGCAGGCGGCCACCGGCCCGCTTGAGCGCCGCGCCGGCGCACAGCACGAGCACCGGCGTCACCCACGAGAAGAACATCAGATGAGAGTGCGCATGGCGGACGTCGACGAACCGCAGGCCGCCAGGGAATCCGAGGTAAAGGCCGAAGCGCATGAAGGCGCCTGTCAGGGCAGCCAGGGTGAAGGAGGCAAGGGCTAGTCGCCAAGCCACGACAGCTTGACCCCTAGCCTCGACCACGATCCCGAAGCGTAACGCGTTGGCGCGACCGCCGCTCGCCAGCGACCCCGTGCGGGAACACGGGAGCGGGCGATCTGGCCGACCGGGCGCGCCGATGCGGTGTGTCAGGGCTGGTTGCCGATCACCGCCGTCAGCTCCCGAAGTCGCTCCTTCACGTAGTGAGTCGGCGTTCGTGTGTGCAAGGCCCTGTAATGCTCGAGAGCGACCTTGGCCGCTGCCTCTTCGCCAGTCAGTGCCCACGTCGCGTAACTCGCTCTGCCGATCGCTTCATCGTCACTGCCGGTGGCGGCCATGGCGCCGAGGCCCGCCAGCGCCGTGTCCCTGTCGCCTGTGGCCGCCAAGGCGCGAAAGCGCATCACTTCGGCCTCCACGACGTAACCTTCGTGCCCGATCTGCCTGGCGACATCCAGGGCTTCTTCAGCCAGGGCCAGCGCATCTGAGCCCAGGCCTCGCCTTAGGTAGATCTCTGCGCTCCCCAACAGCGGTACCAGCGTGAGCCGGTTGGGAGCCATCGCTCGTAGTATCTGGAGCGCGCGGCCGAAGTGCTCGTTCGCCCCATCGTCGTCGCCAAGCCCCATCTGGGCCTGACCGATGTTGAACGTATGACGCGCCACGTTACGTTCGTTCCCGACACGGACCGCTATGTCGAGCGCCTGCCTGGCCGAGGCTTGGGCCTCCTCGAACCGGCCCAGGTCGAGCAGCATGCCGGCGCGGTTGCCCACAGCGTTGGCGTAACCGGCCTCGTCGCCGATCTCGCGGTACCGTTCGGCCGCCTCGTCCACTGCCGCGATCGCCTCTTCGTACCTGCCGTCCTGATGAGAGATGATGGCGAACCGGGCCCTGCAGCCGGCGATCCCCATCGTATGGCCAAGGCTCGCGTACAGCTCCTCGGCCTGACGCAACAACTCCTCCGCACGTCGCGCGCTGGCGAGCTCCCAATGGATACCGGCGACGTAGCTGAGCGCCCTCGCGCGACCTTCGACGTCGCCAAGCTCCGCGAAAAGCTTCTCCGCCTGCTCGTACGAGGCCAGCGCCCCATGAAGGTCACCAGAGTGCCACTCGATTGTCGCCAGCCTGAACAGCGCGTCCGCCAGCCTTCGGTCACGCGGCCCTCGGCTGTACAGGTCCAGGGACGAGCGCATGAGGCGCTTCGCCTCTGTGTACTCGGCTCGTCCCGCGAGCACCTCGGCTTCTAGCGCGTGAGCACTCGCTCTGAGGTGCATGTCGCCCGCCAGCTCTGCGTCCGCGGCGACACGTTTGGCCCCATCGAACGCCTCCTGGGTCCGTCCGAGTCGGAACTGGAAGCTGGCCAACCAGTACCTCGCGCGCCCCAGCAGGAAGGGTTGCTCCTTCGTGCGACGGGCGAGCACGGCGGCGCGCTGCAAAAGTTGCTCACCCTCCGCGAGCAGGCCAAGGAAGTCGTAGAACGTTGCCAGCTCCTCGACGGTGTCGGCCAGCGTGACCGCGTCTCCTGTCTCGAGTGCCCAACGCCAAGCTTCCCTTATGTCCTGGAGGATCGCCCGCAGATCGCGGATCGCACGCACGGCCTCAGGACCGTGAAGCAGCGATGCCTTGTGCTTCACCGCCCGAAGGTAGTACCGGGCGTGCCGGTCGCGTACGGCCTCCGACAGAGCCGCATCGGCTGCCAACCGCTCGGCGGCGAACCTGCGCACCATCTCATGCAGCCCGTAAGCGCCGGCGTCGTGACGCGTCAGCAACGAGTGGTCCAACAACGTGGACAGCTCAACCACGCCGCCGCCGGTGACCTCGAGCACCGCGTCGAGCGAGAAGGGTCCTTTGAACACGGATAGAGCTGCGAGTAGCCGTCTCGCCGGCGCCGCGAGCAGCTCCCAAGAGTGTTCGAAGGTCGCAGCCATGCTCCGGTGCCTCTTCGGCAGGTTCCTCTTCGAGCTGGTGAGGAGATCCACACCCGCGCCAAGGCGGCGGGCGATCTCGTCGCAGCTCAACAGCCGCGTCCAGGCCGCCGCCAACTCGATGGCCAGCGGCGAGCCTTCCACCGCCCGGCAGACCGCCGCGACGTGGGAGGCGTCTTCTGCGCTCAGTTCGAAGTCCGGGCGTGCGCGTCTCGCGGAGTCAACGAACAGGTTGATGGAACTGAACAGGTGCGGGTCGCTGGCGTCCTCTCGGGATGGGTACCCCAGCCCTCGTAGAGGGAACCGGCGTTCGAAAGTGAGATCCAGGGCCACTCGAGAAGTAGCCACGACCTTCACCTGCGATGCGGCGTCGAGGATCTGGTTAACGGCATCGGCCTCGTGTACGAGCTGCTCGAAGTTGTCAAGCACCAGCGCGCAGCGTCGTGACCGAAGGAAGGCGACGACCCTACCCGGCACTTCATCGCCTGTCCAGGTCAGTCCCAGAGCGCGGGCCAAGGACTCCCACAACTCTTCCCTCGAACCCACCTGCGCCAGAGGGACGAAGTAGATGCCGTCAACGAACTCGCCTTTGGCCGCCAGGCGCGCTCCGAGCGCTGCAGCCATACGCGTCTTGCCGGTGCCCCCGGGCCCCATGAGCGTGACGAGGCGGCTGTCCTCCTCGAGCAATAGCTCTTCCGCCTCCAGCAGTTCGCGCTCGCGCCCCAACAGCGGACCGGTCTGGACCGGCAGCCCGAACACCGGGCTTGTCGTCCGGCCGGGGCCCTCACCCGCTCTCACGGCCTCGACCAGCTCAAGGGTGAGGGTCTCGGGCTCCACTCCCAGCTCGGACCGCAGATGCTGCCTCCATGCTGAGAAGTGCGCGACCGCAGCCGTCACTTCGCCGGCAGCGGCGAGCAGGGTTATCACCTTCCTGTGGGCAGCTTCCAGGTAAGGGTCGATCTCGAGGAGACGCCGCGACGTGGCGAGAGCTAGTTGGGCCTCACCCCTCCGGTCATACGCCTCGGCCAGGGCCGTCAGGCAGGCCTTGGCCCCTTCATGTAGCCGGTTCCTGCGGTGGAGCAGCCACTCGTCGAACTCCGGGCTGTCGATCACACGTAGGCGGTCGAGTAGCTCGCCCCGGTACCGGCTCGCGGCCGCTTCCAGCGTGGCCAGGCAGACGTCGCAGGTCTCGGTGCTGCGATGCTCATGGGCGCGCCAGGTCGCGAGCAGGCCCTCGAACTCGGCTACGTCTGTGTCGACGGTGTCGCTGCGGCACGCGATCTCGTGTCTTCGCGAGTCCAGGACCTTAGCGAATAAGCCGGGAACCACAGACTCGAGCGACCCTTGCAGGCGGTATAGCGTCTTACGCAGGTTGGCCGCAGCGGCGGCGCTTGGCAGCTCGGGCCACAACAGGCTTCCCAGTCGTTCGCGCGGATGCGCGGACCCGGACTCTAGCGCCAGGAACGCCAGCAACGCCCGTGACTTCTCGGTCGGCAGCTCGGGAAGCGGTCTGCCGTCCGCTTCCGCCTCGAAGCCGCCGAGCAGCCTGACTCTCAACTTCACTGAGGGCTTTATATCCCGCGGCGTGAACGGTCTGGAACGCGGTGGGAACGACGAGTCGTCTAGCGTTCCCGAGCCGGCCCCCGCGGGCCGCGCGAACTTCGGTGTGGATGGTCCCTGATGGGAGTGTCGAAACATGGACGCGGAAGCCAGCGGGTCGACCGAGAGCGTGACGCTGTTGGTTCGCATGTGGCGTGAGGAGGGAACCGGCGCATGGCGTGCGGTCGTGAAGGCGGTTCCCGGTGGTGTCCCGGACGCTGATGGCGAGGTAGTGCTCGCGAGCCTAGAGCAACTCTACGTTTACCTGCACGGACTGACAGCCGGCCGAACCTGACTGCGCTGGGCCGCAGATGCCCGCGTTGCAGGTGGTAAGGAACGGCAAGGGAACGCTGTTGGAACACGGTCATTTCTAGCTTCGCTGCGAGCCGGGCCTCGCTCGAGTGGACGGTTCTCTCCGTGGGCGGAGAGAACCGCACTGGGCAGGTTCGAAGCTACGTCGCAAGCGAGGAGACGGACGATGACCCAAAGAAGCTCCGCATGGCATGGCAGGCTTCTCCCGTCCCTCCTGGCGCTGCTCGCCGTGGTGGCGTGCAACCAGGTAGAGGACCCGTTGGAGACCGTGCACGAAGAACCAGAGGTTCGGCTCGCCGACCTTGACGTCGACGCGGCCGGCCGGGAAGGACCGGCCGCCCTCCTATCCACGTCCTCTTCCGAAGAAGGCATGGCCATCGACATCGTTCGCTTCCTGCCGCCTATCGCCGTCGAGAGCGAGTTCACGGGACTGGACGAGTCGCTGACGGACAGCCTGGAGCTCACCCTTTGCGAAGTGTCGACGGACGGTTGCGCCGAACTGGCATCTTTCGACTCGGAAGGTAAGGGTCCAAAACGCCTCCGGCTGGAAGACGGCCACTACCAGGTGAACTGGCGTAGCGCTCCCGCACTGCCACCAGGCGCGACCGTACGTATCACCGTCCTCGTGGCAGGGCTGCAGGTAGGTACCTTCGACTTCCCGGCCGCATCAGTGCCACGCACCACGCCCATCAAGTTCACGCTGCCGAACGACCCGGTGGTGCGCGTGCGGGCGTTGCGGTCCGTCGGCTCTTCCGCGCACGACGTCCTCACCTCCATCGTCGAGGAGTTCGGCCTGGACCCTGCCGCTGGCGCCTCGCTGCTCGCGAGCGACTTGGAGCCGTACTCGCCAGCCGACATCGGTGCCGTGCTCGAGGACGCCTTCGGGCTGTCGGCGTCCGTTGGTGCCGAGGTTCTCGCGAATATCGGCGCCAACGCAGACGCGATCGCCGGCGTTCTCAAGGACGTGTTCGGGCTCAAAGACTCGGACGCCGCGGCGCTACTGTCGGACCTCGAGTTCCCGGTCGCCGACGTGGTCGGAGCCCTCAGAAGCACGTACGCTGCCGCAGCGACGCGCACCACCGAGATCGTGGAAACGCTTCTCGGGCTCGAGGCCGGTCCTACCGCAGACGCCCTACTCGCAGGCGGGTACACGACCGCCGAGGCAGCCGGAGCGCTTGCATCTACGTTGGGCCTGGACGCCACCGAGATCGCGACTGTCTTCGCCGGTATCGACCAGCCTGACGACGTCCTTGCCAAGGCGCTCGCCGGCGCCGGCTTCGCTACAGGGGACATCGCTGACGCGTTGTCGAACGCGTACTCGGCAAGCGCACAACGTGTTGCCGAGGTCTTCAAGGAGGCCCTGGCCCAGACCGACGCTGCCCTCGCCGCGGCACTGCAGCACGCCGGATACGTGGCGAGCGACGTCGTCTCTAGCCTTGGATCTGTCTACGGCGCCGGCGCAGACCGAGTGGCCGAGATCTACGCAGGCGGACTCACTTTCACGGAGGCCGGTCTGGCAGAGGCGATGAACCTCGCAGGCGTGGGAGCCGACGAGATCGCGGGCGCGTTCCAGCGCGTGCTCGACCTGGACGTGGACGACATCGCCGCAGCCCTGAACGCCGCCCGCGTCGGAATCGCCGAGATCACGCTCGCTCTGGACGAGCTCGAGAACGTGTCCCATGCTCAGCTGGCTGCCGCACTCAAGTTCGCCGGTTTAGAGGACACCATCATCGCGGACGCGTTACACACGACGCTCTCGCTCTCGCTGGGCGAGACGACTCGGTCCTTGCGCGAGGGGCTGAAACTCACCGATGCCGCCCTCGTGTTCGCACTCGACTCGCTCGACGGCATCTCGAAGGAAGAGATCGTGAGTGCGCTCATCGACTCTGGCCTCGTTCCATCGGAGTTCGCGGGCGCCCTTCGCACTGTTCTCGACCTCGACGCTGACGACATCGCCGGCCTCCTGAAGGGCGAGGGCGTGAGTATCGAGGACATCACATACGCGCTCGACACCGTCGTGGACTTCGGCGAACAGCGGATAGCCAACGCCTTGAAGAACGCCGGCTTCGACCCTGAAGAGGTAGCGGCGAACCTCAAGACCGTTCTTCACCTGAGCGACGCTGCGGCCGCGCAGGCGCTGGCCGGGGCCGGCTACCTGGCCGACGAGGTCGCCGGGGCCCTGCAGAGCGCGTACGACATGGGTGCTGCCGGGGCGGCGCTCGTCATGGACGGCGCCGGGTTCACAGCGAACCAGGTGGCAGGCGCGCTGAGCAGTGTCTACGGACTGGGCGAGGACGCCGCGGCAACAGCCATGCATGACGCCGGTTACGCCGCGGAAGAGGTCGCTGCCGGACTAGTGGGTGCGTATGGAACCGCGGGCATGGGGGTGGCGACGGCTCTCGATGCCGCCGGGTACTCGCTCGACCAGGTAACGGGAGCTCTCGACCAGACCCTCGCCTTGGGTGACACGGCCATCGCCGAGACGCTCGACGGCCTGGGTTACGGCCTCGACGAGATAACGGGGGCCTTCGACCGGGTACTCGAGCTCGATCTCGACGACCTCGTGACCGCACTGAACTTCGGCCGCTACTCGATCCGCCAGATCACGCAAGCGCTGGACACGGTCGAAGGCGCGTCCCACGAAGCCTTGGCCGCCGCCCTCGGCGCCGTCGGGCTCGAGGACACCGTGATCGCCGACGCGCTTCACATCGGCCTCGGGCTCTCGCT
>CAZMFX010000059.1:0-15306 GCA_964565625.1 uncultured bacterium
CCGGCGCCGAGGGCGGCGCCAACCTCTTCGAGGTCGATTACTACGGCAAGCGCGCGTACCTGGCGCAGTCACCGCAGCTCTACAAGCAGATCATGGTGGGCGTCTTCGAGCGCGTGTACGAGACCGCGCCCGTGTACCGGGCCGAGAAGAGCCACACGAGCCGCCATCTCTCCGAGTATCTCTCGCTGGACGTCGAGTTCGGGCCGATAGCTGACGAGGAAACGGTCATGGACCTCCAGGAGGCCACGGTCAAGCACATGCTCGGGGCCGTGAAGTCGCAGGCGGCGAGCGAGCTGACGGCGTTCGGCGGGGACTTCCCAGACCTGGATGCCGGAATACCCCGCGTACCGCTGTTGGAGGCGCGCCGGCTGGTGGCGGACCGCTACGGGCACGAGTCCGGCGGCAAGGACCTCGATCCGGAGGCCGAGCGCCTGATCGGTCGCTGGGCCAAGGAGGAGTACGGCTCCGACTTCGTGTTCGTGACGAAGTTCCCTCAAGCGGCCAGACCGTTCTATACGTACCCGGAAGGTGACGGGCTGACCCGCGGGCTCGACCTGATCTTCCGTGGCGTGGAGATCACGTCCGGCGGCCAGCGGGCGCACCGGTACGACGTACTCGTGGAGGAGCTGCACAAGCGCGGAATGGATCCGGAAGCGTTCACCGACTACTTGGACGTGTTCAGGCACGGCATGCCGCCGCACGGCGGCTTCGCGATCGGCGCGGAGAGGCTCACCGCGCTGCTACTCGGCATACAGAACGTGCGCTTCGCCCGCGCGTTCCCCCACGACTCCCAGCGTTTGAAGCCGTGAGGGCGGGCCGGCTGAGAAGGGTCTTCAGGAGACGTTGCGACCACCGATCCCTAGTTTGACGTCCGGTTGACGCCCCCCTGCTACGTTCCGCTCAGATCGAGAAGGTTCGGGAGGAGAGACGAATGAACCACAGACGCTTAGCCGGGATCGCCTTGGCGGCGGTCACGCTGCTCGCGGCCGCTTGCGCGCCGACCACGTCGTCAGGAGCGCCCGCGCCCGAGATGGCGGGGCCGGACGACCCTTGCGTTCAGAGCCCGCCACCCACGGTCGCGATCGTCGACTTCGAGAACACGACCGGACGCCACGGCACTACCGTCGTCGGCGTGGAGGAGGCCGCGTCGGCGAGGCTCATCACCCTGATGAAGGACTCGGGCTGCTACGTCGTCGTGGAACGCAGCGAGTTGCTGACGATAATGCAGCAGCAGGGGTTGGAGTCGATGAGCCCCGTCGACCTCGCCAAGGCCGCGGGGGCGGGTTACGTAGTGACCGGCACCGTCACGCGGGCAACGATCGCGGAGCCTGGCGCAAGCCTGTTCGGAATCACTCTTGGAGAGACCCGTGCCGACGTCGAGGTCGATGTGAGGGCGACCGACATCATCACCGGTGAGGTGGTCGTGTCCATGACCGGCGATGGCATCGCCAGCAGCCCCAACATCGCAGTCCACAGCATCCCTCGGGTTGGCACGATCCGTTACGACGACCCCACGGTGGGACCCTTGCTGGCGGAAGCAGCCAACGAGGCTGTCCTGGACGTCGTCTCGGCGCTTCGTTCGGCTTTCTGAGGTAACGCAGTAATCTTGCGAGGTGTGCCCGGCGTCCGCGAGCCGTAGGGCAGCGTGGACGCCGGGCAGACCCGCTTCAGTCCGCTATCAGCAGGTCGACGACGCCTGACGCCAGGACCGAGACGGCGACCTCCAAGCCCCGCTCGTCTATGTCGAAGTGCGGGTTGTGATGTGGCCAGGCAGTGGCGTCGCCCGACCGGGTTCCCACGAAGAAGTAGACCCCCTTCGCCTGCTGCAGCCAGAGCGCCATGTCATCGCCGCCCATGATCGGCCGCTGTTCGACGACGCCCTCCTCGCCCACGATCTCCGCCGCGACTCGCTTGAGCCTGTCGACCGAGCCGTCGTCGTTGACGACGGCGGGTGTGCCGTCGAACCACTCGCTCTCGAGCCGTGCCCGGTGGGTGCGGCAGACGGCGTCGGCGACCTCCAGTACACGGGCGCTCAGGCGCGAGCGGGTGTCCGCGTCGAACGTCCTCAGCGTGCCCTTCAGCTCGACCTGGTCCGGGATGATGTTGTAGGCCGTTCCCGCGTGAAAGCTCGTGATGCTCACGACCGACTGGTCGGCAGGCTCGGTCTCGCGACTTACCAGGACCTGCAGAGCCGTCACGAGATGTGAGGCAGCCACGATGGGGTCAACGCAATCGTGTGGGTAGGCGGCATGCCCGCCCTTGCCCCTCAAGACCAGCCTGAAGCTGTCCGTAGCGGCCATGGCGGGACCCGCACGCACGGCGACCGTGCCCACAGGGTCGTTGCTCGACAGGTGCAGGCCGATCACGTGGTCGACCCTGATCCCGTCGAGGGCGCCGTCGTCGAGCATCGCCCTGGCGCCACGCACGATCTCCTCGGCGGGCTGGAAGACGAACACGACGCGTCCCGCCAGGTCCTCCTTGCGGCTCACCAGGGTCTCGGCCACGCTAAGCAAGACCGATGTATGTCCGTCGTGGCCGCAGGCGTGCATCTTCTCAGGCGTCCTGCTCCTGTACTCGACGTCCTTCTGCTCGGGCACAGGCAGCGCGTCCATGTCGGCTCGCGCCAGTACCGTGGGGCCAGGCTTGCCCGTGTCGAACACGGCGACGACCCCGGTGCCACCGACGCCCGTGCGCGGCTCGAGGCCGACCTCGCGAAGCCTGTCGGCAACGACGCCCATCGTGCGGTGCTCCTCGAAGGCGATCTCCGGGTGCATGTGGAGGTCTCGCCGCGTCGCCACGGTCTTGGGCTGCAGTTCCCTCGCCTGCTCGACGATGCTCTTCATCGCGTCAGCGTACCGGAAGTAGCAGCAGGTTCGGCAAAGTCCACCTCTCGTTGCCCCATGTTCATCTCGTCCCGACTACGACCTCCACGGCGCTGTCGCCTGGCACCCGTACGTCCTCGAACACCTCGACCGGCGAGGACAGCACGCGCACCGAGTAGAGGCCCATCGGCAGCTCTACGGTCTCGCCCACCCTGGCGGTGGCGACCAGGTCGCCCGTGCTGTCATAGACCTCGAAGGCGGGTACCAACGCCTCCGTTATGGCCTGCTTAAGAGCCTCGTGGGACGTCACGTCTACGTAGCTCGCACCTATCTCCTCGGCTAGCCCCTCGAAGACGGCGAGGGACTCCGGTTCCAGAGCCAGTGACACGATGGCGATGGCCACATCACCCGTTGCGCGGAGCTTGGCCGCGGCAGAGGCGGGATCTCCACCGCATGACTCCTCCCCGTCGGTTATCAGAATCACGGTGCGAGGACCGTCGGCGTCTGCCAGGTCGTCGGCTACGAGGGCCAGCGAGTCCCCTATGGCCGTCTGAGACAGCAGCTTCGGCTCGATCGACCGCACCACCTCGAGGGCGACTTCACGGTCCAGAGGAGAGAGCGGCAGGTCCAACCGCGTCTCGCAGGAGGAAGGAGCCACGTGCCCGAAGGCACGCAAGGCGAACGGCGCCCCGTCGGGTAGGACCTCGCCTATCAAGGTTTCGAGGGCCCTGATCGCCGCGTCGATCCGGGACTCGCCAGTCGGGAGAGCCTGACCCATGGACCCGGACGCGTCGAAGATCACCTCGACGGCGCCCGCCATGGCGCCCTCTGCCTGGCTGACGGTCAGAGTGCCTGGTCCTGGAGGGGCTTGATAACCGGTGGTCACCTCCACCGTGTAACGCTTCGGCCTGCGAAGGATGCACGACGCGCGCGAGAAGCCGGCGTCGAAGCCCCCGACACCGTCGGTCATGTCGTATACGCCTGCGTTGACGGCGGCCCAGTCCTGCATGAGGTCCTGAGAGTAGTCGCTACCGGCCGAGCTGATCTCGAACGTGAAGACCCTGGGCCTCACCGCCTCGAGCGCTGCCCAAAGGTCGGCGGAGAGACTGTACCCTCCGCTCTCCGCGTCGGTCATGAACAGCACGGCCCTCGTGCCCTCGCGGTCCTCCAGCGCCCTGGTCGCTGTGAGGAGCGCCAGCTCAGCGTTGCTTGAGTCCGCTCTACGCGGATCGAACTCTGCGATGGCTCTCTGCACGCGTTCGGTATCACTGGACCAGTAAGGGAGTAGCCACAGCGGCGAGGGGTCGTTGAACGCCATGAGCTGCACGGCCTCCCTCGCCCCGTCGACGTCCCGCGCGAAGCCCGCGAGCGAGCTGTACGTGATGGGACGGTACGGTGCGACGGAGCCGCTGGTGTCCCATGCGAACACCACGGTCCGCTTGGGCTCCTCGAGCATCAGGTAGTAGTCACCCGGCTCGACGAACGCGCTGAGCACCTCCGCGGACCCGTCCTCCCGAAGGTCGAATGGCAAGTTCTCGCCTTCCGCGTCCAGAAGCCGATAGGAGTAACCGATCGAGGGGTCGCCCTCGAGCCTGACCTCGAAACGGTTCTCGTCTTCGCCGACCGAGAACACGTACCAGTCGACATCCTCTGCGACCGCGACGCTGCCGGAGACCGACCGCCCAGGGTCGAGACGCGACGCTTCCTCCATGCTGTCGTTGTCAGCATCGGGCTCCTCTTCGGGTGTGGCCCCGCCGCCGGCAGCGGCCTCGAACGGCCCCCGCGCCGTCATGTTGCCCCATTCACCGAGCGCCGACAGGTACCCCTCGGCCACCGGTGCCTCTATTACCGATACCTCGTCGGGCTCGTACAGGTACCGCAGGCCATCGGGCTTGGGTGCGGTGAACCTCAGGAACCTCGCCCAGACCGGCTCCTCGAGCTCGACGCGCATGACCTGTCCCGGAGCCGCCGTCAGGTCCCACTCACCGAGCGGCGTCCAAGGTCCGGCCGGGCCCTCCGTGCTCGCTGCGACCGCTACCCGCTCGAAGCGTTCTGCCGCGTCTACCGAATCCGTCCACTCCAGCGCCGCGACTCGAGCCGCCCTGCCGTTATGGAAGCCGAGCACGAACGTCAGGGAGTCATGATCGCGCAGGTCCACGCGCTCCACCCTCCCTCCCGGAGCGAACATCCCCTGACCTCTCGAGTTCAGTAACGGACGCGACCACACGTGGTGTCCGCCGAGATGCTCTGCGGTCAGGTCCCCCTCGGAGAGCAGGGTCGGGTCAGCGGCGATGAGACGCCATTCGCCTATGTAGGCGTCTTGTGAACCTCCCTGACTGGAGCCGAAGACCAGCCGTGCGTAGCGGGCCGTAACAGGCTCGTCGAAGACGAACGCCTGCTCGAAACGAGCGGCCACGAGCTCACCGACGAACGCCGTCTCGAAAGCCCTTCCATCCAGGGACGTCTCGATACTGAAGCCTCTCAGTTGACGCTCGGTGGAAGCGTCGCTCTGAGGGTTGAGCGTCGTGCCGACCAGGGTCACGGGCTCCTCGCCCCCGAAGGCGAACGTCGGGCTGTGCCCGGATCCAACGTAGCCGCCCCGACTGATCGCCGTGCGGCCGTCGTTCACGTAGCTGTCCCTGTTGCTCCCACCTTCGCCGAACGGCACCGCGCCGAAGCCCGAGTACAACACGTTGGGGCGTCCGAGCAGCTCTGGCGGCAGTGGCCAGTACTGAAAGGCTCCGAGCGGCTGAGCTTCGCATCGCAAGGTCACGGACTGTTCGGCGACAGCGCGATCTTCGGTCGTGATCGCGGCCACTTGTATGGCCAATGGGGCCTCATCCACCATGTCGGCCGGCACGATCACGCTAACCGGCGCGGATACGCTCTCACCTGCCGGTACCTCCAGCTCCGCCGCGCCTTCCACGCGTACACGTGCATCGCTTGCGCCGAATGCGAGCTCTACGCTGGTGTGCGTTTGGCGATTGTTCGTTACGACGACCTGCCCGCTTACGCTCTGTCCCTCGTGCCAGAAAGCCGCCAGTTCTGTGGCGTCGACCAGAAGGTCGACAGCCAGGCCCTCAGCAGACCGCGGCACCGGTTGGTCGCCGACGTTCTCGGCACCGAACCGGAGGGTCGCGTCGTAACGGCCACGTCCCGAGAACCGTAAGTAGCCCTGTTGGCCTCCCGGCAGTGTCACGTCGGTCGCTCCACCCTCGGACCGCGCGAACCTGAAGGTGTCATCGGAGGTGACGACGTCCACGGCTACGGAGTCTGGAGCGTCGAGTACCAGCGATACTCGCGTATCATCCGGGAACTCGGGCAAGCGGTACAGATCGCGAGTGCTGGCCTCCCCGACGACGCCGCTCCACTCCAACTCGGCCGGCAGTGGTGAGGCCTCCTCGGGCCTGTCGTTGGGCTCGAAGTCCGCGGGGGCGTGCAGTGGTCCCAAGAGCGTCAACCTCAGCTGGTAGTAGCCCGTCGGGACGCTTTCTGGCACCCGGCTCCCGCGCAGCTCGACGATGTAGTCACCGGCCAGGAGCCAACGCTCGGCCACGACCTCGCCGCTGTCGGAACCCGGTACGGGCCCGTACGTCTGCCCGTAGAGGTCGATGGGTATGGGCATGTCGCCTTCTGCCGGCAGCAGCTCGAGGCGCACGTACTGGTCCGCCGCAAGGTGAAAGCGGTAGAAGTCGCGATCGTCACGTGAGCCGAGCCTTCCGACGTGAGGCACGCCCGGCTGCAGCCGGTTCGCCCTCTCCCTGCCATCGTTGGGCTCGAGCTCCAGCAACCCGGGCGGGGGTGCCGGATCCGGTGGTGGCGAGGGCTCGTCCAGCTCGTCAACGTCCGGCGTAGCCGGGGCCGGGGCGGCGGCAGACAGAGCCGCGCCCGGAGGTGGCGCGTCGATCGCGGTGTCCGGGTCGGGCGCGGGGCCGAGAGGTAGCGCTCTTAGTGCGTACTCCCCTTCCTCACCGCTCACGCGCACGTAGTGCGGCCCCGGCAGCAGCGTCACGTCATCGATACGAAGACGCCTTTCCCCCGTCACGCGCGCAAGCCTGCTGCCGCCGGTGTCGAGGAGCTCCAACTCCTCCACCCCATCGCCGACCGCCTGGATCCTGAAGCGCTGGGCCGCGCTGGAGACATGCACGACGAACACGTCTGCGTCCTGACGCGCCAGTTCACCCCTGACCTGAAGCTCCTCCCCGAGGTCGTTCGCGCTCTCTACCCGATCGTTGGGTTCTCGCTCGCTGCCTTCACCCGCACGCTCACGCTCTCGCAGTGCGATCGAGTACCCCTGGTCGTCGCCCCGCGTGAGCTGTATGTAGTAGTGGCCCTCCTCCAGATGAAGCCGCTCGGAGGTTCCGACTACCCCGAACCTGTCCTGAACGAGGGTCTCCTCGGCGTCGAAGAGCCTGACCTGAACCTCAGCGGTCGCCTCAAGCACGAGGTCCCAAGCGGAACCTGCCTGTGTGGCGCTCACGTCGACGCGGAACACATCCGTGCCCTCGAGAACGCCGGTCACCTCACTGCCCAGGTCCAACCTCGTTGCGCTGTCGAACCAGTCGTTCGGCTCCACCTCGATGCCGTCTGCGAACCTGCCCGCACGGTGCATGCTCACCCTGACTACGGTTCCTGCCGCGGCATCCTCCTGCGGCGTCACGCGCAGCGTGTGGTCCCCGGCGGTCAAGCCCAGGTTGGAGAGCCGCACGAGGCCCCCGGAGCCGACCGCATCCTCCGCCACGAGCCCGTCAGGGCCCTGGATCGCCAGGGAGGGAGCGGATCCGAGCGAGGAGAACAGGGTGGCGGTCCAGGCGAACCCCACGCCCTCCTCGTCCACCGTGAACGGCAGTTCGACGCCGTCTCCTAGGACCGTGTGGACGTCGAACTCACCTTCGTAGCTGCGTCCGTCGGCATGCTCTCGCGACTCGAACCTGAGGCCAACGGGCGTCAGGTGGACGACGTACTCACCCGCTCCTCCCGCACCGGAGATGCCGAGAACGTAGCTGCCGGGTGAGAGCAAGAACGCGCCTGACTCTGCCCACTCACCGTCAGCCGTGCCGAAGCGGAACAGCGAGTCGGCGGCGGCGACGCTCTCGCCGTCCTCCGCGAACTCGACCCTGAACACGTCCACCTGAGTGACGGCGCCGGCTGCGCCCTCCACCCCGATGACCCACTCGTGGGCTGCCGCTATCTCATCAACGACCCACGCGAAGGCGTCCTGGTCGCCGCTCGTCAGCTCGCCCGCCAGACACGCGATTGGCAGGTCAGAGTCGGCCAGCCTGGTGCCCGAGTTCGGACCTTCACCCGAGACGGGAGTAGCACGCGCCGGTGTATCGTTCGGCTCCACCTCGTACGTGCACTGCTGAGCCAGGGCGCCCCCGGCAGCCAGTAGCGCCACCGCGACGAACGACTTCACGAGCGCGGGGCGCGGAACGCGAGTGAAGGTCGCGATCGGGCCCAGAGCTCTCATGCCGCCCAGCAGACAGAGCGCTCGCCGGCACCAGCCAACGTGCGGCCATCTCGGGTCGCGAACGAAGAGCAGATCGGCGGGGTCATCACGGTCGTGACGGGACCTATGACAGTGATGTCCACGATCACGTACGCGAGCAGAGCCCACTCCGCGGCGACCAACGCGCTGAACAGAGCGCCAGCGAACGAGAACAGGACCCCGCTGGCGATCACATCGCAGTAGCAGAGCCAGGATGCGTCGCTGGCCGCGCATTGGATGAGGCTTGGGACTGCCAGCGCAGCGTTCACCGTGAGCCCCACGATGAGTCCCTCAAGGAACTCGGTCATAGAGGCCCCCCTGCCGGCAGCATCCATCCCGAGGGTCTCCCCTGTCGCCAGGTCAACGCGCCAGTACGACCAGCCTGCGCCGTCCGCCGGCTCTTCGGCTGTTCCACGGCCGCCCAGAGTCGGGATGAGTACCGCGTAACCGCCACGGAGCGTTTCCGATACGGCCGTCAGCGCTGCGTCTGGCACCCCTGCGGACCGCAGTGAGGCGGAAGTGGCCTGGTTCCTTAGGAGCGCCATGTCGCTTTGCGGTAGTGCACCAGCCGCGTTCTGCGCTACGTGCCCGTAACCCTCGACGAACTCCCTCTCCATGATGGTGTCCCACACGCCGGCCAACACCCCGGCCTCGTGATCGCGCAGCACGGCGTCCCCATCGACGAGGAGGATGCGCTTGGCGTTCGCGATGATGTCGACCCCGGAGTTCGCCGTCAACTCGTCGCCCGGGGTGAGCGCTCCGACGAGCGCGAAGACGGAAGGCTGGGCGCGGTAGGCCACGCCGGAGAGGCTGCTGTCGATGGCGTCAGAGGCCGCGAACAGGTTCAGATGATCCTTGGGCACGTAGTCCGCCAGCTCGCGCATGAGCGCCCGTGCTCTATCGGTCTCCGATGCCCCTGCTTCGCTATTGGCGAGCGTGTCTATGACGTCAAGGTGGTAGTCAGCCTGACCTGCCAGCTGATCCGCGATGAAAGAAGGGGACAACCGGCCACCGGTGGTCATCAACGCGTACGTCGAGAGGATGCCATCGAGCAGGAAAGACTCGTCGAGCAGCTCGCCCGTCCCGTCCTCGCGGGCGCCGGGAGCGCGGCGATCGAAGACGCTGCGTCTGTGCCGGGTCTCCTCACCTCCTGGTGCGACCAGCACGATGTCTATCCACTGCGCCGTGAGCGCGAACGGGTCCTCCCCAGCTCCGTCCCCGCCCAGCTCGCCCAAGGCTCCTATCGCACCTCCCACACGTTCTCCGGCCGTCTGGAACACTCCTGCCATGGCGCTCATGGCCGCGTCTGGAGGCACGAGGTTGCCGCGAAGGTCGAACGCCATGGCACCGGGTGCGAGGCTGCCGTTCAACGTAGGAGCGTAGAAGGCCGCGTCAGCCAGCTCCGCCCCCAGGTCGAAGATGCTGGTGGCTCCGGACTCTCCGAGGACCGTGTTCCCGACGACCAAGGTTCTACCCAGGAGGTTGGCCACCGGCCGTTCCCAGGGCTCCATCAGCGCGGCCGTGCTGAACTCGTCGCCCCGCTTGCGCTCGATGGTGACCTCTATCCGCAGCCTGTGCAGTAGGTCCTGCGGAACCTCGCCTTCCAGGTACTGGGAGGCCGCTACAACCGGCGGCCTGGTTTGATCCTGCCAGGCCGGGTGCGTCGCCGTCCAGAGGTCGGACTCAGACAGCCTGTACTCGACCCAGGCGTAGTCACGCGCCTCGTCTATCAGTTCCTGGGTCACGTAAGGATCTGCGGGCACTCCCAACTGCTGAAGGAGGCTCTCGGCCCCGGCGACGGCCTCTTCGTACTCCGGCACCTGCTGGACGTCCAGCTGCGCGACCGTGCGGAGGAGGTCCTCGGCATCGGAGCCGTCCGAACCGGTGGCGGCAGCGATTCGCGCTGCAGCCCCCTCGATGTCAGCAGATGGCGGGGGCCCCGAAGGTACCTCGAACATGCCGAACACTAGGGTGCGCGCTGCCTCATCGGACAGCGAGCCGAGCGCCACTCGGGCGTCGTAGCCGGCGTCTGTGAGGAGCTGCGCGAGAAGCACGGACTGGTCCAAGGCGTTCCCGGCACGCGCGACGAGCGTCCCTTCCGGTCCTCTGAGCAGGCCGGCATAGGCCTCGAAGCGCATCTCGGTTCTCACCCAGTCGGCGATGGTCTCGGGCTCCTCGAACGCCATGTGAAGCGACAGGGCGTCCACGTCGAAGAGCGTGGGGTCGATGAGGCCGCGCAGTTCGGATAGAACACGCCGTGCCTGTGCCGTCCCCAGCTCGGCCGATCCCTGACCCGCCTGGGCGACGGCCGAAGGCGCCAACGGAAGCGCCAAGCCGAACGTCAACCAGAAGTTCAGCGTGGCGCGGACGGCTCGCGCTCTCATAGGCCGAACGCCGCCAGCGGTACGTAGGCCTCGACGTCCAGCCCTAGCGAACTGACCAACGCGACGTTCTCCTCCGGAACCGACGTGTTAACTTCCCGGATCACCCGGTCCTGCGACGCGTCGGCGATGCCGGCAAGGTCCACCTGGTACGTAGCGAGGCCGGCGGCCGACAACACCTGCGTTCTCACCCAGGCGTACTCGCCAAGTGAGAAGCGCTCTGCGTTCAGCGCCTCCACCTGAACCTCCTTCGCGCGCACGATGAGCCTCGCGAGCTCAGCGTACGTGACGGCCAGATCGCGTACCGCGAGTACGTCGCTGCGTGCCTCGAGCGCCTCGAAACGCGCTTCGAGGTCTGCGCCCATGGCCTCTAGCTCGGATCGGATACCGCTTGCGGCCCTCAAGTAGCGATCGACCTGACCTTGCGTCAGGACGCCGTCGGCTGGAGGGGTGAAGCTGGCGCGGTTCTGCACCCTGCTCTCGATCTGGGGGATCCTGGCGATCTCACGGGCAGCGTTCATCGTGGCGAGGGCGGGCCTTCCGACGTAGCGGTAGGCGAGCACTCCTCCCACCCCGACGACGAGGACGACAACGGCCAGGCACCCGAGAACCCACGGTCTCTTCATCGCCTACTCCCTCAACAGGACGCGCTCTAAGTCGAACGTCCCCTCGATCATCACGGTGCGTGTAGCGTCCGGCCCTTCCTCCATCGCGCTCTCCATGAAGCCGAGCAGGGCCGAGAAGCTACCGGTCACCCTGTAGACACCGTCCTCGACCTGAGCGACGGAATCGACAACGACAGTGGCCTCCAGTGCCTGATAGACCGCGTCGAACATCGACGAGGTGGTCCAGAACATGGAGTCGGTTAGAGTCAACTCACAAGGGCAGCCTTCCAACGAGTCGAACATGCCGCTGAGGTGCAGGGCTCCCTCGACGCTGAAGCGCTCCTCCGGGTGCGCCTGTACGTCCAGGATGTAGGAATCGCCCCTGAAGCCGGGCATCGCAAGTATGGTGGCACTGCCATCCACCCCCTCGTCGCTGCGATGCTCGAGGACGTGCCACGTGCGCACCTCACCGTCCAACGTCCCGTTCACGGTTCCGGTCGTAGCTGTCTGGGCGAGCGCTATCGGAGCGGTTCCCAATAGCAGAGCGATTCCCGCTCCCATGACCCGACAACGCAGCGCTGGCTCTCTCCGTCCACACTCCATCTTTCAGCCTCCTCGCGTCGAGCTCGCGTCACGCATCTCCTGAACCGTGTCGATGCCACCGGTGCTCGCCTGCAAGTACGCGTTCAGGTCCTCGAGGCCGGTGAACAGCTTGAGCTCGCCGTCTGCCACGTTCCTCAAGCTGGCGTGGAGGCTGCCGAGCTCGTCGCGCCAAATGTGAAGTAGGAAGCGGAAGTCTCTGTCAGCCACGTACACCCCTCCTGCTGTCCGTCTCTGCAGGAGGCTATCCAGGTGGCGTCAATCCGGCGTCAACGTCGTTCACCGTGAGTCCTTGAAGCCATCGGCTCGGCCTCTTCAGCAAGGCCGATGCCAACGATCGCGGCAGACCCTCCGCCTGTGAACCGAGGGCCTCGGCGACCTCGCTCCGCACCTTCACGAGGTCAACTCCGTCGGTCGCGGTGTCCCGAACCGCGTGGCACGCCAGTAGTAGTCGAGCGTGCGGAGCCTGCTGGAACTCGAGATCGGGAAGTGCGTCGGCGAGCTCTTGAGCTGCAGCCGTCGCGCTCCGAACGCAGCTCTCTGAAGCGCCCATGAGCATCCCCGCACGTAGCTTGGCCATGTGGACCAGCGCCTGCAGGTGCACGCTCTCGCTTCCGCATCCGGCAGCTCGCTCGGCGAACTCGGTGCACCGGTCGGGCTCGCCGGTCGAAACAGCCAGATCGAGCCAAAGCCAAGGCTCTACGTCCGAGATGTGAGCGTGAGAGAGCTCGAGCAGCCGCTGTTCGGCCAACTCTACGTGGTCATCGTGCAGCAAGGCCGTCACGACGACCAGGCCCGCAACCACGCAAGCGCTCTTACGGTCATCTCCGATCTCCGCCGCCAAGTGCTTGGCCGACGTCAGATACTCAACGGCATCGCCATGCTCGCCGCAGAGGTTGGCTACCTCCGCCATCTGCTCGAGGGCCAGAAGACGCAGTCGCGGTTCCTTCAGGTCCTCCGCCATCTCCTCGACCTCTACCGCGGTGTTCCAGGCGGGCCCCAGCTCACCGAGTCGCGAATACAGGACCGACATGTTGATGAGTACCTGGCCGTGATGAGCCCCGGATCCGGCCTGGCGCGCCAGCTTCAGGCTCTCCTTGAAGTGCTTGAGGGCGCGCCGGTAGTCGCCTACTCGCTCGGCGGTGGCGGCCAGGTTGTTGAGCGTACCGACGACCCCAGCATGCTCCCCTGCGGCTCGTCCGAGCGTGAGTGCGACTTCGAGGTGCGCAAGAGCCTCGTGCGGTCTACCCCTGATGCCTGCGATGCTGCCCAGGTTGTTTCGCGACCTGTAGCGCTCCACCGGATCGGCTACGTCGGCGTTCTTCAGGAACGACTCCTCGGCGCCGTCCAGGTCGCCCAAGTAGAACTGCGCTCCCCCGACGGCGTTCCTAGCGCGAGCGATCAACTTGTCATCCTCGATACGGGTCGCGATCTCGAGCGCCTCCAGAGCGTTCTCGAGCCCTTCGCCAGCTTGGCCCCTGCGTAGCAGTGTCCGAGATCGCCTCATCCTTACCTCTGCCAGCCCAGCGTCCGTTTGGAGGTGCCATGCCAGCGCCTCGGCCTCGGCGATGGCTGCGTCTTGGAGCCCCACATCGCCAAGCTGGGAGGCGCACCCTTCCAGAAGAAGGGTCGCCCGCAACCGCACGTCTGGCACGTCCTCGCCAGTCCATAGTGCGCGCAGCAGATGCGGCACCGCTTCCCCGGGCTTCGAGGCCGCGACCGCCCGCTCGGCGGCTTCGAGCAACAGCGGTGCGGCTTCCTTGACCTCGCCCGCCCCCAGCAAGTGGCGCGCGATAACGTCAGGGCCCGCTTTCGAGTTCGCTCGTAGGGACACCGCGATACGTTGATGCAGCAACCTGCGCATGACCGCTGGGGTCGAGCCCATCACGGAGGCCTTCGCACTGGGGCTCAACGTCAGGTCGGGTCTCAGCACCCCGGCAGACTCAAGGGTGGCTAGGTCGCCTGCGACATCCAGAGTGAGCCTCTCCACCACGAGTGCGAGCGACTCGACGTCGAGGACGCCATCTGCAACTGCCACTGCCTGGGCCAGGCCGCGCAGTCTCGGCTCCAGCTTCCCCAGGTCATGCGCTAGCGGCAACGGCTCGCCTCTCCTGATAAGGCCTTCTAGTTCGAGCGTGTCCTCGGCCGGCTCGAGGCCCATCTCGGCGCGCAAAGCGTCTTTGAACGCAGCGCACCGCGTCAGCGCGCCACGCCCATCCCCGGCCGCGTATGCGGCACGCATCCCGTACCTGACCAGGCGCTCGTCGAGCGGTTCCACCGCCAAGGCGGCGTCGATGGCAGCGAGTGCCTCCGCATGTCTGCCCAACCTGCTCAGCTCGTCAGCCAGCGCCCGCGTCGCATGCAACGACAGTTCCGTCACCCTCCGGCGTTCGAGCTCGAGCCAGTCGAGGAACGCCATGGAGGCGACCCGCTCGAGTCCAGGTAGCAGCTCGCCGATGGCGATCGGTCGAAGCTCGTCCTTGCCGCCCGGCTCTTCGATCGCTTGGACGTCGGTTTCGGCGATGACCCTCACGACGTCACCCTGATCATCGAGCCAGTCGGAAGCTCCAGGAAGCTGCCTTAGCGCGTAGAGCTCCTGCCGCAGGTTGGCAAGCCTTCCTGGTCCCCAAAGTAGCTCTGCAAGGTCCTCGCGACGGGCCCCCTCCCGCCGGAGGCTCAGGTAAGCGAGCAGCGCCGTGCCTTTACGAGAGATGGTCCCGAGGTCGTTGCCGCTGTACCGGAAGCCGACCCGGCCGATGAGGGTGGCCACGAGTGGCATCATGGCGATGGTAAACCGCGAGGACCGGCCGAGCCACTTGGGCCGACCGGTCCTCTGGCGATGCGGGTCGTCTTGTCAGCCGGACACACTCACATGCCAGAGCCCGCGATCACCTGTAGCAAAGCGGAAACACCTGCGGCCGCGGACTGAACGGCCAGGAGCGACTGCTGGTCCACGCCTTGGGCAGCCAGCGCTCGCGCCGCGTCGACCAACGCGGTCAGGTCCGCGGCTTGGGGGTGCGATGAGAGGTCGTTGACGATGCCGCCACCCTGGCCACCACATGGATGACCCCAATCGGCGTTGAATCCGTCGCCTCCCTCGCCGACGATGCAGTTGAGCACGTGACCCAGATGCCTTGACGCCATCGCCTGATCCTCCGCTGCCGCGGAGAAGCCCGCATGTTGGATCGCCGTCTGAAGCTGCGTCGCGAGCTCACCCGTCGGCGCTTCGATCATCTGCGACGACACGTACCCGATCGTCGCCACGAACAGTAGTGCGGCCGCCACCTTCGTTCCGATCCTCTTCATGTTCCTACCTCCCTAGGGGTTCTCCGCCTACTCGGCGGGTGGGGCGTCTATGGTCAGTGATTCGAGTTGATCGGCATCGGGCGGAAGCTCCTCCTCCCCGACCG
>CAZMFX010000060.1:0-310 GCA_964565625.1 uncultured bacterium
TGCCGATGCCGCCGTTCCAAAGCAGGTCGACGGGGGCGCCCAGCACGGCCTTAATAAGCTCCTGGCCAGACAGCTCGTCCGCCTCTATGCCGAGAAGCTGTTTCATCTGCGGCGAGATGGGCACGCTCTTCGCGCCCCGCTCGAACACGCCGCCGCCTGCGCTTATCAACGACGTGTCGTAGTCGGCCCACGATGACCGTGGCATCTCGAAGAGCCGCTTGCGCTCCTCGAACGAGCGCTTGGCGTCCGGGTCGGGGTCGACGAACACGTGGCGGTGGTCGAACGCGGCGACCAGCCTGATCTTGTCCGT
>CAZMFX010000060.1:320-15278 GCA_964565625.1 uncultured bacterium
GTGTAGAGCATGCCGGTGCCGAAGACGTCGCCAGACATGTCGCCGATGCCGGCGACAGTGAACTCGTGCTCGAAGACGTTCACGCCCATCTCGGCGAAGTGGCGCTTGACGACCTCCCATGCCCCCCGGGCCGTTATCCCCATGCCCTTGTGGTCGTAGCCGGCCGAGCCGCCGGAGGCGAACGCGTCGCCCAGCCAGAAGTCGTACTCGGCGGCGGTCGCGTTCGCGGTGTCCGAGAAGGTGGCGGTGCCCTTGTCCGCTGCGACGACCAGGTACGGGTCGTCGTCGTCGTAGACGAGCACGCCGTCCGGATGCACCGTCTCGCCGTCCAGGATGTTGTCGGTGACGTCCAGGAGGCCTCTTATGTACTCCTTGTACTGCTCCTTCACGTACTCGCGAAGCTGCGACTGGTCGGCGGGCGCCCCCTTGACGACGAAGCCGCCCTTGGAGCCAACGGGCACGATGACGGCGTTCTTCGTCATCTGCGTCTTCATGAGGCCGAGGACCTCTGTGCGGAAGTCGTCCGGCCTGTCAGACCACCGTATGCCGCCGCGCGCGACCTTCCCGCCCCGCAGGTGAGTGCCCTCCACGGTCGGGCTGTGCACGCCGATCTCGTACATCGGCCGCGGCTGCGGCATGCTGCCGACCCTGTGCGAGTCGATCTTGAAGCTGATGCGGGGATGCCCGAGGTAGTAGTTCGTCCTCACCGTGGCCGCCATCAGGTCGAGCAGGCCCCTCAGAGCCTGGTCCGCTGCGAGGGTCGCGACGGAAGACAGGGCGGATAGGACGTCGTCGCGGGCGTCCGCGAGCGCCGGCTCGCGCTGTGAAGGCGCCAGCTGCTGGCCAGCCTCGTCGGCGAGAGAGGGGTCGAAGCGCATCTCGAAGTAGCGCACGAGCAGACCTGCGACGTCGGGATGCGAGAGCAGCGTGCTGGTGACGAACGCGGGGCTCGTCACCAGGTTCAGCTGCGAGTAGTACATCTGGTACGCGCGCAGCAGAGACACCTGGCGGAACGTCAGGCCAGCGTAGAGGACGAGCTGGTTGAGGGCGTCGCTCTCCGCGGCCCCCGACGTCAGCGCCAGCAGGGCCTCGAGCAGGCGCTCCTTGTCCTCACGTACGTTCAGCTGCTCGCCAGCGTGGTCCTGCACCCTGTAGACGTCCACGCCCCTGACCTCGCCGTCGACCGATAGGTCGTACGGGTTCTGGTCGAGCACGCGCAGCCCGAGGTTCTCGAGCATGGGGAGGACGTCCGAGAGCGCGCGTGAGCGGCCCGTAGGGTAGTAGACGAGCACGCTCGCCCCTGCGTCGTCGACCTTGTTTATCAGGTCGAACCCCACGTGGTCGGAGCCGAGACGCTCGAGGTTCGAGATGTCCCGCACCGCTTGTGCCGGCGAGACCTCAGCCTCGTACCCCTCGTCGAAGGCACCGACGTAGCGCTTCGCCAGGGCCCTGCCCTCCACGTCGCCGTGCGCTTCTATGAGGCGGCTCCTAACCTCTTCGCGCCAACTGCGCGCGAGATCGGCGACCACCGTCTCGAGCTCCTTGGTGTCGACGCTGCCGATGTCGACCTCGGTCGGGAAGTAGAAGTGGAAGCGGGCGTGCTCCTGGTCCTCCGACAGCGCCAGCCGGTAGTCGCACGTCGATGCCTCGAGGCGCTCCTGCAGGAAGTCCTGTATCGACCGCCTGACGTCTGAGTTGAAGCTCTCGCGCGGCATGACCACCATGGCGAGGATCCCGCGCTTCAGCGGGTCGGCTCTCAGCCGCAACCGGGCGCCCCGTTCCTGCTCGACCGAGAGGATCGCCCTTATGTCCTTCTGGAGCTGCTCGGGGTCGGTGCCGAACAGCTCCTCGCGCGGCAGCGAGTTGAAGGCCGCCACTATCGCCTTGTAGTCGTGGCCGCCCGGCACCGCCTCGTCGAGCTCGAGCACCTGCCTGAGCTTGCGCCTGAGGATGGGGATCGACTCGACGGGGGTGTTCTGCGCCTTGCCGGTGAAGAGGCCGAGGAACCGGCGCTCCCCAACGACCTGCCCCTCGTCTCCCAGGATCTTCACGCCGACGTAGTCCATGCGGCGCGAGCGGTGGACCGTCGCCTCGGCGTTCGTCTTCGTCACGACGAGCAGCCGCCCGCCCGTCACGCGCTCACGCAGCTGAGACGGCAGCTGGGAGAGCGGCACCGGCTCCCTGTAACCGCTGTCCGACTCGTCGGCGAGGATGCCGAGGCCGCTGCCCGTCGCCACCTGCAGGTTCGTCTCGCCGTCCAACTCGACAAGCTGGTACTCGCGGTAGCCGAGGTAGACGTAGTTCTCGTCCTCGAGCCACTGGACGAAGGCCGCGTACTCCGCCAGCTCCTCCGACAGGTCGCTGGCCACCTCGTCTGCCGTGATGGAGGCGTCGGGTTGAGTGCCCTCACGCGAGAGCCGCATGAGGTAGTCGGCGGCCTCCGAGGAGCGCTCCAGCATCGCCTTGTAATCCCGCGTCGCGCGGTAGACGTCGGTGAGCACGTGCTGCAGGCGGTCTTGTAAGTGCCGGGCGGCGGCGGCGTCCACCCGCTCGACGAAGAACATCTCGAACGCCTCTGCCCGCCCGGACGGGCCACCGAGTTCTACGAGGTTGCCGTCTTCGTCCCTCACGACCTCGAGGATGGGGTGAAGCTGGTACGCGAGCTCTAGGCCCTGCCTAGAGATCTCGGCCTGCACCGAGTCGACGATGAACGGCCTGTCCGTCATGACCAGCCGCACGACCGTGTACGGGGATTCCCAGCCGTCTGCCTCGAAGGTCGGGTTGAGGACCTCGACACGCATGTCGTCGCCGCCCAGGGCACGCAGGAAGGCGAGCCCGTCGACGGCCATCGCGTAAAGCGAGTCCGAGTCGAACTGCTCGAAGAAGCCGTCGTCCGCCTTGTCGAAGAGCGTCGTGACGAATCGTTCGAGCACGTCGGCGTCGGGCCTTCCAGCGGTCCGCCCGATGTGCTTCCGCACTAGGTCAACTGTTGCAGGCATAAGTGATCACTCCAGGGGCCTCGCATGGGCCCACAGCGTAGTGCGGTCACCATATCGCCACTTTCCTCCGAGCCGCGTGAAGGGCCTTGCGGTGGGTAGAACGCGTTGTCGGGAGCGCAATCTTCTCGGAGGTCGGAATATACTCTGACCGATGACGTTCCTCCTGGCGGCCCTGTTGGTCGCCGCAGACCAGTTGAGCAAGGCGTGGGTAGCGAGGAACCTTCCGCTCAACCAGACCGACATCCCCGTCATCCCCGGCTTCGGCATCACCCACACGCGCAACAACGGGGCGGCGTTCGGGATGCTGCGCGACATCGACTTTCGCCTCCTCGGCATCCACTTCGACGGGACGGTCCTCCTCGGCCTGCTGTCGGCTGCGGTGTCGGTGGCGCTCATCGGTTACCTGATAGTGCAGCGGCGGCGTCTGGGCGCGCTTCAGCATGTGGCGCTTGGGCTGGTGCTCGCGGGCGCCATCGGCAACATGATCGACCGCCTGCGCCTGGGTTACGTTGTCGACTTCCTCCACCTGCGCAGCGGCGACTTCAGCTTCCCGGTCTTCAACGTGGCGGACGCATGCGTCGTGGTCGGGGCCGTGCTGCTCGTGCTCAGCGGGCTCAGGGGGCCGTCCGGCACGGCGGAGCGCGCAACGGAGAGCGACCCCGTCGCGTACGACACATCAGAGGACGACGAGCCGGCGACGTACCCTGCGCGCCTCTCGCCGGCACACGTGCCCGCGGCGCGCGAGCGCAAGCGCCCTCTCGACGATTACCCAGACGTGCCACCGCTTGGCCGCTCCCCGGAGGTCGAGTAGACCCCCGCTTGTCGCCTCAGCGTCTGGCGAGCAGGAAGCGGTCACGGCCCGCCAGGTCCGGCTCGACCCGCACAGACCCGAAGCCGGCGTGCTTCATCTCCTCCGCCAGCACCGATACGTTCCTGGGATCCAGCTCGAGCGCCAGCAACGCTTCCGGCTGCAGCGTAGCGAAGGACTGGGCAACGAGGCGACGCGCGACGTCGAGGCCCTCGGGGCCGGCGTAGAGGGCCTGTTCCGGCTCAACGGCCACCTCAGGGGCGACGGTCGTACGATCGGAGTCGGGTAGGTAAGGAGGGTTCGAGACCACCGCCGCCGCCCTCGATGCGACGTCAGCGACCTCGGGGTCCGACAGGAGATCGGAGCGCCTCAGCCGGAGCTCGAGGCCCAACCGCCGAGCGTTCGCGCGGGCCAGCTCCAGGGCCGCCTCCGAGACGTCTGTCGCCCACACCTCCAGACCGGGGATGGCCGCCTTCAGCGCGAGCGCGATGGCGCCGGTGCCCGTCCCGACGTCAAGCGCCAAGTTGCCGCCTCGGCCGGCGAGCGACCCGGCCATCAGCTCCGTCAACACCAGGTCGACAAGGCGCTCGGTCTCTGGTCGCGGTACCAGGACACCAGGCGCCACCGCGAGGCGCATGTCGAGGAACTGGGCCTCGCCCACCACGTGCTGCAGCGGCTCCCTGGAGACCCTGCGCTGCAGGAGCCCGGTGAGACGGTCCCAGGCTTCGGGGGTCAACTGCTCGCCGCGCCTCACGAGCTGCTCCGTCCTGGTAAAGCCCGTCACCGCCTCGAGCAGGAGCGCGGCGTCAACGCGCGGGCTGGGGACGCCCGCGGCGGTGAGCGCCGACGTCGCCTCCGACAGCGCAGCGCCGACGCTGTGATCGCGTCGGCGCTGCTCGTCTGGCACTCTGTCCCGGCTCCCTGTCAGGCCGGCTTGACCACGACCCTGCGGTCGGCGCCCTCCCCGGTCGACTCGGTCATCACGCCTGCCTCCTCGGCAAGCGACATGTGGACGACTCGGCGCTCGGCCGCGCTCATCGGCTCGAGCTCGACGGCGACGCCGTTGCGCCGCACGCGGGCGGCGGCGGCCAACGCTGTGTCCCTCAGCCGGGCGTCGCGCCTGCGCTTGTAGCCGCCGACGTCGATGTTCACGCGTACCTGGCGCTCGCCGTCGCGGTTGACGACCGCGTTCGTGACGTACTCGAGCGCCCCCAGCGTGCGGCCGCCGCGCCCGATGATCTTGCCGGGGTCGCCACCGTACACCTCGACGAACACCTCGTCGTCGGTCGCGGAGTCGACCTCTACCGCGTAACCCGGGTCGATGTTGAGCAGCAGGTTCACGAGGAACGTCTCGGCGCGCTCGACGGCGTCGCCCTGGACGACGACCGCGGCGTCGTACGCGGCGGCATCGAACTCCTCGAGCTCCTCCGGCTCGATGATCATGTCCTCCGGCAGGCCCTCGGAGGCCAGCTCGTCCTGGTCGACGTTGATGCCTATGCCCTCGAGGTACTTGTCCAGATCCGTGTCGCTCATCCGAGTCGCTCGCTCATCTCAGGTTGCCTCACTTACGCTTCCCCCCGGCCAGTGCAGGCTTGGCGCTCGCGGGCGCAGGACGGCCGCGGTACAGCAGCCAGTACTGGAACACCTGTACGGCCATGGACACCACATAGTAGAGCAGGACGCCGGCCGGGAAGCCGAAGATTATGAAGCCGAAGACCACGTTGATGATCATCGACTGGCGCATCATCTGCGGGTTGCTGCGCGAGGAGAAGTACGACATCGCGACCATGACGGCCACGTAGAGGATCGGCAGGATGAAGGTCGGGTCGCTGCGGCCGAGGTCTGGTATCCACAGGAAGCCCTCTGCGAACTCGAAGTTCATGAACACGCGCCACAGGATGAGGAACAGCGGCATCTGCACGATGATCGGCAGGCAGCCGCCCGCGGGGTTGACCCCCGCCTCCCGGTAGAGCTTCATGGTCTCCTGCGTCAGCTTCTCGCGGTCTTCCTTGTACTTCGCCTGTAGCTCCTTGAGCTTGGGCTGCAGCTCCTGCATGCCGAACATCGACCGCGTCTGCGTGCTTATGAGCGGCCATATGACGGCCCTGAACAGGAGCGTGAGGACGATTATCGAGAGGCCCCAGCTGGGCACGTAGTCGTGGATGAACTCGAGCAGGCGGACTATCAGCAGCGACAGCCGACCCAGGATGTTCGGGTTGAAGAGGCCGGGCAGGTCGAGGTAGCCCTCCTGCGTGTAACGCACGAGCTCGTTCGGGCCGGCGTAGAGGCCGACGTCGAAAGACGCCTGGGCTGCGCCCGCGGGCAGCGTCGTCTGCAGCACGCCGTAGTTCGGCCTTACGAACGCGCCGTCCAGAGCGCTGCTCCCGTCGCCCGGCAGCAGTATCAGCGCCTGCTCGTTGTTGCGGTTGTTCTTCTGCAGCGAGACGTAAGTAGGGTTCTCGAACGGCCGCTCGCCGGGGTTCAGGGCGAACGTGTCGGCGTAACCGACCTTCACGACCGGGTTGGCGACCCTTGCTATGCCGGGGACGGCGAACTGCAGCAGGACGTCGCCGGACGTGACGGCAGCGTCGTCTTCGGAAGCGTCTCCCGCTGCGGCCTGTTCGGCAGAGTCCGACGTGGCGGCGGCGCCGGCGCGCGTGACCGTAACGCTGTGCTCGGTCGTCTCCGTGACGCTCGCGACCACGACGGTGCGCTCCACCAGCAGCTCGCCTATGCGGTAGCTGAACGTCCCGGTGACCGTCACGTCGTTCGTCCGCACCCACTGGGCTTCCGGGTCCTGCGGCGTCAGGTACTCGCCGCCGACGAGCAGCGCGCCACCCGGTGCGACCGAGTCGTAAGGGATGAGGTTGTTGCCGGTCGTGATGTTGTAGTCGTTCGGGTCCTGGCCGCGCTGACGCTTGACGAACGCCGCCGCGATCTCGCCGGCCGGGGTGAAGAAGAAGTCGGTTCCCTTCGTCGTGACGCGTGTGAGCTCGTCGTCCTCGTACTCACACAGGAACGACGGTTGCGCCGTGCCGCACGTCGCCAGAACCTCGTCTACGCCCTTGAAGCTACCGGGCTCGAACGGCCCGGACTCTATCGGCTCCCTCGCGAACGCCGCTACCGAGAGAAGCAACGCCAAGAGGGCCGTGACGGTTCGGGCGGAGCGGTGGCGTATCAACGTGCTTCCGTCCTGGCGCCGTCGCGACGCCCACCCCATACGGCGCCGTGCCCGTGCCCGCCGTGACCGTGCCCGCCGTGACCGTGATGATGGCCGGACCTGGGCGGAACGGGATCGTGCCCGCCTGGGTTGAACGGGTTGCAGCGCAGCACGCGCCACGTGGCGAGGGCCATGCCCTTGATAACGCCGTGCGTCTCGACCGCTTCGATCGCGTACTCGCTGCATGTCGGGTAGAAACGGCAGCTGGGCGCGGCCTTGAGAGGCGACAGGTAGCGGCGGTAGAGGCGCACCGGCGCCAACACGGCGTCCTTGAGCAGGCGGCTCACGCCGTCGCTCCCGACCTGGCGAGGGCGGCGCGCAGGGAGCCCTTGAGCTCGGCGAACGACGCTTCGGCCGCCGAGGGTCGCGCGACGATCAGCGCGTCGAAAGACGGCTTCGTGCCGCCCGCCGTCACGAGGGCCCGCAAGGCCTCGCGCAGGCGCCTCCTTACCCGGTTGCGTACGACCGCGTTTCCCACCTTACGGCTCACGACTATCGCTACTCTCACCTCTCCGCTCCTCGTCTCCCGCAAACGCACGGTCACGTGCTTGCTGCCGGAGACGCGGCCCCTCACCAGCCGCTGGAAGTCCCGTTCGGACTTCAGCGACCTTAGTGCGGGGGCCGGCGTCAGCGATCGGAGACCGTAAGGCGCTTGCGGCCCTTGGCCCGACGACGGGCGAGGACGCGCCGGCCGGCTGCGGTCGCCATGCGCGCGCGGAAGCCGTGCGTCTTGGCACGCTTGCGGCGGTTGGGCTGGTAGGTGCGCTTCATAATCTGCTCCTAGTGCGACCGGCGACTTTGCGCCCTTCAGGCGAAGTTGCGCGCCGCCACCACCTGGTCGCTTGGGTGTTTCGCTCTCCTTGCCCGCATGGTGATCCTCGGCGGGCGACACGAGATCCAGGCGGCCGCCGTGGGCCGCCAAGCCGCAGGAGCATATCACACGGGAGCGCAACGCTGCCACGAGCGCTACAGAACTATCGCCTACGACGCGAGCGCCGCGGCCAGGCCATCCGCCAGCTCCAGAACCCTGTCGTCGCTGCCCTCCGCCCCCATCAACTGGACGCCTACCGGCAGGCCATCACCCTCGACCGCCGGCACGCTTATCGCCGGCATACCGCCGAGGTTCGCAAGGCACGTCGCGATGTCGCCCATGTACATCGAGACCGGGTCGCTCGTCTTCTCGCCCAGCCGGTACGCGGTGCCCGTCGCGGTGGGCGTCAGAAGCGCGTCGACGCCTGTGAGCGCAGCTCTGAGCTCGGCCGCGATGCGTGACCTGGCGGCGAGCGCCCTTCCGTAGTACGCGTCCCTGTACCCGGCAGAGAGCGCGAACGTGCCGGTAAGGATCCTGCGCTTCACCTCGCGGCCGAACAGCGCACCACGGGTGCGCGTGCTCACCGCCTCCTGACCGTCACGTGACTCGCCGACGCGGGCGCCGAACAGCGAGCCGTCGTAGCGGGCGAGGTTGCTTGCCGCCTCCGCCGTCGCGATCAGGTAGTAGGTGGGCACGGCGTAGCGGACGGCCGGCACGCTCACCTCGACCACCTCGAGGCCGGCCTCCTCGAGCGCAGACCGCGCGCGCCTCAGCGCTCGGATGGCGGCGTCGCTGAAGCCTTCCCCCGCCAGCTCGCTCACGACACCGACCCGTGCCTTGCCGCCTGCCGGCGGAGCGATCTCGCGGCTAGTCGGGTCCAACGGATCGGGTCCGCGCATGGCTTCGTATGCCGCACGCACGAGTTCGACGTCCCTCGCCATGATCCCGACTTGATCTAACGAAGATGCGTAGGACACCAGGCCGTAGCGCGACACCGACCCGTACGTCGGCTTGAAGCCGACAACCCCACAGAACGCTGCGGGCAGCCGCACGGAGCCGCCGGTGTCGCTGCCAAGAGCGAGCGGCACGGCGCCGGATGCAACGGCCGCCGCCGATCCCCCGGAGGAGCCGCCAGCCACGCGTCCCTCGTCGAGCGGGTTGAGCACCGGCCCGAAGGCAGAGTTCTCGTTCGTCGAGCCCATACCGAACTCGTCGAGGTTAGTCTTGGCGACCACGACGGCGCCGGCGGCCTCGAGCCGCTCCACGGCCGTCGCCGTGTAAGGGGGGACGAACCCTTCGAGCATCCGCGAGCCGGCGGTCGTCGGGGCGCCTGACACGCAGAGGTTGTCCTTGACGGCGACGAACAGGCCGGCCAACGGCGCTGCGGCATCTACGGTCTCGGCGGCAGCCGCGGCCCTCTCCGTCAAGATCGCCAGGAAGGCGTTGGTGCTCTCCTGTGCCTTCCGGACGGCGGCGAGAGTGTCTTGGACGGCAGAGTTCACGTCCGCGAAGCATACCAGCACACCCCGTGCGCGAAGGCGAGCGGACAGCGTCCACGACGGCACGAACTACGAAAAATCACCCCGGCTTCTCACGGCCTCGTTGTTATCATCTGCCTGCATGAGCTCGGCGTTGGCACCACGTCACGACGTTCAGCCCGGCGCCCACAACGGTGCAGAGACCGTCGTACGAGCGGCCGGAGCCAGCGACCCTGGCAGGGTCCGGAGCCTCAACCAGGACGCCTATCACGTTGGCGCCGTCGGCGCCCACTGTCAGCTGGGCGTCGTGGCGGACGGCATGGGCGGCCACATCTCCGGCGAGCTCGCCAGCAGGCGAGCCGTCGAGGTCCTCGTCGAGACGCTGCAGGCAACGAGGGCGAACCCCCCGGTGGCGCTGGCACGCGCCGCTCAGGCCGCGAACGTCGAGGTGTACAACCACGCGGCGCTGCATCCCGAGCACAAGGGCATGGGCACGACGCTCACGGCGGTCCTCGTCGACGACCAGGTCGGGCTCGTCGGCCACGTCGGCGACTCGCGCGCCTACCTCCTGCGTGGAGGCGAGCTCCGCCGCCTGACCGACGACCACTCGTGGGTCGCGGACCGCGTGCGCCAGGGGCTCCTCTCGGAGGACGAGGCGAGCAAGCACAGGTACCGCAACGTGATCACCAACGCCATCGGAGCCACCCCGACTTTCCGCCTCGACGTCCTCTACTTCGAGGTTCAAACGGGAGACACCGTGCTGATAGTCTCCGACGGCGTGAGCATGCTTCTGTCCGAGCCTCTCATGGCCCAGCTGATCGCGAACGTCGAGCCGCGCGACGCCGTTCGCAGGCTGCTACGCGAGGCGAACGACCGCGGCAGCCCGGACAACGTCACCGCCGTCGTCATGAAGGTCGAGCACGTCGCTGCCAAGCCCAAGCGCTACGACCTGCCTGATCGGCAGCTGGAGGCCGCGACGATCCCGATCGGAGACACGATGTCCGGGATCCGCCAGGTGGAAGACGGTTACCCGCCCAACGGACCCGTAGCGCGCCTGAGGCGGCACCCCTGGTACCCGTACCGGGGCTGGGTGATCGGGTCGGTTGCCCTCTTCGCCCTGCTGCTGGGCCTCGTGCTGTTCTGAGGGCCCGTACGCTGCTAGGCTCGATCACATGCGACAGACAGTCTCGACAAACGACGCCCCCGCCGCAGTAGGTCCGTACTCTCAGGCCGTGAGGTCGGGAGACCTCCTCTTCACCGCCGGTCAGGTTGCCCTACGCCCCGACGGCAGCTTCGTCGGAGGGTCGGTCTCAGAGCAGACCGAGCAGGTGATGACCAACCTCGCCGCCGTTCTGAGGGCGGCGGGCGCCGGCTTCGAGCAAGTCGTGAAGTCGACCTGCTTCCTCACCGACATGGGCGACTTCGAGGAGTTCAACAAGGTGTACGGCAGCTACTTCACGGGCGAGCCGCCCGCCCGCAGCACGATCGCGGTGGCCGCGCTGCCCAAGGGGGCACGCGTCGAGGTCGAGCTGGTGGCGCGGCTGGGCTAGCCGGCTCGTCCCGGCTCAGGCGGCCGCCGCGTCTTCCCTCAGCGCCTCGAGGTCATCCAACAACCGCTTGCGGGCGTCGTCGTCTACGACCTCGTCCGCGAGGCGCCACGCCTCCGCGCGGTGGAACTCGGCCTGCTCCTCCTCGCCGAGGAGCCGGTGCGCGCGCGCCATGGCCTCGTGGGCGTAACCGAGAAGGTACGCGGGCTCCTCGCCGTCCGAGCCGTTCGCGGGCGCGTTCCGCCCGACGCCGGCAGGGATGGTGTCTGTCGCGGCGGCCGGCATGTCCGCGGCGATGGCGGTCGCGGACATCGCGTTGAGGTCCCTAGCTGCCTCGAGGGCGAGCCTGGCGTGGGCCAAGGCGGACTCGCCGCGCCCTATGAGGCTGTTCACGCGGGCCAACTGCCAATGCCCTATCGTCCGCTTCTCCGGGGCGTAGTCCGGTCGCTGCATCCAGTGCCACAGCGATGCGTGGGCGGACATGAGCATCTCCTCGTCGTCTCTCGCCGATCGCTGCGGCATCTCCATGAGGTCCCACGTGCGGTTGAAGCAGCCGGCCGAGAAGTGTTCGTGCGCCGTCGCCTCGTCCCAAGAGCGCTTCATGGCGTCACCTCCTGCTAGCTACCGATGTTAATGCGGCTCGATGTGAAGTCGGTCGCCGGCGGGAGTCGTGCTGGAGGCCCACAGCGGGCATGCGCCCGCGCAACGGCCGCAGCCGCACGACCGGCCAGCCGTGCCGCCGCGTTCAAGCCACTTCTCTTTGCTGGCGGTCAGGCCCTCCTGTAGAGGATCGCCCGCTTCACCTCTTCTATCGCCTGCGTGACGGGGATCCCGCGTGGGCAGGCCTCGGTGCAGTTGTATGCGGTGCGGCAGCGCCACACGCCGTTCATGTCGTTCATGATGTCGAGCCGCGCCGCTGTCCCCTGGTCGCGCGAGTCGAATATGAAGCGGTGCGCGTTCACGATCGCGGCCGGGCCAACGTAACGGCCGTTGGTCCAGAAGACCGGGCATGACGACGTGCACGCTGCGCACAGGATGCACTTGGTCGTCGCGTCGAACACCTCGCGGTCCTCTGGGCTCTGCAGGCGCTCGGCGGCCGGCGGCTGGTCGTCGTTTATGAAGTACGGCAGCACCGACTTGTAGGAGTCGAAGAACGGCTCCATGTCCACTATCAGGTCCTTGAGAACCGGAAGGCCGGGGAGCGGTTCCACCGTGATCCTGGCGCCCAGGTCCTTGACGAGAACCTTGCACGCCAGCCGGTTGCGACCGTTTATCAGCATCGCGTCCGAGCCGCAGATGCCGTGGGCGCACGAGCGTCTGTACGCGAGGCTGCCCGTGCGCTCCCACTTGATGTCGTTGAGGACGTCCAGCACACGTTCGTTGGGGTCGACGTCCAGTACGTGCTCTTCCCAGCGCGGCTTCTTGTCCACCTCGGGGTCGAAGCGCTTGATCCGCACGGTGATCTGCATGGAAGCGTGAGCGGCCTCACCAACTGGCTCGCTTGCGGGTGCTTGACCGGGTACGTTCTGCATGACGCTCCTAATAGACGCGCGGCTTGGGCTCGTATCTGCCCAACGCCACTGGCTTGTAGTCGATTCGTAACCCGTCGCCGTCCTGGTGGACGAGGGTGTGCTTCAGCCAATCGTCGTCGTCGCGCTCGCGGAAGTCCTCGCGGGAGTGGGCGCCGCGCGACTCCGTGCGGTTCAGCGCCGCGTGCACGAGGAACCGGGCGTTGTCCAGCAGGAACCCGAGCTCCAGGGCCTCCATGAGCTCGGTGTTGTAGATCTTCCCCCTGTCCTCGACGCCGATCTGAGCGTAGCGCTGCCTGAGCTCTTCCACCTTCTTGGCCTGCTCGGTCAGCGTCTCCTGGGTACGGAACACCGAGGCGTTGTCCATCATCGACTGCTGCAGCTCGCTGCGCAGGTGCGAGACACGCTCGGTGTGCGGCCCGTTCATGGCGGTATCGACGAGCTCGCGGGCCCGGTCGGCAACGTCGCTGGGTAGCGGCTCGTGCGAGGACTCCGCGGCGAACGCGGAAGCGTTCCTTCCCGCCCTGCGCCCGAACACCAGGAGGTCGCCCAACGAGTTGGTGCCGAGGCGGTTGGCGCCGTGCAGGCTCGCGCATGCGACCTCGCCCGCCGCGTACAGGCCGGGCAGGACGGTGGACGCTCCGTCGAGGATCACGTGTGTGTCTATCGTCGTCGGCACGCCACCCATCGCGTAGTGGGCCGTCGGCTGGACAGGTACGGGTTGGGTAAGCGGGTCGACGCCCAGGTATATGCGCGCGAACTCCGTGATGTCGGGCAGGCGCTCCTCGATGATGTGGCCGTCGATGTGCGTAAGGTCCAGGTGGATGTAGTCCTTGTTCGGGCCGACGCCCCTGCCCTCGCGGATTTCGAGGTACATCGCCCTGCTGACCATGTCGCGCGGCGCCAGGTCCTTGATCGTGGGCGCGTAGCGCTCCATGAAGCGCTCGCCCTCCGAGTTGCGCAGTATCCCGCCCTCGCCTCTCGCGCCTTCCGTGAGGAGCACTCCGATCTTGTAAAGGCCGGTCGGGTGGAACTGGTAGAACTCCGGGTCCTCTATAGGTATGCCGCGCCGGAAGGCGATGCTCATGAGGTCGCCGGTGAGGGCGTGGGCGTTCGACGTCACCTTGAACATGCGGCCGTTGCCGCCGGTCGCGAGCACGACGGCCTTGGCGTGGAACGTGTGGATCTCGCCCGTGGCCAGCTCGTAAGCGACGACGCCGCGGCATGCGCCGTCCTCGATCACCAGGTCGAGGACGTGGAACTCGTTGAAGAAGGTCACGTCGTCCTTTATCGACTGCTGATACAGCGTCTGTAGGATCATGTGGCCCGTGCGGTCTGCCGCGTAGCAGGCGCGCTCGACGGCCGACTTGCCGTGCTCGCGCGTGTGACCGCCGAACTTGCGCTGAGCAATCTTCCCGTTCGGCAGCCTGCTGAACGGCAGCCCCATGTGCTCGAGCTCGTAGACGGCCTCTATCACCTCGTGGGAGAAGACCTCGGCGACGTCCTGGTCGGTCAGGTAGTCGCCGCCCTTCACCGTGTCGAAGGCGTGCCACTCCGGGTGGTCGTCGCTTACGTTGCCGAGCGCTGCTCCAACCCCACCCTGCGCAGCGCCCGTGTGCGAGCGCGTCGGGTAGAGCTTGGAGACGACGGCAACCGAGACGCCGGGGTGCTGCGCGGCGTAGCGGGCAGCCATGAGACCAGCGCCGCCCGCGCCGACGACGACGACGTCGAACCTGTGGAAACCGCTCATCTGTCCCCCATCGCCGGGCTGTTCAGCTGTGACAGCTCGGTATCCGTCACTGGCCGAGGTTCCTGACGGCTTCGCCCATCTCGTCGAACGTGAACGTCCAGAGGGCCATCACACCGACGACGAATATGGCGCCCGCGATCGTGAACACGACGACCTTCACCCAGAACCGCACCTGCGGCCGCTTGAAGTAGTCGTCTATCGAGTAGCGCAGGCCGTTCATCCCGTGAAGCAGGGCAAGGCCCAGGAGGAACGAGTCCATGACGCGCACCGCCGGCTGGGCAAGCCGCTGCGCGACGTAGTCGTAGTCGATGGTGCCAGCGTTCGTCGCGATGTTGTTGGCGAAGAGGTGAGCGAAGACCAGGAAGACGAGCAGGAACCCGCTTATGCGCATGAAGACCCACCATGCGAGCTCGCTGTTCGTGTGGTAGGTGGCGCGCGCGTCGCGCAGCGTGCGTGGCCGTGGTGCGCGGCCTGTGCGTGTGTCCGTTGCCATCTAGGCTCCCCCGCCGACGATCTCGGGGATGATCTTGAAGAGGACAGGGATGCCGATGGCCGCCGTCACCACCAGCACGCCGTACCACATGCCCCTCTGGTACCTGATGCCCCACTGCGAGAAGTCGAGGATCATGATCCGCAGGCCGTTCAGGGCGTGGTACACGACCCCAGCGATTATCAGCACCAGCCCTATACGGAACGGCCACTGGTGGTAGAAGAGCAGGAAGCGGTTGAACGGACCGTCCGGCCCCCACATGACGAGACTTATGTCGAAGACGTGCAGTAGCAGGTAGAGCGCGATCGCGATACCGGAGATCCGGT
>CAZMFX010000061.1:0-15120 GCA_964565625.1 uncultured bacterium
CAGGCCGGCTGCAACCATCACCGACGGGTTCGACGTGTTCGTGCACGAGGTGATGGCCGCGATGACGATGTCGCCGTGCGTCAGCTCCTTGTCGACGGTTCCCATGCGCAGCCGTCCGGTCTTGGCGAGCGCATCGTCGCTGAGGGCGAAGCCGCGCTCCTCGAACGGCTTGCGCAGGTCGGCCTGGAACTGCGACTTGACGTCGGAGAGGCGGATGCGGTCCTGGGGGCGCTTGGGCCCCGCGACGGAGGGCTCGACCGTGCCGAGGTCGAGCTCGAGCGTGTCCGTGTACACGGGCTCGGGTGTCGAGTCCTCGCGGAACATCATGTTCGCCTTGGCGTAGCGCTCGAGGGCCTCCACCTCGTCCGGCAGGCGGCCCGTCTGGGCGTAGTACCTGAGCGTCTCGGCGTCTATGGGGAAGAACCCGACGGTCGCACCGTACTCAGGCGACATGTTGCCGATCGTGGCGCGGTCGGGGACGGTCATCGTGGAGAGGCCGGGGCCGAAGAACTCGACGAACTTGCCGACGACGCCCTTCTTCCTGAGCATCTGCGTGACGACGAGCACGAGGTCCGTCGACGTCGCTCCTTCCGGCAGGCTGCCCGTCAGCTTGAAGCCGATCACCTCGGGGATGACCATGTAGTACGGCTGCCCGAGCATCACGGCCTCTGCCTCTATACCGCCGACGCCCCAGCCGAGGACGCCGAGCCCGTTGATCATCGTCGTGTGGCTGTCCGTGCCGACAAGGGAGTCAGGGTAGACGACCTCTCCCCCGCCCTGCTCCTTCCACATGACGCCCTTCGCGAGGTACTCGAGGTTCACCTGGTGAACGATGCCCGATGCGGGAGGCACGACGCTGAAGTTGTCGAAGGCCGACTGGCCCCACCGTAGGAACTCGTAGCGCTCACGGTTGCGTTCGAACTCGATCTCGGCGTTGCGCAGCAGCGCCAGCGGGCTGTCGTACTCGTCGACCTGAACAGAGTGGTCTATGACCAGGTCGACAGGCACCTGGGGGTTTATCTGCTTCGGGTCGCCGCCCAGGCGGTGCATTGCCGAGCGCAGCGCAGCCAGGTCGACGACGGCGGGCACGCCCGTGAAGTCCTGCAGGATCACGCGGCCCGGCATGAACGGGATCTCGACGCTGTTGACGTTCTTGGCGTCGTAGGCCGCCATGTTCCTTATGTCCTCTGCGGTGACCGTGTAACCGTCCTCGTTGCGCAGGAGCGATTCGAGGAGGACGCGCACCGAGAATGGCATGCTGGCAATGTCCGCCAGCCCCGCCTCCTGCAGCGCCGCGAGCCTGTAGTCGTTGGCCTCGCCGGATCCGGTCTCGAACGTCGAACGTGATCTGAAGGTGTCCGGGTTGTCTCTAGCTATCATCTTCGTCGCTCCCTTTGCTCGAACGAGGCCTAAGCACCGCTTCAGGACGAGTGTGCGCCTATACTACGTGACGTGAAAGTCCCGCAATCACATAGAGTGTCTGACGAGACGCGCCGCACCGTCGTCGTCACCGACCCCGCGGCCGCGCGCGCCCTGCTCGACCCCTCCACCGTACGCCACCTTGCGCCCTTCCTGGGTTCCGAACTTAGCGTTGGCCAAGCCGCGGAGCTCACGGGGGAGAAACCCAACACCGTCCTGAGCCGCGTGAGGCGGTTCGTAGCGCTCGGACTCCTCGAGGTCACGGACGAGGTCGCACGGTCCGGCAGGCCCATAAAGCTGTACGCCGCGGTCGCGGACGTCTTCTTCGTGCCGTTCGAAGCCAGCGAGGCGGAGTCGCTCGAGGCGGGCCTCGCGGAGCGCGAACGCTACGCGGAG
This sequence comes from uncultured bacterium, assembly GCA_964565625.1. Classification (GTDB taxonomy): domain Bacteria; phylum Deinococcota; class Deinococci; order Deinococcales; family Trueperaceae; genus DASRWD01. The sequence continues at coordinate 1,816 of CAZMFX010000061.1, forward strand.
GAGCTTCTGCGCCACAACGTCGTGCGGACGCGTATGGAGGCGATCGGGAACTGGGGTACCCGTGTCTACCTCGACGAGCGCGGGCGTCTGCAGGTACAGACGGCGGTCACGCCCGACACGAACGTGACGATGCTGGACCCAGGGGCGCCCGCCGTGCTCTCGGCATGGCGCGACGCCGTCATGCTCGACTACGAGGACGCCAAGGCGCTGCAGAACGAGATGTACGAGCTGCTCCTTCGCTACCTGCGCAAGGAGGGTTCGCAACGCTACGTCGTGCACCTCGGCATGGCGCCGGTCTTGCGCTGAAGTCGGTGAAGGTGCTCCACGGCACCCTTCTCATCGAGAGCGCGTAGCATCACGAGCATGAGAACCAGTATGGGCGCCAGGCTGGCCCTGCTCGCGACGGTGCTCGCGGTCCTCGCGGCATGCGCTCCCAGCACTCTTCCGGGAGCCGACGACGCGACGGTCAGCGAGCTCGACCGCACGGCGCAAGTCATCTACCACCGCATGGAGCTGGGTCGCCTCGAGTCCGGCACGTACACGACGAACGTTCTCGTCGACCTGATGCTGCCGGAGGGGGCGAAGTGGACGCTACAGGAGTTCGCTAACGACGGCTCGACTTACCGGCTCTCGCTCACCTCGACGCGGCTCGAGGGAGCGGAGTGGCAGGTCTCGCCCAGCGGCGTCAAGCGGGTGAGTTGACCCTTCAGTTGAGGTGCTTGGCGATGCGGGCCTGGTAGTCGGCCTTGCGGGCGACGCCGACGACCTGCTCGACAGGCTGACCGTCCTTGAAAAGGATCACGGTCGGGATGCTCATCACCCTGTAGCTCTGCGCCGTCTGCAGGTTGTCGTCGACGTTCAGCTTGCCGACCTTCACGGAACCGGCGTACTCGCCTGCCAGCTCCTCGATCACGGGGCCGACGACGCGGCACGGCATGCACCATGGCGCCCAGAAGTCGACGAGAACGAGGCCGTCCCCGGCTTCGGTGCTGAAGTTCTCGTCCGTGAACTCGTGCAGTTGCTCCTCGGTCATGGCTCTCCTCTTGGATCGTGCCGCCGGCGCCTTGGCACCGGCCTATGAGCCCTAATCTACGTCTCACGCTTCGCGGCCGCATGTAACGCGGGAGGCACAGCGCACCGTCCGGCGACGCGGCCCGCACAGGGCCATGCGACTAGAGCCAGGCACCGAACGCCGAGGCCGGCGCCCCCGTTCCCAGGTGCGGGGGCTTCATGCCGAGCGCCCGGTAACCGCCCTTCACCCCTGCCCTCACGACCGCACGCGGGCTCACGCGCTCGCCATGCAGCTCCAGCGCCCGCAGCCCCTCCGCCACCACGTCGAGGTCGGGCGAGGAGCCGCGCGAGTCGGTGCCGAGGGCAACGTCGGCACCGTGGCGCGCGTACAGCTCCCACGGGAACCGGCCGCTTCCCAGCGCCTCGTTGGACCGCGGGCAGTGCACTACGGTGCAGCCCGCTGCCTGCGCCAGCCGCACGTCGTCGTCGTCGACGGCGACCATGTGGATCAGCGTGGGGCCGCCTTCCAGGGCGCCCATGCCCGCCAGGTACCGCACGGGAGAAACGCCGCTCGGCTCGAACGCGTAGCCGAACGCCCGCAGCGCTTCTGCAACGCTGCCCTTACCCGTCAGGTGGAGCTCGCGCTCGGCCGGCGTCTCGGCGACGTGTATCGCGACCGGCAACCCCTCGTCGCGCGCCCATGCCGTGACCTTCGCCATCAGCGGGGCGCTAACGGTATGGGGCGTGTGTGGCGATACGCCTACGCGCACGCCGCCATGCCGCTCGAGCGAGCGGAAACGTTCCACGGTGCGTGCCAGCTCAGCGAAACGCTCCTCCGCGACCTCCGCCCGCGGCGAGACGACCTCCCAGTACGCGACCCCGGAGATGCCGTCCGCGGACAGGAGCATCTCCATCACGGCCGGGTCCGTGACGATGTCTCCGATGACCGCCGTGCCGCTCCTCCTCACCTCCGCGAGACCCTCCTCAGCCGCGCTCAGGCCGCGCAGGCCGGAGCGCCCGTGGGCCACGACGGTGTCGAGGAAGCGCTCGTACGTTCCGGGCGTGAAAGGCATGCCGGAGAGGTCGAGGTGCGTGTGCGCGTTTACCGGCGGCGGGCTGACGGCCAGGCCGGCGTCGACGACGATCGAACGTGGATGTGCCTCTCGCAGCCTCTCGAGGTCCCCTATCGCCGTGACGACGAGGTTGCCAGGCGACTCCTCGAATACCGCGAGCGCGGCGCCCTGCCTCGGCGTGCCCAGCCCCTCGTACACGACCTCCGCCGTGACGATGTAGCGGCCGCGGCCTGCCACAGGGTCGTCTCCGGTGAGGCGTTGGGCGATCAGGCTGTCCAGTGGGACGAACGGCACGCGCGGACCCTTGCTCAGGCCGCCGGTTGACTCAGCATCGCGGCCGCGTCGGGTCTCGCGACGACGTTGTACAGGCTGTCGCGCTGCACGGGCGTGAAGCCCGCGTCGACGATCTGACGCACGATCTCCTGCTCGGATGTCGCGCTGTGGGTGGCCCCAGCCTGCGAGACGACGTTCTCCTCCATCATCGTGCTGCCGAAGTCGTTGCAGCCGAAGAAGAGCGCCGTCTGGGCGACCTTGTATCCCATCGTCGGCCAAGACGCCTGGAAGTTGGTGAAGTTGTCGAGGAGGATGCGGCTTATCGCCACGTTGCGCAGGTACTCGTGGGCGTCGGCGCCGGGAGCGTGGCCGTGGATCCTGACGCCCTCCGTCTGGAGCGTCCAGGAGATGAAGGCCGAGTAGCCGTTGCCGTGCGTAGAGAGGGCCCTGTCCTGGGCGTCGCGGAGGTTGAGCAGGCTCTCGACGCGCTGCGATGGCGTCTCGCCGAACCCGATGACCATCGTCGCCGTCGTGTAGAGGCCGAGCTCCTGGGCGTCGGCCATTATCCGGAGCCACTCTGCCGTCGAGATGCGCCCCGGCGCCACGTGCTTGGCGTGCCGCACGTCGTCGACGAGTATCTCGCCACCGCCTCCCGGCAGGCCGTCTAGCCCGGCGTCCTTCAGGGCCGCGAGGACGTCGCGAGCTGCCATGCCGGTGAGACGCGTCATGCCACGGATCTCCTCCGGGCTGAAGGCCTCTATGCGTACGGCTGGATGCCTCTCCTTCAGGTGCCGGAGAAGGCCCAAGTACCAGTCGAACTCGAGGTATGGGTTGACGCCGCCCTGCATGAGTATCCGGGTGCCGCCTATCGCCTCGAGCTCCGCCACCTTCTGGGCTACCTGCTCGTACGTGAGCGTGTACGCGTCGTCCTGCCTGCGGGTCCTGTAGAAGCCGCAGAAGCTGCAGCCGACGTTGCAAACGTTCGAGTAGTTGATGTTGCGGTCGATGAGGTAAGAGACCGTCTCCGGGTCGGTGCGCGCGAGGCGGACCTCATGTGCGGCCGCCGCCAGGTCGAACAGCGGCAGCTCGTGAAGCGCGACTGCCTCGTCGGCGGAGAGCCGGCGGCCGGACGCCGCCTTGGCCAGCAGGCTCATGCCGCCGAGCATATCACCGCCAGGGCTCGACTCCCGGCCGCCTTGTGTACTTTAGGCGCTTCCGAAGTAAACTCTGATCATGAGAAGTGAAAGCATGAGCCCTTGGCGGCCCGTCTTCGAGGAGACGACGAAGGCGGCCAAGGGCCGACGCGACGAGGTCGCGACGATAGGCAGCATCAACTGGCTGCGCCACGCGATGGAGCTCAGGGGCGCCAACCCCAACGTCGTTCGCAACATCATCTACCGCGACAAGGGACGACTCCACGACAAGCGCGAGCTCTTCCTGATAATGGAGGACCTGAGGCGCGACCTGGGCCTCGGGCCGATAACCCACCCCGATCTGATCGAGCTCGGCACCCCGTTCGCGGCCGCCGAGCTGGAGGTCGACCAGGTGCTCGGTCGCGAGCAGCGGCGTGTGTACCGAACGCTCGTGGGCGGTATAAGGTCCGGCGCCAACCCCAAGTTGCTTGTCACGGGTCGCACCGGCTCAGGCAAGACGATGCTCGCCGACTACGTCGAGCAGGCCCTGGAGCTCGGCATGGACGGGGGGCCGACCGTCTACCGCTGGCACTTCTCTTCACCAGAGCTGGACACAGCGTTCCTCAAGCTGGCCGCCGACATCGGCCTGCCTAACGGCCTCATGGAGTCGCGCCTCGTGCGCGTCGGCAGCGCCGGTCCCTTCGCCGTGCAGGCCGACGCGCAGGCGGAGGTGGTACGGCTCGTCATGGAGCACATGCGCAAGCTCGGCGATCGCATGGTCATCCTCATGCACCTCTCCCAGGGCCTCGGCACACCCGGGAGCCTCGGTACCCAGCCCCTGCGTCTCAACACGGCAGACGTGCCGCGCGTGACCGCGGCGGAGTGGCTCTGGAAATCGTTGATCGCGCCCATGGCGTTGCTTCCAAACCTGAGCATCTACGTCAGCGCAGTAGAGGTCCCCGCCACAGCCCAGGAGGCGGCTGCGCCCCTTGACGGCCCCCTCAAGCTCACGGCCCCTACCGCGGCAGAGGCGAAACGCTTCGTGGCCGCCCACGGCCCAGAGCTCACGGAGGCCGCGCGTGACGAGATCGTGGGGGTGGCAGGTCGTTCCTACGAGGAGCTGAGGACGCTCACCCTGCTGGCGCTCGCAAGGGCCCACCTCGACCACGACGACACCGAGTCCGAGCAGGCCCTAGACCGGCTTAGCGCGCTGGCGGAGCCGGGCACGGACCAACGCACGCGGGCGTTCCTCGCCGGCCTCGTCGCTCTCTCGTCCGGCGAGGAGCACGCCCTGACGGGCGAAGAGCTGCTTGGCGTGACCAAGACGCTCGTCGGCGACAGGCGCAAGGCGCTCTCGCGCTTCGAGCTCGCGTTCCTCGACCCGCTCCCCAACAGGGCGGGCACGTATCGCAGCTTCTCCCGCAGGCTCCTGCGGCGGCTGGAGACGAGGCTACGGGCGTCGGACGAGCGCCTCCTCAGAGACGCCCATGCCGCTGCCGCGAAGCGCCTCGCCGACGAGGCCGGCCGCGACCCGAGCTCGCGCACCGCTCACCGCCACCTCCACCATCTCCTCGAGGCCAGGAACTGGTCTGACCTCACCGCGTGGTGCGAGCGCAACCAGGCTCCGTACACGCTGGCGACGCGCATGTGGTCGGTCGCCCGCGAGGAGCTGAGCGGCGACGCCCTGGAGGCCGTCGCGCTGGTCTTCGCGCGCCAGATGATGCTGCTGGGCGCATTCGAGCACGTGGAGGCCGTGCGAGCGTGCGAGCTGCTCTCGCGTTCCGAGACGCCGCTGAGGCGCGCCTGGACATCCGTGATGAGGGCCCAGGCGGAGGTGTCAGCCGGCAGGTTCGAGCGTGCAGAGGTGCTGCTGGCCGCCACGGAGGAGACCGGCCCAGACGCCGTGCTCGAAGCCGAGAAGGCGCTGACGAACGCCAGCGTGCTGAGGTGGCGCGGCGAGCTGGGCAGGGCGGCTAAGCTCGTCTCCCGCGTGGCGAGCACCGAGCCACGCGGCAGCGCATCTACATCCCTCGCCGCGCGGGCCCTGCGGTCCAACTCTGCTGTATGGGCAGGGCTCATAGCCAAGGACGGCGGGGACCCGCTGCGCGCGCTTGGCAAGCTCTGGGCGGTGGAGACGGGCAACGACCTGCTCGGCGCCCGCCTCGCCTTCCAGCGTGGTGACGTCGCTCTGCGCCTCGGCCTCCACGACACGTCGGCACGGGAGCTCGACAAGGCGCTGGAGCTCGCCGAGACCCACGGCGCCCTGCCGCGTGAGCGGGCGCGGTTCGCCGCCAGACGCGGCACGCTCGCCCGCCTCACCGGCGACCTGCGGGGGGCGGCAAGCTGGTTCGACATGGCGCGCGACCTGACGAGGCGCGGCCCGGGCGACAGGCTGGAGCTGGCGTTCGCCATCGCGCGCGTCGAGGACGAGGCCGCTTACGCGTCGCTTGCGGCCGGGGACCACGAGGCCGCCATCGTGGCGGTGACGACCGCGATAGCCACGTTCAAGGACTACCAGCAGCGGCGTGAGGTCGACGCCAGCTTCCGCATCGCACGCGCCGAGGTCCACCTGGCAACGGCGTACGCCTTCCGCGGGCTCGCGGCACCGTACAGGCGTCCCCTGCCGCTGCTCGCGGCCCAGCCGAGCCGACCAGACCTGGAGCACGCTCTCGCCTCGCTCGAGGACGTGATCGCCAGCGCCACGGATCCCGACAAGCGCCACTCAGCCGGCGTCTCTGCGGTGCTCGGCCTTGTGAGGGAAGCGCGTCTCATGTCGGCGTACATAACCCCCGACCCGGCGGAGGCGTTGCGGCTCGCCGACGAGGCGCTGGCGGCCGCACGTCTCGACTACCAGCGTGCGGACGCTCAGGCGGCAAGGGCCCTCGCGCTCTTGCGCGCGGGCGAGCCGAGCGCGGCCCTGGCGGCAACGACCGAGGGAGAGAACGCTAGGGTGCGCTCGACGCAGGTGCTGGAGGAGGCGGTGAAGGGTTCGGCGCAGGAGGATGGCGACCTCGGCCTGCACGCTCAGCACGTCGTGCTGACCGCCGTCGCCCAGCTGCGGTCCGGCGACCAGCGCAGCGCTGCCGAGACCCTCTCCGCCGCGCTTTCCGATCAGCGCCTCGGCCGGTTCCATGAGGGCCTGCTCCGCGTGTTCGGCGAGGCCGCCGAGTCGGTGACCGACCAGAGCTGGAAGCACCACCGCGGGCTAAGGGCCGTGCTCGGCATAGGCGGAGCGGGCGCCTCGACCCCGGCGCGGCTGCCAGACGCCCTCGTCGCCGCATGGCGCACCCGCGGCGGCGATTCGGCCCCGGCGGGTCGCTGAACCGGGACCGGTGTCGCGGGGCCGTGAGGACTCGCGCCCGCCGGCCGGTGCGACGTCCTCTTCAGTGGGCGCCGACCTTCATGCCCGGATCGAGATCAGGGCCTGCGCCCCCGCGGAGCTCTTGGCCTCGCTGAGGGCCCACACCGGCCTCGACGCGTTCAGGCGCCCGGATGACCAGCTTCAGGCGCTCGTCGGCATCGCGGGCGAGCCGAGAGGCTGCGTGACGGCCGCACTCCAGCCGGCTTCTGGTCGGCTCGTCGGTTACGTAGCCTTCCACGCGCCGTCCGAGGTCGAGACGTGGGGCGACGACGCCAGCGGGGCCATCGTCGAGCTCGGCGCGGTCGAGGTCGCGGGCGAGTTCCGCGGCCAGCGGCTCGCCGAGAGGCTGCTATCCGCCTCCTTCGACGAGGGGCGGTTCGACGACACGGTCGTGTTCGCGACCCTCTACCGCTGGCACTACGACCTGGCAAGGACGGGCCTCGGCGAGCTGGGTTACCGCAGGATGCTGGAGCGCCTGTACGGCACGGTAGGCTTGGAACCAACGAGGACGACAGACCCCGAGATCGCGCACGACCCCGCGAACCGCCTGCTTGCAAGGGTGGGCCAGAAGGCCCCGCCGTCCGTCGTCGCCGAGTTCGACAGGCTCAGGACGCGCAGGTGGTGACGCAACAAGGAGGAGTCAGGTGCTGGTAGAAGACGTGATGACGCGCCAGGTCGTCGCCATCGGGCCCGACACCCCCATCCGCGACGTTCAGGCCCTCATGGAGCAACGGAACATTAGGCACTTCCCGATACTCGAGGCACGCGCATCGCCCGGGCACCCGGACGCCCTCGTGGGCATCGTCTCCGATCGCGACGTCAGGCTCGTCGGCGCCGACCACCCGAAGGCGCCGGCGGGCGTGAAGTCGAGCGACCCGATAAGCCGGCTCATGGTGACGAAGGTGGTGACGGCCCACCCCGGCGATCCCATAGAGGAGACCGCCAAGGCCATGCGCACGCGCAAGATAGGAGCCATGCCCGTCATGGACGCCGGCTCGCTCGTCGGCATCGTCACCGCGGCCGACCTACTCGACGCGCTCGTGAGCATGTCTGGTGTCGAGCAGGCATCGTCACGGCTTGAGGTAGAGGTCGCCAACCGGCCGGGGGCGCTGGCCGAGCTCCTCGGCCTCATCGCGGACCGTAGGGTGAACGTCGCCAGCGTCATGACGACGAGGGGCGACCCCGAGACGGTCTCGTTCGTCCTGCGCGTCTCGACGGCCGACGCCCACGGGCTCGCAAGGCACCTGAGAGAGTCCGGCGTCACCGTCTCGTGGCCGCCCGAGCAGCAAGCCGTACCGTGAGCGGCCCAACCTTCCGGTTCGTATTCGACCCTGAGCTCGCGGGCTTCAGGCTGAACGCCGAGCACCCGTTCAAGCCCGTCCGCTACGACCTCGTGCGGACGCTTCTCATGGCCGCCGGCGCCCTGACGCCCGACGAGGTCGTGCCCCCCGAGCCCATATCGGACGACGACTTACTGACGGTCCACGACCCCCGATACGTCGACATCGTGAGGGCGGCATCCGAACGGGCGACCAGGCCAGCAGACTTCGAGCTGCAACGTCACGGTCTCGCCACGTCTGACAACCCGGTGTTCGACCGCATGCACGAGCTCGTGCGGGGCGTCGTGGCGTCCACGGTCACCGCTGTCGACATGGTGGCGAAGGGCGAAGCGCTCCGGGCGGCGAGCTTCGCGGGCGGCCTGCACCACGCGATGCGCGACAGGGCATCGGGCTTCTGCGTCTACAACGACCTCGCCGTCGCCATAAGGCGCGCGGTCGACAGGCACGGCATGCGCGTCGCTTACGTTGACGTCGACGCGCACCACGGCGACGGCGTCCAGTGGCTGTTCTACGAGGACCCGAACGTCATGACGGTGAGCCTCCACGAGTCGGGTCGCTACCTCTTCCCCGGTACCGGGTTCACATACGAGACGGGAACCGGAGGCGGCAGGGGCACGGCCGTGAACATGCCGCTCGAGCCGTTCACCGACGACGAGAGCTTCGCCGAGACGTTCGACGCGGTGGTCCCGCCGGCCGTTGAACGTTTCGCGCCGGACATCATCGTCCTGCAGGCAGGAGCCGACATGCACCACCGCGACCCGCTCGCCAACCTGAGCCTCAGCCTCGCGGGCATGCGCCACGCGTACGCGCGCGCCGTCGAGCTGGCGGCGAGGTACGCGGGCGGTCGCATCGTCGTCACCGGCGGCGGCGGCTACGACCCGTACCACACGGTCCCACGCGCCTGGGCGCTCGCTTGGGCAGAACTCACAGGGCGTGAGCTGCCGCGGGACCTCCCGGAGCCCTGGCGCGCCGAGTGGGGCCGGAGGTTGGATGTCGAACTGCCAAGAACGTTCGACGACCCTGCTCCTCCGCCCGCCCCGCGCAGGGCAGCCGTCGCGAGCCGCAACCGCTCCGTCGCCGAGCGCCTCATGGCCCAACTGTCGGAGATCTGGGACGAATCGGCGAGCAGCGTTACCCTGCTGCCATGAAGATCGGTTTCATCGGCCTAGGAACCATGGGCGGGCCCATGGCAAGCAGGCTCGTCCGGGCCGGCCACGACGTGGTCGTCCACAATCGCACCCGGAGCCGCGAGGAGCCGCTCGCCGCTCTGGGCGCCGGGCGCGCGCAGGACCCGCGGGCGTGCGCGGCGGGCCGGGAGGTCGTGTTCACGATGGTCTCTGACACGCCCGACCTCGAGTCCGTCGTGCTGGGCGACTCCGGAGCCGTCCACGGCCTGGAGAAGGGTGCTGTGCTCGTCGACATGAGCACGGTCGGCCCGTCCGCTACGAGGCGCCTGGCCGAGGAGCTCGGCGCCCGCGGTGTGGACATGCTCGACGCGCCCGTGTCGGGCGGCAGCGAGGGAGCCGAGAACGGCACGCTCTCGATAATGGTGGGAGGCGAAGGCAGCGCACTCGAGCGGGTTCGCCCGCTGCTGGAGGTGCTGGGTAAGACGATCACTCACGTCGGCCCGAGCGGCGCTGGCCAGGTCGCCAAGGCCGTGAACCAGGTGATCATCGCCGGCGCCTACGCTTCTGTAGCGGAAGGTATGGCCCTCGCACAGCGGTCCGGCGTCGACACTAACGCTCTCTTGCGCGCGCTGTCGGGAGGGGCCGCCGGTTCCTGGGTGCTCTCGAACAGAGCGCCGAACATGCTCGCCGGCCGGTACCCGCTGGGGTTCAGGACCCGCCTCCACCGCAAGGACCTCGGGATCGCGCTCGCGGAGGCGCGCGACCTTGGGGTAAGCATGCCGGTGGCCGCGTACGTCGAGCAGGTGGAGACCGGGCTCGTCGGCCGCGGTTACGGCGACGAGGACGTATCGAACGTCGCTCGCGTCGTCAGGGAGATGGCTGGCATCGACGACTAGGCAACCTGGCCCGGATCGGTAAGGCGCGGCGACGAGGCGACGACCCATACCCTGTCAGCGTCGCTCGCCGCCGGCTCGCCGCTCGGGTACTCGACAACGCTCACGTCATCGAAACCGGCCGCCGCCAACAGCCTCTGCAGTACCGGGGCGTCGTAGCCCCTCTCGGCGTGGCGTTCGACGAAGCTTCCATCCGGCGTGCTGCAGAAGGCCTCGACGTACGCCAGTCCGGTGTCCCTGTCGTACTCGTGGCGCCAGCTGTAGAAGACGTCGCCTGCCCATCCCTCTACCCTGTCCCCGTCCCACAGCTCTCGCATCGCCAACTCCGTGTTCGCGTCGAAGACGAAAACGCCTCCGGGCGTCAGGTGCGCCATGACGTTGCGGCAAGCCGCGAGGAAGGCGGCCTCCGTCAGCAGGTTGTTGAGCGAGTCGAAGACCGAGTAGACGAGCTCGAAGCGGCGCCCGAGCGAGAAGTCCTCGAAGGTGCCCTCGTGGAACGGGACTCCCGGCAGCTTGGCGCGAGCGACGGCGAGCATCTCCCCGCTCGCGTCGAGGCCCTCCACCGCGATGCCGCGCTCGGCCAGCGGGACCGTCGAGTTCCCAGTACCGCAGCCGAGGTCGAGCGCCGGCCCGCCGCCGTAGCCCCGACCTTGCGCGAGCCGCAGCACGAAGTCTGCCCACATGCCGTACTCGACGTCCGCCATGATCAGGTCGTAGACGTCGGCCAGCGCCGTGAAGGGTCGGGCGGCGCGCGGCCTGCCAGGCTCCTCCACCCGTCCCTCCTTCAGGCCGCGCCTGGCCGGCCGACCGGGAGCAAGGCAGAGACGTAGCTCACGCCGCGCTGTCGTCGACGATCAGCGCGACCTTGCCGACGTTGCGGTTGGCGCGCATGTAGGAGTGGGCCTCTTCGACGTCCTCGAGGCGGTACGTGCGGTCGATATGGGGCGTCAGAAGCCCGGCTTCGAGGTCGGCGCCGAAGCGCTCGAGGAACTCGTGGCGCACCCTCAGCTTCTCCGCCAGCGGCCTGTGCCTGAGGGTCGACCCTATGAGCTTCAGGCGCCGCGTCATCAGCTCGCGGATGTCTACCTGGGCGCGCCTGCCGCCGAGGGTGGCGATGAAGACGAGCCTGCCGCCGGTGGCGAGCGCCTCGAGGTTGGCGGCGAAGTACTCCTCGCCGACTATGTCGAGGATCACGTCTACTCCGGGCGCGCCGCCCTGCTCGGCGATCACCTCCTCGAACGGTCTTGCGAGCCTGTCTATCGCGAGGTCGGCTCCGAAGCGTTCGCACATGGCCACCTTCTCCGGCCCTCCGGCGGTGGCGTAGACGGTGCACCCCGCCCGCTTGGCGAGCATGATGGCGTACGAGCCGACCCCGCTTGCGCCCCCGTGCACGAGCACCCTCTCCTCCGGCTGGAGCCTGGCCTCCATGAACAGGTTCAGGTAGGCAGTGAAGGCGGCCTCCGGCAACGCGGCGGCCTGCGCCCACGTCCAAGCGTCAGGCACCGGCATCAGCATGCCGGCGGGAACCGCGACGTACTCGCCGTATCCGCCGCCGGGCAGCAGAGCCGCGTACCTGCGGCCGCGCTCGACACCTGTCGCCTCGAGCACGTCGTGGTCTCCCGAAACGACCGTGCCGGCAGCCTCCAGGCCCAGCACCTCGGTCTCACCCGGCGGTGGCGGGTAGTTGCCTGCCGCCTGCGACAGGTCCGCCCTGTTGAGCGCGGTCGCCATCACCTTCATGAGCACCTCGCCCGGCCGCAGCTCCGGCGTCGGCACGCGCGTGAGGCTCAGGCCGCCGCCCCGGGCCACCACAGCACGCATGCGCCGCGGTGGCGTGGGATCGTCGTCTTCTTGCGCCATGAGCAATGGTAACGCCGGCCGGGCGGCGGCCCTGGAAGGCCGCGGTGAAGACAGGCTTTCCTGGTAGCTTGGTGGTCATGATCGGCGTAGACCTCGGCACGACCAACGTACGTATCCACGTGAAGGGCAAGGGCGTCTTGCTGAGGGAGCCCGCCGTCATAGCGGTCGTGAAGGGGACGACCGACGTGAAGGCGGTGGGCCAGGAGGCGTACCGCATGCTCGGGCGCACGCCAGGCAACATCACCGCCGTAAGGCCCATGGCAGACGGCGTGATCGCCGACTACACCCTGACGGAGCGGATGCTGAAGGCGTTCATCGGCAAGGTCCTCACCGGTCCGGCACGCTTCCTGCGCCCCAACATAATGGTCTGCATCCCGTCCGGGATCACCGAGGTGGAGCGCAGGGCCGTCGTGCAGGCCATGCACGAGATAGGCGCCCGCAAGGCCTACCTGATAGAGGAGCCTGTTGCCGGTGCGATCGGGGCTGGCATAAACATCGCGGAGCCGGTGGGGTCGATGGTCATAGACATCGGCGGCGGCACAACAGACGTCGCGATACTGAGCATGGGAGGCATCGTCGTCTCCGAGAGCCTGCGCATCGCAGGCAACACCTTCGACCGCGACATAATGGCGTTCGTCAAGGCCAAGCACAACTTGCTCATAGGCGACCGCACGGCCGAGGAGATAAAGCGAACGGTAGGCGCGGCGAAGATCGTGTCGCCGGAGGACGACAGGTCGGTAGAGGTGAGGGGACGCGACCTCATCGACGGCATGCCGAAGAGCGTGACGGTGACCACTCAGGACGTCGTGACGGCCCTGAAGCCGTCGCTCGAGAAGATCGCGGCCGGCCTCCGGAAGGTCGTCGAGCAGGCGCCGCCCGAGCTGGTCTCGGACGTGATCGAGCGCGGGATCGTCATGACGGGCGGCGGCGCGCTGCTGCGGAACCTCGACGCCTACCTCGGGGCGGTGACCTCGATACCGGTCGGCGTCGCCCCGAACGCTGCCGACTGCGTCGTCATGGGCACGGCGCAGGCCCTCGACATGGTCCACATACTGCGGGACGCCAGCTACGAGGCCTGAGCGTCGCTTCCCCTCGACGGCGGCAGCCCCGCCGCCGTTCGTGCCAGCCTCCCGGTCACGAGGAAACCGAGCCCGTAGGCGAGCATGAGCATGGCAAGCAGCACGTAGACGGGCGTTCCCCTCTGGCCGGTCGCCAGAGCGAGAGCGATGAACCA
>CAZMFX010000062.1:0-12324 GCA_964565625.1 uncultured bacterium
GGGCGATGTGAGCGGTAGAGCTGGAGTGGTCACCGCGTGACCACTCTGTGACCATCACCCGGATGCGCGTGGAGGTGTAGACGGCAGCCACGGGCCTTCAAGGAAGAAGGTAATCGATGACCCGCCCCAGGTTCTCGAGGGCGCCAAGGCTGGCGTCCTGCCCATGCGGTACCGGGCTCGTAGACAGCCAGCCCGTGAGCACGAGCACCGCGAGGAGCACTGCGCTCTCCATGTACATGGATCGCCTGAGACCGGCCGGATCGCCATTCACGGCCCGTGGAACCAGCACGAAGCGGTTGCGCGCGGCGAGCACCAGTGCGAGCGCCACAGCCAGCAGCTTGAACGCCAGCGCGAGAGCGTAGCCCGACCCGAAGAACCGCTGCGGGTCCCCGGCGTGCACGAGGGCGCTCATGATCCCCGCGATGCCGAGCACGACGACGGTCCAGAGCGCGAGGGCAGAGAGCCTCAGCGTCGCTCTCGAACCGTCCCGCGCGAACGTCACTACCCACACGCCTCCGGCCCAGAGGACGGCGCCCACGAGATGAACGAGATCGTACGCCAGCGGCACGAACCCACCCATGGCGGCGGCGTGGCTGAGCCGGCTGAAGCCGTAGCAGAGCCACACGCCGGCTGCGGCCGAGATGGGCCACCACGACCTGGGCCCCAACGACACGGTTAGCGCAAGAAGCGCCGCAGCAACCGACCGCCACAGCACGGCGTGACCGTGCGCGGTCGTTGACGCGTAACGCCACCACAGGTCGAACGAGACGGGCGAGCGCACCTGGCCGACCGTGCTCCACAGATCGAGAGCGCCGAACAAGGGAACGGCCACGGTGGCTGCGACCACCGGCCAGATAGGCACGCGCTTCGCCGGGTCCAGCCAGTAGCGCCGCAACGCGACCCCCACGACGGCAGCGACCGCCACCCAAGAGACCGACTTGATGAAGATCGCCAACGGCAGCTACCTCCGTGCCAAGGCGACTCTAACCGCCGCCCTACCGCCCGCCGGTCCTCCCGTGAGCCGTCTGCAACGTGTCGCGCGGATACGCTTCACCACGTGGTGCTTACGTCGAGGGTGGCCATCGACCTCACCCTGAGCTCGCGGCAGCAGGAGGTCGTTCGCTGGGTCGCGATCACGACGATGGTCGTTGACCATGTCGGGGCCGTCCTCATGCAGCCGGGCGACGCCCTACCGCTGCGCGCCGCAGGCAGGGTGGCTTGGCCGCTCTTCGCTTTCCTGCTCGCCTACAACGTCGCAAGGCGCGGTGTGCCCCCACGCCGCTACCTGGTGCCGCTGCTCGCATGGTGCCTCGTCTCGGCGCTGCCGCACTACCTGGCGTTCGACAGGTTCGTCGTCAACATACTCGGGACGCTGTTCCTCGGAGCGGCGACGTTGACGCTCCTGCGCAACAGACAGTGGCTCGTGGAGCGGGCCCCGGCCGCCATGCTGCTGGGCTTCATCGTCGTCCTCATCGGGTCCACCCATGTGGAGTACGGGCCGGTCGGCGTGGCACTCGTCGTCGCGTGGTGGTGGGCGCTGACGTCTCGAACCCTGCTCTCGTGGGGGGTCGTCGTACTGCTCGTCGCGCTGCAGAACTACGACTGGGTCGTGTGGCCGGCCGCACTCGTCTCACTGGCCGTGCCGGTGGTCGCAGCCCGCCTCCCCGTCGGTCTCCCCCGCAGCGGGCGGGTACCGTGGCTCTTCTACCCGCTGCACCTGGCGCTGCTGGCAGCCCTCGACCACCTGCTCTGAGAGTCGGGAAGGCGCGCGCTACTCCAGCCGGCGGGAGCGGGGCCACAGCATGCTAAGGACGAAGAGCGCCGCCGCCGCCACGAAGGTGACGACGAAAACCTGCTCGATGCCGCCCGCGAGAAGCCGCCTGACAAGGTCCATGCTCGCCTCGGGCAGCGGCACGGCGCCAGAGCCGACACCCTCGGGGTTCAGTAGCCGCTCGACGGTGTCGAGGCTGACGACGTCCCCGACTCCTCTACTCTCGATGC
Source organism: uncultured bacterium (assembly GCA_964565625.1). Taxonomy (GTDB): domain Bacteria; phylum Deinococcota; class Deinococci; order Deinococcales; family Trueperaceae; genus DASRWD01. The sequence continues at coordinate 2,002 of CAZMFX010000062.1, forward strand.
CGGAGACTATAGAGAGGTTGAGCACCCCACCGAGGAGCGCGGCCCCCACCGAGTTGCCCAGCAGCCGCATGAGCAGGTTGGCTGCCGTGGCGCTCGCGCGGCGCTCCCAGCGGACCGTCGACTGGATGGAGACGATGGAAGAGGTGTTCGTGAACCCCATGGCAACGCCGATCGCGAACGACGCCCCTGCGACCCACATGGGCCCGTGCTCGGGGCGCAGGAAGAGGTAGAGCAGCCCGCCGACAGCAGCAGCCGCCCCGCCTATGCGTGCCGTGTTGGCGGGGCCGAGCGGTATGAGCAGGCGGCCGCAGATCGACGAGGCGAGCGGCCAGCCGAGCGACATGGTCGTCAGGGCGAAGCCGGCGACAAGCGGCGTATGGCCCATGACGCCCTGGACGTACGGCGGTGCGTACGTGATGACGCCGATCATCACGACGCCCGCGACGAAGGCGCTCACGTTCGCGAGCAACACGAGGCTGTCCCGCCACAGGTCTACGGGCAGGATGCCGCCCTTGCGCAGCCACAGGTGACGACCGAGGACCGCGAGCGCCGCGACGACGAACGCGCCGAGCGCGATCCTCGTCCCCTGATCCAGCCGGGGCCCCAGGTTGAGAAGCACCATGAGGCCGGATATGCCTACGAGGAGGAGGCCAGAGCCGACGACGTCGACCCGAGCCCCGGTATGCGTGACCTTCTCCTTGAGGAAGCGGCTCAGGCCGAGGAAGGCGACTATCCCGAACGGGACGTTGAACCAGAAGACCCATGCCCAGTCGAGGTTGGCTACGATCAGCCCGCCCGCAAGCGGGCCAAGGACCGAAGATACGCCCCATACGCTCGCGAGGTACGCCTGTATCCTCCCGCGCTCGCGGACCGTGTACAGGTCACCGGCGAGCGTCACGACCATGGTGCTCAGGCCAGCCGCGCCGAGGCCCTGCATGAACCTGAAGACGACGAGCTGAGTCATGGTCGTCGCGAGCCCGCACGCGACCGAGGCCGCCAGGAAGACGAGGATCCCAGCCAGCATCACCGGCTTGCGTCCCACCTTGTCTGCGATGCCGCCGGCGATAGGCGTGAACACGGCCTGGGTGAGGAGGTACGCGGCGAACACCCACGAGTAGAGCTCGAACCCCCCAAGGGAGGAGACGATGCTCGGCATGGCGGTGGCTACGATCGTGCCCTCGATCGAGCTGAGCGCCATCGTAGTCATGAGGAACGCCAACACCAAGCCGCGGCGCGTCTGTTGCGCCGCGGCGTCGCCCGCGTGCCCTGCCGTCCCCTGTCGCGTCACCGTCTCACCGGCCGCCACGGTGCGAGACACCATACTCCCGAGCGCGAGACACGAGTTTCCGCGCCTCGCCTGCGGCTTCCCGCAGCCACGCATCACGCTGCGCATCGGAGCTGCCATGCACAGGCGCGAAGGCGACGCGGCGCGTGACCGGGACACCTGCCGGCCCGAACACGACGTCACGCCAGAAGCGCGTTACGGGGTCGCCGAGCCTCTCCTCCGTCGCACTGCCTGCGTTCCCCGTCGTGAGGACGAGCGCCTCGCCTGCCCTCAGGAGTCCCTCGACCCGGCCACCCGAACCTACCCTGAACGCGACGCCCTCCCGCACCACGCGTTCCACCCAGCCCTTGAGCACGGCAGGCGGCCCGAAGAACCACACGGGATGCACGACGATCACGGCGTCTGCCGCCAGCAGTTCTGCGGCGTACCGCTCCGAGAGCCGGTCGGAGAAGACGGGGCTGTTCACCTCTCGCGCGGACAGGCGAGGGTCGAAGCCGTCGGCGTAGAGGTCGTGCCTAGCGACGCGCGCGTTCTCTCCACGTGCGGAGCCGACCACCGCGGAGGCGAGCGCGGCGCCAAGCGAGCCGGGACGTGGGTTGGCGGATACGACAACGACGTCTACCGGCGGCTCCACCGGCTAGTCTCCCGCCTCGTCCCACCCCGCAGCGCGCACCGCGGAGTCGAACGCGGCGAGCACCGGCTCCAGCGCCATGTCGACTGCGGGCCTCGCGCCTACACGCTCGATCACCCACGCTGACACCATGTTGGCGAGAGCGGCCGCATCGAGAGGGCCGACGCCCCGCAGCCTCGCGGCGAGGAAGGCGCCTGCGAACGCGTCACCCGCCCCCGTCGCGTCGACCAACCTGCCGGCCGCTGGACCCAGGTGGGTACCGACGCCGTCCTCGAAGTAGTAGGCGCCATCCGCGTCCAGCTTGAGGGCGATGGCGGCACCCGGGTAGAGCTCTGCGAGCCGCACGCAGACGCGCTCCGGCTCCGTCTCCCCCGTCAGCGCCTCCCCCTCCTCTGCGTTGGGGAAGAGCAGGTCGAGCTGCAGGTCGGCGGTGAACGACACGAACGCCTCGAGCCCTGTCTCGTTTATCAGCTGGAAGGAACCAGGGTCGAAGGAGAGGGTCGCGCCGGCCTGCTTGGCCAGCTGGGCCGCTCGGCGTGCCGCGGCGCGCGGAGGGTCGCCGAAGAACGACCAAGCGGAGAGGTGGACGTGGCCCGCGCGGCGCAGCAGCTGAGCCGGCAGCTCCGAAGGCAGCAGGTAGTGATCCGCGCCCTTGCCAGAGACCATTGAGCGCTGGCCGGTGTGGTCGATCCACACCGCCACCGAGCCCGTGTTGTGCGCGTCGGTGTGCAACCAGACGGCCCCTACGTCCTCCTCGACCAGCTCGTCCTGCGCGAGCCGCCCGAACCGGTCGTCGCCTATCTTGCCGACGAACCGGGTCGGCAGGCCGCAGCGCCTCGCCCACACCGCCGCGTTGGCCGCGCTGCCGCCGGGTGCGAGCTGCACCTCGCCGTATATGTCCCCGCCGGCGAGCAGCTCGGTGTTGCCCCGTATGAGTACGTCCCATGCGTAGTCGCCGACCACGACCAAGGGCTCGGTGCGCGGCCTCCCGTCTACGGCAGTACCTCCAGCTCCGCCTGGAGGTCCGTCGTCGCATGCGGCCCGTCCGCGTCTATGAAAACGTTGATCTCGCTGCGTACCCCGAAGTCATCGAAGTAGACGCCCGGCTCGATCGTGAAGCCGAGGCCCGGCCTGAGGAGCCGCTCGTCGCGCGTCTCGAAGTCGTCCAAGTGCGCCGCGAGGCCGTGCGCCGACGCGGTGCCTATGCTGTGGCCTGTCCGGTGCGTGAAGGCGCCATCGTACCCGGCGTCCGACAGCACGCGCCTCGCTGCCCTGTCCGCCTCTGCCCCCGTCGGCCACCGCCCCTCCGCGTAAGCGTCCGATACGGCACGGAAGGCCGCGTCCCTGGCCTCGAGCACGGCCTCGAACGCCCGCGTGACCCTCTCCGGCGGCGGGCCGGCGTGACCCATCCACGTGACGTCTGCGTACGGCGCAGCGTCGTCGTCTGCCTTGCACCAGAGGTCGATGAGCACCACCTCGCCCCGCTCGAGCGACCGCTCTCCGGACGGGGAGTGATGCGGGTCACCGGCGTTGCCTCCGAAGCTGACGTTGGGACCGTGATCGTAGACGAACCCTGCGTCTTCGAATACATCGGTAATCAGAGTCTGGACCTCTGCCTCCGTCACCGTCCGGCCGAGCGCAAGCGCCTCACCGATGAAGCCGAACGCCGCATCCTTCGCCCGCAACACGACGTCGGCAGCTCGCAGGTGCTGCTCTAGCTGCGCCTCCGTCCAGAGCTGCATGACCTGGGCGATCTCGCCCGCGCTCACGACCTCGACTCCGAGCGCGCGTACGCGCTCCACGGTGCCGGCGTCGACGGTGCCGACGTACGGGTTGTCTCCCCGCGGCGAGTAGTCCATCGCGACAGTGCTCGCGCCTTGCAGAGCGCTGGCAAGCTCGTTGTCGAGGCTCTCGGTGCTCGAGTACGTGCGCGTGTCGACGCCCCTCGCCCCGCTCAGCGTGCCGGCCTCTATGGCGTGGGCCAACAGGACTGGCCGGCCCTGCCTCGGCACGTAAAGGAACACCCTGCGCGAGCCGAGCTTCTCACCGAGCAACGCCCTCAGCAACGGACGCGCGGGGGCGTTCGAGCCCCTGAAGTCATAGATGAGCCAACCGTCGATCCGGGCCCTCTCGAGCTCAGCGCGAACGGCTTGAAGTTCGTCCATGGCGCGATGTTACGCCGCCTCCCTTGGCTCCTGCGGGGGGTGGGATGGGCGGCGCATAGCGTTAGACTCTCCCGGCAACCCAACGGGGCGGCATGCCGGAGGCAGGTTTGCAGAAGATCGACACAAGCATCGTGCAGTCCGAACTCGACAAGCGCGCCGAGACCGACGTCTACGTTCACCTCGAGACCACGACGGGCTCGTACACGCTCATGGGCCCAGAGAAGCGGCCGCCGGTGATCGCTTTCGTCCGCAACGCCCGTGTGAACTACGCTCGCGGGTCGATAAAGGGAACGGGGCCGTACCGCGTCGGCCTGAAGCTCGAGGGCGGGTGGGTCTACGCAGACGGCCTCACCCACTTCGAGGTGAACGAGCGGGACGAGCTGCTCATGGCCGGCTACGACGCAGAGGGCCAGCTGACCGTCGCACTCCAGGTCTCCCGCACACCGTTCAGGGAGGCCTGAGATGCCGAGGTTCGACCCGACTGCCGACGGCGGCGTCCTCGTCGTGCTCCCGCACCCTGACGACGAGACGTTCTCTTCCGGCGGGACGCTTGCGCTCGCCTCCGACGCCGGCGTGCCAGCCACATACCTTTGCGGCACATACGGCGACATGGGGAGGCGCATGGGCAACCCGCCGATGGCCAACCGTGAGTCTCTCCGCGACATCCGCACTTCCGAGATGGCGGCAGCGGCGGAGGTCCTCGGCATAGACGTCGAGTTCATGGGGCTGCGCGACAAGTGCGTAGAGTTCGAGGACCCGGAGGAGATCGCCGCCAGGATCCGAGAGGTGATCGTGCGCCTGCGCCCCGGCACGGTCATCACCTTCGTGCCTGGCCTAGGGGTTCACCCCGACCATGATGCGCTGGGCCAGGCGACGGTGCTCGCCGTCAGAGGGCTGCCGATCGGCGAGAGGCCGACGCTGCTGGGCGTCGCGGTCGCGGGCGAGAACAACCCGCATTGGGCGAGGGGTGGCGCCGCTCTAGAGGGCCGCGAGGTGTCGGTCGACATCAGGCCGGTCTTCCGCCGCAAGATCGAGGCTCTGCGGGCGCATCACACCCAAACGGCCGTCGTGTTCTCGGAGTGGGAGAAGACATGGGACCTGGAGACCCTCGAGGACAAGCCGGGGGCGCCCGAGCCGGACGAGCGGACGCTCGCCTGGCGCAGGCGCCTCACCGAAGAGGAGTCGTTCTACGTGCTGGACCCGGACGCCCGGACGCTGCTCGACCCCGAGCCCGCCCCCTAGCTCAGATCCGGTCGCTCGTCCGACCTGGCCGTTGGAGCGGTCGTGTCCACGCTCGCGGCCCCAGGCTGGGACGGAGGCTGCGGCTCTGAGCTGGGCGCTGCGGTATCTGGCTGGGCGGTCCTCGTGTAGCGGGACGTAACGTCGCCTATGGCGTCGCGGCCCGCTCCGGTCCTCAGCAGCATGAAGGCCCCGATGGCGAGCAGGGCGACCGGCACGATCCAACCGGCTCCGTCCATCATCGCGAGCAGCGCCACGATGGCGAGCCCCACCGCCGGCCAGATCGCCCACGGCTGCGGCTCGACCTCTAGCCTCGTCAGGGCGTAGAAAGTAAGCGCCATCCCGGCGAGGAAGAGCCAGCCGACAGAGGGGCCGAAGACCGCCTCGAAGAAGCTGACCAGTCCGAGGGAAGCGAGCGTGCCGGCGGGGATGAGCGCCCACCAGCGCGTCCTGTCCTCCTGCCAGTACACCGCGAACGCCAGGCCGAGCGAGGCGAGGAACGCGCCGCTACCCAACCTCCACGGCGCGATCGCCGCGATCGCCAGACCCGCGAGAGGCAGCGCGGCGAGCCGCCACGTGGTGCTGCCCCTGCGGCGTCCCTCGACGTACGCGAAGTAGGCGAGGCCGCCGAAGAGCAGTGCGCCGAGCAGGCTGCCGATGAACGTGAATATCCCGAGCGTCCCCAGCAGCGCCAGCACGCCTATTCCGATGAGCACGATCGCTACCGCCTTGTTGTTGTTCTTGTCTGCGAGGTTCATGCCCTCCTCCTTCATCGACATCGAGCGTATTGCCGGCGCGGCGCCCCGTTGTAGAGAGGGAAGTCCATACGCCCGTGCACCGCTGGTATGAGCCCCCTCTCATCCCAAAGTCGGACGTCTGGGCCACGCGCAGAGGGGTACCCTTGGCGCGGAGATCCGTATGAGCGACAAGGTCCGCGTCCTGCTGGTAGACGACCACACGGTGGTGAGGAAGGGCCTGAGGCTGGCGTTCGGGCTGGAGGACGACCTGGAGGTCGTCGGAGAGGCTGCCAACGGGCGCGAGGCGCTCGACCTGGTAGACAGCCTCAAACCGGACGTCGTCGTGATGGACCTGCTCATGCCCGTCATGGACGGGGTGGAGGCCACGAGGGCGCTGCGCGCCTCGCACCCTGAGGTGGAGGTCGTGGCGCTCACCTCCGTACTGGAAGACCGCATGGTCGTCGACGTCGTCGAAGCTGGCGCAGCGGGCTACATGCTGAAGGAGTCGCGGCCAGACGACCTCTTCGACGCCGTGAGGGCCGCCGCCCGCGGCGAGGTGAGGCTCGACCCGAGGGCCCAGGCTCGGCTCGTGCGTGAGATGCGCACGCCCAAGCTGGAGGAGCCACTCACCGAGCGCGAGACAGAGGTGCTGAAGCTCATCGCGCGCGGCTTGACCAACAAGGCGATAGCCCAGCGCCTCGACGTAGCGGAGGCAACGGTCAAGTCACACGTGTCCAGCCTCCTCGCGAAGCTGGGCGTGAAGAGCCGCACGCAGGCCGCCCTCCACGCGCTGCGCGAGGGACTGGTCGAGAGAAGTGGTTGACGAGGCCGAGACGCAGCGGGCCGTACCTTGGCACCAGCGGCTCTCCACCCGCCTCACGCTGCTCCTCCTTGCCGTCGTTGCCGTCCTCACGGTCACGATGGGAGTGCTGTTGTGGCGCGCCCTGGCGGAGGTGGTACGGCTGCGCACCGGCGTCGACATCGAGCCGGGGCTCGAGGGCCTCGAAGCCCTCGCCGGTCGGGACGCCCTCGACGCGCAGGCCGCGGCCGCCGTCCTGCGCAGCACGCTCGTCAACCTCGTCGTCGTAGTTGCCGTGACGCTGCTCGCGGCTACCGCCTTCTCGCGCTCGCTGCTGGCCGACCCGATCGGCCGCCTGACGGAAGCCACGAGGGCGCTGGCTGCCGGCGACCTGCGTGCACGTGCCGACGTGAAGGACTCGTCCGAGATCGGCGAGCTGGCGCGCTCCTTCGACACGATGGCCGAGGCGCTGTCCTCTGCCCAGGACCGGCTCGAGGCGCGGGTGGCGGCGCGCACCGCGGAGTTGCGGGCGCTGCTGGAGCTCTCGAACACGATCGCGATAACCGTCGACCTGGAGCCCCAGCTGGAGGCGGTGCTCGCCAGACTGCTGGAGACGGACACGGCCACCGCGGCGGAGGTGCTCGTCATCGAACCCGACGGCCGCCTCAAGACGGTGGCGACATCGGGCGACGTGCCGCCGAGCGGCTTCGCCCCCACGGACACCGGAAGGCCGGCAGGCAAGGGCATCGCGCAGGCGGCCGTCGTAGACCGTGACGAGGCCGCCCTGCCGTTGAGGGCGCGGGACCAGGTCGTTGGCGTACTGCACGTCTACGCGCCGCCGGGCCGCGGTTGGGACGACGAGCAACTGGAGCTCGCGGCCGGCCTTGCCGCGCAGGCGGCGGTCGCGATAGAGAACGCGCGGCTCTACGAGCGGGCTCGCGGCCAGGCGGCAGACGAGGAGAGGCGAAACCTGGCGCGTGAGCTCCACGACTCCGTCAGCCAGGCGATATACGCCGTCGTCCTCTCGGGTCACGCCGCCAGGCGCAGGCTGGACGACGACCCCCGCGGTGCGGGCGAGGCTCTCGACTCGGTGATCGAGTTGGCGGAGGGGGCCCTCGCCGAGATGCGCGCGCTGATCTTCGAGCTGCGGCCGGAGGAGTTGGCGGAGGTGGGCCTAGTCGGCGCCATGCAAAGGCAGCTCGACGGGCTCGAGCTACGGCATGGCATGGCGACGGACGCGCACTTCGCCGAAGAGCCGGACCTGCCGTTCGCCACCAAGCGCGAGGTGCTTCGAGTCGTGCAGGAGGCGCTCCACAACGTCGCCAAGCACGCCAGGGCCAGCCGCGTGACGGCCAGCCTCGAGGCGGACGAAGGCGGCGTCGTCGTGACGGTGGCAGACGACGGCATCGGCTTCGACCCGCACACGGCCCATCCGGGGCACCTCGGGCTCACGTCGATGCACGAGCGCATGGCGGCCGTCGGCGGCCGCCTCAAGGTGAGCAGCACGATCGGCGAGGGCACGACTGTTGTCGTCACTATCCCGACGGAAGGCGCCGAGACCAGATGAAGCGCGGTCGGTTGATCGGGCTGGTGCTGCTCGTCGTTGGCGCCGTCGCGCTGGTGCCGGACGGGCGCCTGACGGGGCCTGCGTTCCTGTGGGCGCTGGCGTTCGGCCTATGGCTGTTCCGCCGGCGCAGGGCGAGCACCTGGTCGCTCATCACGTTCGGGGTCATGGCGAGCGTGGCCGCGACCGCGACAGCCGACGCCCTGTTCCCGCGCTGGGACGAAGGGATCGTCTTCCTTCTCGGCATGACCGCCACGTTCACGGCCACTTACCTGTTGCCGCGCAGCCGCGGCGGCGCCAGCTGGGCGCTGTGGCCCGCGCTTGCCTGGGCCTTCATCACCGTGCTCGCGAACGACCCGTGGGGAGGGCTCGCCCGTTGGCTGCTGCCGCTCGTGCTCATCGGCACGGGGGTCGTGATCCTCGGTTGGTCGCGCGGCAGGCGGTAAGCGCCCTTTGAAGCCTGTCACGGTCCGGCAAGCGGCACCCGCGCCACCGATGACCGCGTCAGAGCGCATCATCGCACGCTCAGGTACTCCTCCAGCTTTCTTATCTGCTCGGCGATGTCGGTCACGTCGACGTTCTCGCTCACATGGCCGTATTCGTCCCTAGCGTCCGCCAGGAGTGCCTGCGCTGCGTCCTTGCCGGCAACTGCCGCTGTGGCGGGAACGCACGCGAGGAGGGCAAGAAGCAGGTACCAGTGCGCCCTCATGTCGGGTTCGTCAGCGTCATCGCTCTGGCACGAGCGCAGGAGCAAGATCGCCTCGTCGGCGAGGGCGCGCGCCAGTTCGGCCTCCTCCCGCCGCCAGGCGAGCTCGGACAGCAGAGTGAGGTTCGCTCCCAACCTTAGTGTGGCGTCCGGCGCCCCGGCCGCGTGCGCGCTTCTGCGTAGCTGCAGGGCCTCCATGGCCAGGGGCCAGGCTGTCTGAGTGTCGACCGCACCCCTGGCGTGGTCGGCCAGCGCCTCCAAGGCCTCCGCGACTGCGACTTCCGGCTCGACCATGCCCGGCGCAGCGGCCTGTCGCCGCCTGGCGATTCGCAGCGCGGACTTCAGCGCCGTTTCGGCGCCCGAACCGTCCGACGTCATGGCGAGCGCCCGCCCCAGCAACCGATAACCGTCGACCAGCGTGCGCTCGATTTCGGCGTCCGGTCCCCACGACAGCAGCTCCTCCAGGTCACGTGTCACCGCGGTGAGGCGGCCAGCCGCGTCGCCGGCCCTTCCCGCCGCCAGCTCCATGCGGGCCAGCTTGAGGCCGACCGCCGCGGCCTGAGCCGAGCGCCAGGGCCCTGGGTCGACTTCGGCCAAGGTCACCATGAGGGCGTGCGCTCTCCCAAGGGCCTCTTCCGCCTTGGCGAACTCTCCTCGGCGAACGGCTACCGCCTCGTAGGAGAGGACCCCACGTACGGCGACCTCCAGCACCTCGGGCTCGTCGGCGCTAAGCGCCGGGTCGGCGATCACGTCGAGGGCCATCGCCAACGCCTCCACCGAGGTCCGGTCCTCTCCGGTTCGCGAGTGGTAGTCGGAGACGTCCAGCAGGGCCTGCGCGTACAACGGTCCCGACCAGTCGTTCGCGTCCTCCTCGTACGCCTCACCAGCGAGCCGAACGAGACGCACGAGCAACGGCCTGACCTCTTCGTCCTTCCCCGCAACCAGCAGGGCCTGCACCGGCGCACGGAGCCACCACAGGTCTTCGTCCAGCTCGCCGTCGTCCAGGCGACCCAGTACCCGGACCATGCGTTCTGCCAGGCCTGCAGCCGTCTCGAGGTCGCCGAAGTCCCTCGCCCTGTCGATCATGCCGCTGAGGCCCGTCGCTGCCAGCCGAGGAGCCTCGGGGTCGTCGAGGTCGAACTCGAACGCTTGCGCCAGGGCCGCGTGGAACATCGGCAGCAGCCGTGGTTCCGTCAA
>CAZMFX010000062.1:12424-14973 GCA_964565625.1 uncultured bacterium
AGACCAAGAGCCACCTGCACGTCTTCCGCGGTCTCCGCGAAACGGTCGGCTACCAGGTCGACGAGGCGCCCGCTGCGAGTCACGAGCTCGTGCAACCCGTCGTCGGTAAGCGGGCCCGTCACGTCACGCGCGGCGAACCACGCTCGGGCCCTGGGCGCCAGGGCGGCCCTGAGCATCTCGTCTAGCAGCAGAGGGTTGCCACCCGCTCGGTCGAGCAGTGCGCGCTCCTGGTGGGCCAGGAGACCCGGTAGCGTCGCCCTGAGCTGCTCGGTCAGGTCCGCTACCGGCTCGAGGCGCACCTTCGAGGTCCTGATGCCGCCTTCTGCGGACGCGCCTACGATGACCGCCAGCGGCGACGTACCGTCCGCCCACTCGCGTTCCCAGTGGGTGAGGACGAAGAGCAGCGGCCAATCGCCTTCGGCGGCCGCGTCCAGGAGGGCCTCCACGAGGGTGCAGACACCCGGGTCTGAATGTGAGAACTGGCCGTCGTCCACGATCACGACCGCCGGCACCGCCCGTCCGCCCGGGGCGCCGAAGAGCCGGGACAGGTCGGCCACTACCTCGCCTGCCAGGGAGGTGCGCCGCGCGGCCGCGCCCTCCGACGCGTTCCCCGCCAGCGCATCCCGCCGCCACTCGTCGTGGATGCCTTTCAGCTCTGCGCCGACCTCCGCCACCTTCTTGACGATCCCCAGGACGGGCACCAGGTCCAGCGCCGCATCGGCCGCGGTACCCACGCCCAGCTTGGCGAGCTTCACCAGGCGTTGACGGCGTCGCTGCTCCCTGTGGAAGGGCTCGAGGTGCGGCACGAGATGGTCGGTGACGTGCCCCATGAGCACACCCGCCGTGGCGCGGTTGCGCTCGCCCGGGTTCGTCAGCCTGATCGCCCACCAGAGGAACGGTAGCCGAGCGTCCAGGTCGCACTCCTCGAGGTCCGGGTTCACTCGCAGGTCGTCGCGCTCGCGGCTTAGCCCCGTGGGCCAGTAACCGGCGCCGCCCTGCTCCCGCCCGACGAGGGCCGCGTAGAACTCCTGCACCAGCCGCGTCTTGCCCAGCCCCGACTCGGCGATGAGGGCTACCACACGCGGCCCGTTCCCCGCCTTCACCGCGTCCCAGCTCGACAGGAGCGTCGCAAGCTCCGCGTCACGTCCGACGAACGGGCTGGATGGGACAGCCGGCCGTGACATCGCGCGATGGTATCCCGCCGCCACACATGGGACGGCGGGAACGGGGGCTAATCTGACCGCCATGGCGACCCCACCGTTGGGAGGCGACAGGCCGGTCGTGCTCGAGGGCGTGACCGACCGCGTCGTCGTGGCCCTGGGTCCCGTCCAGGGAGACAGAGCGCTGTCGAACAGCACGATCGTGGTCGGCAATGAAGCGACCCTCGTCATCGACACGATGGTCTCGTCCGAGCTGGTCGAACCGGTAAGGAGCATGGCCGAGGAGCTGGGCGGCAGGCCGGTCGCGTACGTGATCAACACACACGGCGACCGCGACCACACGGGGGGCAACGGCGCGTTCGGCAAGGCGAGGGTCGTGGCGCACAGGAGCCTGGCAGATGACGACCTGCTGGTGCCCGACGTCGCGTTCGAGGAGACCCACGCGCTCGACCTGGGCGGCGTGGAGGTGCGCGTCACCTACGTTGGCCCCGCCCACTCCAAGGGCGACAGCTTCGTCTGGCTCCCGTCCGAGGGGGTGGCGGTGACCGGCGACGTCGTCTTCAACGGGCTGTTCCCGCTGATCCGCCAGGACGTACAGAGGTGGCTCCTGGCGCTCGACATGCTCGAGCAGCTGGGGCCGCGCTACGTCGTGCCGGGCCACGGCCCGGTCGGCGACATCCGCACGCTGGCGTGGCAACGGCGGCTCATCGATGACGTGTTCGAGTCCGTGAAGAACCGCTACTCGGCGGGCGTTCCCGTCGACGAAGCGAGCAAGGAGCCGCCGCCGCAGCGCTTCGCCTCGTTGCCGCAGGCCGGGAACAGGTGGCCGGGGGCCGTGAAGGGCATCTACCAGGTTCTCGACGAACACACGGCGGCGGGTTGAGCGCTCACGGCGCGGCCATATGATTGTGTTCCTTCGCCCGAGTGAAAGGGCCAGCTTCAGGGAGGAAAACTGACGATGACGGACGAACCCGCCAGCACCGCTTCCGCGCCCGAGGCTGCCCGGACGGCCTCCACGACGGGCAGCCTCACGCCGATGCGCTACCTGGACAAGGCCATGAACGCGCTGCGCGACTTGGGCCTCGTGCCCTCAGACGCGTCGACGCACGAGGCGCCGATAGTCGCGCTCCTGCAACAGATAAGCGACCTCGACGAGGAACGCGTCGTGGCGATCACCCGCACCCTGGCGCAGGCCTCACTTTTCAACGACGTGGTCCGCGAGCAGGTGGAGGCCATGCAGATAGGCACCCGCTACGAGCAGATCGCGCAGGCGTTCAACTCGATCCGCGACGACGCCAAGGGCCTCGTCGACCAGATCGAGGACGGGAAGATCACGACGTTCGAGCGGCTGACGAACATGTGGATGAAGTTCACGCGCGGCGACATCGC
>CAZMFX010000063.1:0-14751 GCA_964565625.1 uncultured bacterium
AACTCGGAGGCGCTGACGGTGAGGAAAGGCACGCCGGCCTCGCCGGCGACGGCGCGGGCGAGCAGCGTCTTGCCCGTCCCTGGCGGGCCAACGAGGAGCACGCCCTTGGGGATCTCGGCGCCAATGCGCAGGTACTTCTGGGGGTTCTTCAGGAAGTCGACCACCTCGACCAGCTCCTGCTTCGCCTCCTTGTGCCCGGCGACGTCGTTGAAGGTGGTAGACACCTTGTTCTCGCGACCGAACGTCTTGGCGCGCGACTGGCCGAACTGCATCACCTGGTTCGGCCCGCCCTGGGCGCGCATGAAGATGAACCAGAAGAAGCCGATGAGGATGGCTATCGGCAGGATGGAGCCGATGAGGATGCTTATCCACTGCGGCGGGTTGCGGATCGCGACCTCCGGCACGTCGGCCCTGAGGTCCTGCAGCAGGCTGTCCGTGAGGATGGCCGTGGTGCGGAACGAGCGGATCGCCTGGGGCTGCCCGTCGACGGTCACCTGCGTCTCGGCAGAGAGCTCGCCCGAGATGTTGCCCGTGTTGCGGTCGATCGTGACGCTGGCGACGCGCCCCTCGTCCACGAGGTCCGTGAAGGTGGAGAACGTTATCTCGCGGCTGCCGCCGCCTGCGTTGAACTGGTTGAACACGAAGATGCCCAGTATCAGGAGCATCACGAGCAACCAGGGATTGAAGGATCGTTTCAAGTCCTAGCCTCCGGCATCCCGGCCCGGCAGGTATCCGGGGGCGGGCGCGGGCGAGAGCGGGCCTCTCCCACGCTTAGAGTGGCCTTCAAGGTACCACCAAGATATGAAAGGGCGCTGTAAGGGACGTTCATTGCACGTCAACGCTGCGCCCCGTCGCGGCGTGCGCTCGCGGCCGCCAGATGGCATGTGGAGGGCACAGGGACCGCGTGTCAGTCGAAGACGTAGCCCTTGGGCACCGTGACGAGCCCGCTAGGAAGCACGGTGAAGCCGCGCTCCCTGTCTTCTGCCGGGTCGACGCCGATCCGCGTGCCTGGGGGCACGCGCACGTTCTTGTCGATTATGGCGTTGCGGATGACGCAGTGGCGTCCGACCTCGACGTTGTCGAAGAGCACGCTGCGCTCGATCAGCGCGTAGGAGTTCACGCGCACGCGCCGGAAGAGGACCGACTCGCGCACCGTGGCGCCCGAGACTATGACGCCGCCCGCCAACAGCGAGTTGAACGCCTGCCCCCGCCGGTCAGGCTCCTCGTGGACGAACTTGGCGGGAGGGGAGTACTCCGCCGAGGTCCTCAGCGGCCACTCCTCGTTGTACAGGTCGAACTCCGGCTCGACGCCGACGAGGTCCATGTTGGCCTCCCAGTAGCTGTCGAGCGTCCCAACGTCCCGCCAGTACGTGTTCGGCCCCTGCTGGCCCGGTATCGGGTTGCGGGCGAAGTCGTAGGCGAAGAGGCGCTTGCCCTCGACGAGCGCGCGCGGCAGCACGTCCTTGCCGAAGTCGTGGTCCGAGGTCTGCAGCATGGCGTCCTCGCTCAGCAGCTCGACGAGAGTCGAGACGCTGAAGATGTAGTTGCCCATGCTCGCGAGGCAGTGGGTCTCCCTGCCTGGGATCGGCTTCGGGTCCTGCGGCTTCTCCTGGAACTCGCAGATGCGCCAGTCGCTCTCGACCTGCAGCACCCCGAAGCGCTTGCCGTCCGCCACGGGCGTCGGGTACGCGGCGATCGTGACGTCCGCCTGGTTCTCCAGGTGGTACTCGACCATGTGGGAGATGTCCATCTTGTAGATGTGGTCGCCTGAGAAGATCGCGACGAGGTCGGTAGCCGTGCCGTCTATCAGGTGCAGGTTCTGGTAGATGGCGTCCGCGGTGCCGCGGTACCACTCGGCGCCCAGCTCCTCGTACAGGTACATCTGGGCGGGCGCCAGCGTGATGAAGTGGTCGGAGAGGAACGCCCCGAACCGCCAGTTCCGCTGTATGTGCTCTGTCAGCGACTGCGCCTTGAACTGGGTGAGCACGTACATCCCGTAGATCTTGGAGTTGATCATGTTGTTGAGGGCGAAGTCGATTATGCGGTACTTGCTGCCGAAGGGGACGGCCGGCTTCGTACGCTTCCACGTGAGCGGATGCAGCCGGGACCCCTTCCCGCCAGCGAGCACCATACCGATGACCTTGGTGTCCCGACCTAACATGTGTGTGCGGGCATGATAGCCCGGCGCTGTGTGAGCCACTTCTGCCTAGGGAGCATGGATACAAAGGGTCATGGGACATGACGTGACGACCGGCAAGGAGACGTCGGCTGCGACAACCAACCTCCTCGACGTCCCGCTCGACGAGCTGCCGCTGCCGCCGGGCTCTCCCGCCTACCGGCGCGAGCAGCTGGTCGACTGGCTCTACGTGAAGGGCGCTGCGGACTTCGGCGAGATGACGAACCTGCCGGCCGCCATGCGCGACTGGTTGGGGGAGCGCGGCCGCGTAGACCCCTTCGCCCATACCAGCCGCTTCCCGTCCAGGGACGGCTCTGTGCGCTACCTCTTCACGCTCCACGACGGCAGGCAAACCGTGGCCGTTTACATGCCATACGTCGGCAGGACCACGGTGTGCCTCTCCTCGATGGTCGGGTGCCCGGCGGGCTGCGCGTTCTGCGCGACGGGCGCCATGGGCTTCGGGCGCAACCTCACGCGCGGCGAGATCGTTGGGCAGCTGCTCGCGGTGGCACGCCGCGAGGGCGTCCCGGCGAAGGAGATCCGCAACGTCGTGCTCATGGGCATGGGGGAAGCTCTCCTCAACTACGAGGAGGCGCTCGCAGCGGTGCGCACGCTCGTCGACCCTCGCGCCCTCGACATGTCGGCCAGGCGGATAACCCTCTCGACCGTCGGCCTGCCGTCGCGCATGCGCCGCCTGGCGGAGGAGGGGCTACCGCTGGTCCTTGCCGTCAGCCTCCACGCTCCGGACGACGAGACGAGGCGGCAGATAATACCGACCGCGCTCGCCAACCCGGTCGCCGACATAGTCGACGCCATGCGCTACTGGCAGGAGCGGGGCGGGCGCAGGATCTCGATCGAGTACACGCTCCTCGCCGGGGTCAACGACTCCGATGCTCAGGCGCGCATGCTCGCCCGGGTGCTGGCCGGGCTGAACGTCCACGTGAACCTGATCCCCTTCAACCCCTGGCACGGCTCCGGGTTCGGCCAGTCGTCGCGCTCGCGTACCGACTCTTTCAAGGCGACGCTTCATGAGAACGGGATGTCTGTCTCCGTGCGCTTCAGCCGCGGCCGCGACGCGGGCGGAGCCTGCGGACAGCTGGCTCTCAAGCGCGGCGGCGTCGCGTCGCCACTCTAGCCAGAAAGCGGGTTTTCACCGTCATAGACGGCTCTATCACCCCTGGACGTCCGTGCCGGATTTCACAGGTCGGCGAGGGGCGTGCGGATAGACTTGCCGCCGAGACTAGCGTTCGATGCGCCTTATCATCACGCGCTCACGCGCTCTTTCTGGAGGCAGGCATGTTCATCGGTAAGTGCAGGCGGACCGCCGCAATGGCACTGACGGTCGCGGCGACGCTGATGCTGGCGACCGCCTCGGCGCAGTCGAACGTCGACCAGCTGCGCGCCGAGGTGCAGGCCAACCCCGGCAGCGTGTTGGCGTGGGTAGCCCTCGGCAACGCGTTATACGAGGGCGGGCAGTACGACGCGGCCAAGGACTCGTTCCTCGAGGCGATCGCGCTCGACTACCGCTCGGGCGACGCGCACTACGGGCTGGGCCTCTCCGAGTTCGCACGCGGCGATTACCAGGCGGCTCTCTTCGAGTTCGCCGAGGTGACGAGGCTGCACCCCGACCGGTTCGACGGGCACTTCAACAGGGGCGTGACCCTCGCACGGCTGCGGCGTCCACAGGACGCGGCCGGCGCGTTCCGCGAGGCGTTGGCGCAGGCCGACCCCGAGGCTTCTGCAGACGACAAGGTCCAGGCGCACATCGCGCTGGCGGGTCAGCTCGAGCTCGCGGGCGACTACGCCGGCGCAGCAGAGGCTTACGCCGCCGCGCTCAAGTTCGACCCCGAGAACGCCGACTACATCCTCAGGCGCGGTCAGGCCCTGCACAACGCAGGCGAGGGGCTCGTCGCCCTGCCCGAGCTGACCGAACTGGAGACGCGCAGCGGCGACTACCGCGTGAGCGCCCTCATCGCAGACATATACGTGTCGCAGGGTCAGATCGACTACGCCATGTGGTCGCTCGAGCGCGCCCTCGAGAAGGCGCGGGCGGCGGGCGACAAGCCGGCAGAGGCGAGCACGCTCATCAAGCTCGGGACGTTGCAGCGCAGCCTCGGCCGCGAGGCGGACGCCGCCGAGTCGTACAGGTTGGCGGCCGAAGCCGATCCCAGCTCATGGGAGGCCCAGTACAACCTCGGCGTCACGTTCCTCGAGAGCGGGCAGCCGCAGCAGGCCGTGCAGGCCCTTGACCGGGCGGTGCAGCAGGGCGGCGCAGAGCGGCCGGAGGTCGCGCTGGCGCTGGCAACCACCCACGACCAGCTCGGCAACGCCAGCGAGGCGCTCAGCAACGCCGAGCGCGCGTTGGCCGGCCTCAGCGACCCGGAACAGCTGGCGTCAGCCAGGTTCATCGCCGGGCGCTCGCAGTACCGACTGGGCGACTACCGCGCGGCGGGCGAGCAGTTCAGGGCGGTGCTGCAGGCACGCCCGTCCGACGCCCAGGCGCACCTGTGGTCGGGCCTCGCCGCCTACCAGCAGCAGGACTACGCGGCGGCGGTATCAAGCTTCGAACGTGCGGTGCAGCTGAACCCCAACAGCGTCGAGGCGCGCGCCAACCTCGGCGCCGCGTACCTTGCCGCGCAGCGGTATCAGGACGCGGAGAGCGTTTACACGCTCCTCGTCGAGCAGAACGACCGCGACGTCGAGGCTCTCTACAACCTCGGTTGGGCTCTGTACTCGCAGAACCGCCGCAGCGCGGCCAGCGACGCCTGGGTGGCGTCGTGCGAGCAGGGCTTCCAACCCGCCTGCTCCGCCATCACCACGTACCTCTGAGATGAAAGGGTGGACGAGGGAGAAGTCGACCTCGTCCACCCGCGCATATCGCTCGATGAACCGGCGGACCCGGGACTCGGCCCGGCCCACCGGGGTTAGCATGGGGGAACATGGACTGGCTTAGACGCAACTGGCCCGACCTCCTGATCGGCGTCGCTCTGGTCGCCGTCATCGCCGGAATCATCGCCACCCTCGTCTCCGGAGGTTCGTTCTTCCCGGTCGGCAACCGTAGCGCCGAGACCCCGAGGACCTCGCAAGGCATAACGGCAGGCCAGACGCCGGGCGAGCAGCAGAGCCAGCCAGGCGTCGACCAAGCCAGCCAGCCGGCGGCGGCACAGCCTGACCAGCAGGGTTCCTCGCTTTCCAGCTCGGTCGGCAGTCAGGAACCGCCGGCCGTGTCGGTCGATCGAGAGCCGGCAGAAGAGCCGGTCGCAGAGGCCCCGCCCGCCTCGCAGAGCGCACAGGAAGAAGAACCAGCGCAGCAGTCGTCGGTCGAGGCCCTGCCCCCCGACGGCGGCGCGGCCAGCCCGGCGGCGTCAGCCAGCGAGACGCCTGTCAGCTCGGTCACCAGCTCTGCCTCCCAGCCGCAGGCCCAACCCGCCAGCACGCCGGTCGCGGCCAGCGGCCCGCCTGCCAGCGCCTCCTCCGACGACGAGGCCCCTTACCGGGTATCGGTCGGCGCCTTCGGCAACCCGGAGAACGCCCAGCGTCAGCTCGAGACGTTCGAGGAAGCCGGGTACCCCGTGTTCATAGGCACCCAGGGTGACTTGAACATCGTCCTCGTCGGCCCTTACGACACCGAGAGCGAGGCGCGCTCCGTTGCCGCCCGCATAGCTGGCTCGAGCCTTGGTGTCAGCGACCCGACCGTCTACCGCTTCGAGCCCGACGAGGAGAGCGCCTCCACCAGCCAGCCCGCCGCGTCGTCTTCCGTCGCGGCCTCTGAGCCGGCGGACCAGGCCGAGGCTCCCGCCCAGCCTGCCGCCACGCCGCAGGCGGCCCAGACCGCAACGCCTGGCACGCGCTACCTTCAGGTCGGGGCTTACGGGTCGCGCGACAGCTCGCTGCCGCAGCGCGAGAGGCTCGAGGACATGGGCTTCGTGGTGTCCGATCGCGTCGAGGGCGACCTCGTCAAACTGCTAATAGGCCCGTTCGACGCTGGCCAGCTGGCAGATGCGCGATCGAGGCTGCAGTCAGCGGGGATAGAAAGCTTCCCCCGCTGATGCCGCGCGGGGCAGCCCGCGGCACGTCAAAGGGAATACCCTCGGCGACGGTCAGCCGGCTGATCACCTACCTTCGTGTTCTCAACGGCCTCGAGGCAGGCGGAACCGAGCGCGTGTCGTCCGACCTTCTGGCGTCGGAGGCGCAGGTCTCCGCGTTCCAGGTGCGCAAGGACCTCGCGTACTTCGGCACCTTCGGCACTCGCGGGACCGGCTACACCGTCTCCAGCCTTCGCGACGAGCTGAAGCGCATACTCGGCCTCACCCGTCAGTGGCGGGTGGCGATAGTCGGGATGGGACGCCTGGGACAGGCGCTGGCCGACTACCCCGGCCTGAGCGAGTACGACTTCGAGCTCGTGGCCGCCTTCGACGTCGACGAACGCAAGGTGGGGCGCGGCTTCGGGTCGGTGGTCGTCAGGGCCCTGGCGGACCTGCCGCGGGCCGCCGCAGAGCTCGACATAGAGATCGCCTTCCTCACCGTCCCCGTCAAGGCAGCTCAAGAGGCCGCAGACGCCGTGACGGGCGCGGGCGTGAAAGGCATCCTCAACTTCGCGCCGACGGTCGTCTCCGTCCCGCCTGACGTGAAGGTCGAGAACGTCGACTTCCTGGCTGCGCTGAAGCGACTCAGCTACTTCCTCCACGAGGACGGGGCGCCGCAGCAGGAGCAGCCGTCTTGAGCTCCGATGATGCCGGGCTCGGGTCGTTCACGCTCGAGGAAGAGCTGCGGCTGTTCGAAGACGAGCTGGCCATGGAGCTGCGCTCGGACGTCGGGTTCATAAGCGCCATAGGCGAAGACCTCGTGCGAGCGGGCGGCAAGAGGGTGAGGCCGACGCTGTCCCTGTTGGCTGGCCGACTGCTGGGCGCAGAGCCCGAGATCGCGCGGCGTGTCGCGCTCGCCGTCGAGCTCCTCCACTCGGCCTCTCTGCTCCACGACGACCTGATAGACGACGCGGCGACGCGCAGGGGGGAGCAGGCCGCGTTCCTCAGGTACGGGAACGTCGTGAGCGTCATGTCCGGCGACTTCATGCTCGCCAGGGTGCTCGGCCTGCTGGCGCGCGGCGGCAACAGGGACCTGACGGGCCTCATGGCGAACGCCGCCGCAGCATTGTGCGAGGGCGAGGTGCTCCAGTTCCAGTGCGCGACGCTCAAGCAGTGGAGCTACGAGTCCTACGGGCGCGTCAACGATGGCAAGACGGCCGCGCTCATGGCGGCGGCGGCAGAAGGGGTAGCGGCCCTCTCTGGCGCGCCCGCCGAGTCCCGCTCTGCGCTGCGCGACTACGGCATGTCGTTCGGCCGCGCCTTCCAGCTCCGCGACGATTACCTCGACCTGCTCGGTGACCCGGTACGCCTCGGCAAGCCCGTCGGCGGCGACCTGCGCGAGGGCAAGGCGACGTACCTGGCGCTCCGCCTGATACTCGACGAGGGCAGCGAGGAGGCGCGGCTGATAGTCGGCCGTCACGCCTCGGAGCCGGGGGACGTAGAGCGCATGATCCAGCTGGCGAGGTCCCACGGCGCCGACGCCGCCATGCGCGACCTGATCGCGAAGGAGGTCGCTGCCGCCAAGGCGGCGCTCGAGGCGTTCCCGGCCACAGGGGCAAGGACCGCGCTCGAGGACCTGGCGGATCAGGAGCTCAGGAGGGTCTCTTAGCCCCGGCTTCGGGGCGCTGCCTCACGGCTCCCTCGTCTCCTCCTCCACCCAGTCGAGGAACGCTGGCAACCCGGCTACGACGTCCAGGGCGACTATGCATGGGACATCGAACGGGTGCAGCTCCTTGGCGCGCCCTATGAGCGCGTCGACGCGCGCAGCCGTAGTCTTCGCGAACGCGACGACCTCCTCCTCGTTGTGTACCTGTCCCTCCCAGCGGTAGACGGATACGACCCGCGGCACGACGTTGACGCAGGCGGCGAGATGCTCGTCAACCAGGCGCCTGCCGACCGACATGGCGACGTCGAGGTCGGGGAAGGTCATGTAAACGGAGCGCGTTTCGGCCATACCGGACGGTACCGCGCTACTCATGGGCTAGACGCTAGACTCGCCCCAGATGTCAGTCGCACAGACAGAAGTCCTCAAGTTCTTCCACGAAAACCCCGAGAAGCCATGGCACGTACAGGACGTGCAGCGTCGCCTCAAGCTCGACGACCGCACGGGCCTACGCCAGACGCTCGCAGAGCTCGTGCAGACCGGTCAGCTCGTCAAGACCCGCAGGCGCACGTACGGCCTGCCGCAGGAGATGAACCTCCTCTCCGGCCGCCTGCAGGTGACCTCTGGCGGTTACGGCTTCGTGATCCTCGACGAGGGCGGCAAGGACCTCTTCGTCCCGGCGGACCGCCTCGGCGGCGCGTGGGACGGCGACAGGGTGCTCGCACGTCCCAACCCGCTCCAGTCGGAGGGCGACAGGCCGAGCGGCGAGATCGTGAGGATCATCGAACGGGGCAACGACCTGCTCGTCGGGACGCTCGAGTACGCCCGCGGCTACGCGATCCTCAGGCCGGACTCCGCCCGCCTGCGCGAGCGGGTGCTGCTAACGCCAGAGTCGGTCGGCAAGGTCGCCGGCGGGACGAGGATCGTCGCCCGCATGGTGTGGCCGGAGGACTCCGGCGAGAAGGAGCCGTTCGGCGAGCTCCACGAGGTGCTCGGAGAGTCTGACGACCCCGAGGTCGAGACCCGCGCAGTGATAGTCAAGTACGGGCTGAAGGCCGAGTTCGACGCCGCGACCCTCGCCGAGGCGAAGGCGGTGCCGGACACGGTGAAGGCCGACATGATGGAGGGCCGCACCGACTACCGCAAGGTCCCGACGCTGACGATAGACGGGGAGGACGCGAAGGACTTCGACGACGCCGTCTCGCTCGAGCGGCTCGACGGCAAGCGCGACGGCCTGCTGCGCGTGGGCGTACACATCGCGGACGTCAGCTACTACGTGGCGGAGGGAACGAGCCTCGACAAGGAGGCCCTCGAGCGCGCGACCAGCGTCTACCTGCCGGGCGAGGTGCTGCCGATGCTGCCGGAGGAGCTCTCCAACGGCATCTGCTCGCTCGTCGAGGGCGAGCCGCGCCTCGCGCTCTCCGCGTTCATCGACGTGACGCGCACCGGCGAGGTGAAGGCCTTCAAGCTCAAGGAGACGGTGATCCAGTCCGACGCGCGTCTCACGTACCAGCAGGTGCAGGAGTTCGCGGAGGGAGGGCGCCTGCCGGCTGGCAAGCGGAAGCTCGAGCGCGACGTGAAGGTGCTCCTGAACCTGACGCAGGAGCTGCGCAAGCAGCGGATAGGCGCGGGGGCGCTGGATTTCCAGTTCACGGAGGCGAAGGTCGACGTCGACGAGCAGGGAGCGCTGCACGTCACTCCCGTGCGCAGCGACGCGGCCAGGCAGCTGATCGAGGAGCTCATGCTGCTCGCCAACCGCAAGGTGGCGGAGGAGCTCTCCAACCGTGACGTCCCAGCGCTGTTCCGCGTGCACGAGGACCCGAGCGAGGAGAAGATGCTCGCGCTGCAGAAGGCGCTAGGGAAGCTCGGCTACACCCTGGACCTGGAGCATGCGAGACCGCAGGACCTGCAGACGATCATCCGCGAGGCGGCCGGCAAGCCGGAGGCGCAGCTCGTGAACACGCTGTTGCTTAGGAGCCTCAAGCAGGCGCGCTACTCGAGCGAGAACCTCGGCCACTACGGGCTGGCGTTCGAGAACTACCTCCACTTCACCAGCCCCATCCGGCGCTATCCCGACCTCGTGGTGCATCGCGTCGTGCGCTCGATCCTCCAGCACCGCCTCTCGCCGACGCTCAAGGAGCGCATGCGCTCCGACTTCCCGCAGCTGGCGGAGCACGCCAGCGACAGGGAGCGCGTCGCCGAGTTGGCAGAGCGCGACCTGACGCGCTACTACCACGCGCGCTGGGCCAAGGAGCACATCGGCGAGCCGTTCGTCGGGATCGTCGTCGGGGTCACGAACTTCGGGGTCTTCGTCGCGCTGGCGAACGGCGTCGAGGGCCTCATGCACGTGAGCCAGCTGGACGACGACTACTACATCTACATAGAGGACTCGCTGATGCTCATGGGCAAGCACACGCGCAAGCGCTACCGCATGGGCGACAGGGTCGAGGTGAAGGTGCTTGCAGCCAACCCAACGCAGCGGCAGATAGACCTCGTGCCTGCCTCGATGGAGGTGAGCGTTCCCGAGGCCGACGAGAAGGCTCCGACGAAGAGGCCCAAGAAGCTGCGCGACCCTTCAGAGGGAGGCATCGACGCCGAGTTCGTCACCGGCCGCAGGTCGGCTCCCAACGCCGCCGTGAAGGCGGCAGACGAGGCGGAGGGCAAGCGTGGTGGGCGCAAGGGCAAGAAGGGCAAGGCAGCCGAGCCCGCGAAGGCCGCAGGGGAGAAGCGGTCGGCGGAGCGCGAGAAGCGTCCCGCGGACGGGAAGAAGGCGGCTGCACCGGTCACGTCAACGGCCGGTAGGCGGAACGGCGAGCCTACCGCCACGAAGGCCGCAGCCTCGAAGAGCGCGTCCCAAGGCAGGCGACGCAGGCGCAGGCGGCTTGTGTTCGGCAAGAGCTGAAGGTCGCCAGGGGTGACAAGGCAGTTGCGCCGGACCCTCCGGCGTGACCGGGTTACACTTCGGCGAACCCACCAAGGGGGCGGCGCCTCGAACGTGCGAGGCGGGTCCCGTCGTGGATGTTTCGAAGCCGGGAGGCGTTAGATGGCTGGAGAGTTCCGCTACCCGTTGACGCGTTACTGCCTCCGGAGCGGCACGATGACGTTGCCGCAGGCGATGGTGGGCCTGTTCCCGGAAGAGGGTGCAGTCACGGCAGTCGACACGAGGTCCGGCGTCGAGCACGAGCTGGTGTTCCAGCCTCCAAGGACGGTTCTCGGCCTCGCGGAGATCTACGGTTCGAACAAGCTAGCCGTCAACGACGAGCTGCACGTGCGCGCTCTCGATGACGGCAAGTTCGCCATCACCCCCGTCGCCAGGCAGCGGACACCCGACTACACGGACGAGGACGCCATCGCCGCTCTCCTCGATGACCTGTTGGCCGCTTCCGTGCGCATGACGGAGCAGGAGATAAGGGCCGTGTTCGAGATCCCAGAAGACGTCGACGTCGGCGGCGCGCTCAGGCACGACGACCGCTTCGCGCTCCACGAGGGGCGTTGGGTGGCCGCCGCGAGCCTCATCCCAGAGGAGGAGGCTGCAGAGGAGCCCTCCGGCGCTCGCCACGGTACGGCAGACGCTTCCCAAGCGGTGGACGAGACCGGCGACCCGGTCGCCGTCGGAGCGCCAGCCGCGCCGGGGACGCCGCGGGAGCAGCAAGCCGCCGCCGAGGCCCCGGCCGAGCCCGCGGCGCAGGCGGCCGACCCACGGGCTCGAGGGAAGTCAGCGCCCGAGCGGCAGGTGGAGGAGAGAACGGCGCAGGCGCTGTTCGCCGGTGCGCAGGGCGCGAGCGCCCACGAGCAGCCTCCGTTCACGCTCGGCGACGCGGAGCAGGCCGGCCTGTGGTCGCAGCCCGGCGGCCACGGCCACTCCGAGCCGAGCGGGCACCGCGACTTCGTGCCGCCTGCGGTGGTAGAGCGCCGCGCGGCCGCCACGCCGCTGGAACGTGTCCGCGAAGATGAAGACGAGGACACGTCTGCCGAGACGACAGAGCTGACGAGCCGGTTCCGGCGCGTCATGTCCCCCGTCGGCTTCCAGATCGAACCTGTCGGCAAGGGGCAGTTGCGGCTCGTCGCGGCGATGGGCCGCCGCGGCTACAAGGTATTGGTCCAGCTCCTTTCGCGCAGCGAACGGCTCGACTGGGCAGAGCTGCTCTCGAAGAGGCGCAGCAACGACTTCAGGCACCTGGCGGTGGTCGGCGACCACCACGACCTGCTGAGGCTCACGGGCCCCGCCGAGCTCGCCCGGGCGACGCTGTGGAGCTGGCAGGGCCTAGACAGGCTCGCCAACCTGCACAGGACCGTGCCCATCTCCCCGGTCGACCTCGAGCCGCACTTCGAGCGCGACGGGCTCTTCGAGCACGGGCTGCAGAGGTTCGAGGCGACCGTAGCCGAGCGCGTGGCCGAGCGCGGCGAGCTCTCGGAGGTGCTGGCGAGGCTCAACCAGATGCGGGCGCCCGCCGTGTTCCTGCTCGAGGACCTGGTCGCCGGCACCGACATGCCACGGGACAGGGCGCTGGGCGTGCTCGAGCGCCTCTCCGCCGCGCCATTCCACCTGGTGGCGCGCGTCGACCACGGTGAGTTCGTCCTGCGGCAGAGCGTCGACTCTGCCCTCGCCGTCCTGTCGAGCTACGCCCTGACTCTCCGAGAGCGCCTGCCGGCGCGGCAGGTAGAGAAGCTGACCGGTTTGGGCGAGCCCGAGCTGCTGATCGGGCCGGGCGACGAGGAAGACGATCCTCAGGCGGACGACGTGCCGACCAGCGAGGGCGGCATCTCGGCCTGATGAAGGTCCTGTAACGCGCTCACCTGCATGGGCCCGCGGGCGCGGGCGGCGGCCGCCGCGGCCATCGACCGCACCGTCCACTCTGCCGCCCTGGCGGTAGACGCGAAGGGCACGCCGTTCTCAAGCGCCCTGCGCAGCTCCGTCGTGTGCTCGAGGTCTATGAGCAGGTCGTAGTCGGGCGGGGCGGCGGCCGGCAACGGGCCCGTCCTGACCTCGAACCCCAGGGTCTCCAGGCCCGCGAGCAACTGGGCGTACTCGGCGCCGATGATCCGCGCCGTTCCGCCCTGCGGCAGGCGGGTGCCGGCCCCGAGCGCGGCCCTGTAGTAAGCAAGGTCTGCGTCCGCGTCTATCCCCATGCTCTCACCGGTGGAGCGCATCTCCGGGCCCAGGACGGGAAGCACGTCTCTGAACTTGAGGAAGGGGAGGACGGCCTCCTTGACGCTGTAGACCTGCGGTCGGGGGGCACGCGTGAAGCCGATCTCGTGCAGCGACTTGCCGGCCGAGACCAGCGCAGCGTACTTGGCGAGCGGGTGGCCTATCGCCTTGGAGAGGTACGGGATCGTGCGACTCGCCCTCGGGTTCGCCTCTATCACGTATACGGTCCCGTCCTTTATCACGTACTGGACGTTGATGAGCCCCCTGACGCCGATAGCGTGCGCGAGGTCCTTCGTGTACTCCTCGATCGTTGAGAGGACCTGTGGAGAGAGCCCGACGGGCGGCGTGACGCACGCGCTGTCACCGGAGTGGACGCCTGCCGGCTCGACGTGCTCCATGATCCCGGCGACGACCGTGAGTTGCCCATCGGAGATGGCGTCGACGTCTACCTCGGTCGCGCCCTCAAGGTAGTCGTCTACCAAGACGCTCGGCTCGTCGGGAAGCTCGGAGTAGACGTCCTTCAGGTACTGCTTCAGCTCGTGCTCGTCGCGTACCACCTGCATGGCGCGACCCCCGAGGACGTAGCTCGGCCGCACCATGACGGGGTAGCCGATCCTCTCGGCCAAAGCGGCGGCGTCGGCAGGCTTCTCCGCGACACCGCCCGCCGGCTGAGGGATGCCGAGCCTCTCGCACAGCGCGTGGAAGGCGTCGCGGTCCTCGGCGGCGTGGATGGCCGACGCTGACGTTCCCCAGATGGGAACGCCTGCCGCCTCGAGGCCCTTCGCGAGCTTCAGGGGCGTCTGGCCGCCGAGCTGGACGATCACGCCGTCCGGCTGCTCGTGCTCGATCACGTTCAGAACGTCCTCGAGCGTGAGCGGCTCGAAGTAGAGGCGGTCGGCCGTGTCGTAGTCGGTACTCACCGTCTCGGGGTTCGAGTTGACCATTATCGTCTCGTACCCCGCTTCCTGCAGCGCCCACACGGCATGGACCGTCGCGTAGTCGAACTCGACCCCCTGACCTATGCGGTTCGGGCCCGACCCGAGTATCACGACCTTCGGCCTCTCGGTCCGGGGAGCCTCGTCCTCCCACTCGTACGTCGAGTAGAGGTACGGCGTGTACGCCTCGAACTCTGCCGCGCAGGTGTCTACGGTCTTGTAAGACGGCGCCTGGCGCTTCTCGAGGCGCAGACTCCTCACCTCCGCGGTCGTGGTGCCCGTCAACGCAGCGACGTCCGAGTCTGAGAAGCCCAGCCGCTTCACCTCGCGCCACAGCTCCCACGACCAGCCGGCAGGCTGCCCGGCGTCTCTTATCTCGGTCTCTGCCTGCACTACCTCCTCGAGCTGCCCGAGGAACCACGGGTCTATGCCCGTCAGCTGATGCAGAGCCTGCACGGAGCGGCCGCGCCTCAGTAGCTCGATGAGCGCCGGCAGGCGGCGCGGGTTGGGCCGCAGGCGGGACTCCAGCTCGTCCTCGCTCAGGCCGGCAGTCTGGGTGCGGACGTCGAGCTCGAGCGAGCGCACGGCCTTGAGCAGCGACTCCTTGAACGTCCTGCCTATCGCCATCACCTCGCCGACCGACCGCATCTGGGTGCCGAGGTCGTCGGCCGCACCTGGGAACTTCTCGAACGCGAAGCGCGGGACCTTGGTCACCACGTAGTCGATGGTGGGCTCGAACGCCGCCTTCGTCTCCTTGGTGATGTCGTTGGGCAGCTCGTCGAGGTGGTAGCCGACCGCCAGCA
>CAZMFX010000064.1:0-14472 GCA_964565625.1 uncultured bacterium
AGTCGGCATCGCTGCAATGGCCGCGCTGCAATCGGGAGCGCTTCGCAACACGGTCGTCGCACGCGAGATTACCCAAGCAACGCGTCTTGCCCAGAATGAGGTTGCCTGGCAACGGGAGACCGCTATAGAGATCGGATCGACGGAGTGCAAGACCAACCGTGATCCGGTTACAGGTGTGCAACAGCTTCCAGCCGGGTTCACTTCCTGCGCGGTGGTAATCGAACCATGTGTGCTCGAGAGTAATGCAATCGTTTGTGACGCTGCGATCACCCCGGCGGCTTACCGCGTCACAGTTACACTTGAAGGCAACGGCGCGCGCAGTTTTGAGCACTCCGTGTTCTACACAGGGGTGTACGTTTCCGGCTCGGCGGGAGAAGCCGAATGAAGAGCATGGGGCGTACGACCGCAGGATTCACCGTTACCGAGCTGCTGATCGCCTCTCTCATTCTAGTAATTGTTTTGGCGGCGCTCGGACGATACATCGCGTCCTCAACGCGAGCTCAACAGGCGTCCTCGGACGCCACCGTACGCATTCAGGACGCCGAGGCCCTTCAGCAAATTCTTCAGTATGAACTTCAACGCGCCGGCTATCGTGGTGTGGATGAGTTGTATGCATCACGAGACCTGGATGCAAGCGTAGGCACTTCTGACACAACTGTGATTATCGACGTAAGCGGACCAAGTCATGTGTTGGAGGCCCGCTACTACGAGACAGATGAGCGCTTCCTAGCGGCGGGTGACACCGGTCTCCGGAACGTACGCTTCTTCGTAAGTGATGGCCTGATGTTCCGGGACGACGGAACCACAACCGACCCGCTGGCTGTAGCGGGAACAATCGCGAGCATGAGGGCAACGACGCTGATTGCTCGCAATGGCCTGCCTACGATCATAGATGGACCAGCAACAGAGATTCCCGACAGACTGGCTGCAATTGGGATTCGGCTCGACTTTACTGATGGATCATCCTGGGAGTTCCCTGTTGGATTCGTCGCAGCTCAGAGTCTTGAGATTGTTGGTGGAGTGTGACTTCTATGAATAAGACAAGAGGGTTCGCCCTGGTGACTGCACTCTTGGTGCTAGCGGTCCTTGGAACGCTAGCCTTCGGTGCCGTGTCGTTGGCCAACATGAACCTCAGAATCGCTGAAAACACTAGAGCCAACCTGATTGCGACAACGCATGCGCAAGATGGTTTAGAGGTCAGTTTCATCGCGACGGCGAAGGCCTACAAGAGTTGGCTGGAGAGCGAGGTCTCGGGTGGTAGTTCCCCGGGAACGCTCAACGAAGCCGCGCTCCTGGAAAGCACGCTCGCATTGATGCCGGATGCGACAGATTACGAGCTCCTTGGGTTTGACACGTTCACGCCGCTCCCAACGGATGATTCGCGCGCGGCGATCGTCTTGTCCGTCCGTGGGACCGGTCCGCGAAACGCGGTGCACGTGTCCCGTGCTCGAATCGAAACTGTGTATGCAGCCTCCAATGACGCCGGAAACCCAGCAGAGTTCTCTGACGGCTTTGTCACGGACGGCGAGATCGACTTCAACGGGACCGGTGCTTATGACATCAACTTCTATGCGGGACAGAAGATTGAGGTAAACGGCAACTCGACCATAGGAGCCGGATTCATTGCCGAGTCCCTTGGGACTTGCCAGATCGGTAAGACGACTTGCATCACGTTGGATCCTGATGACGCCAAGGATTTGCCACTTTTCGCGTGGCACTCGTATAGCTTGGCCCTGCTCAACGATCCGACTGCTCTTCTAGATGATGCGGATGACCCATCTTCGGTAGACCTCGGCCCAACTACTCGCCTCGTGACCCCGGTTGCGGCCGCAGACCCTGTTCCCGGTCTCGAAACGAGCGTAAATCTGAGTGCCATAAACGCAGGGGAGAGCCTCCCCGGATCGAGCGGCGTTGCTTGCTCAAAGGTGATTCCACGGAGCCAAAGTACGCTCAATCTCAGCTCGTCCGACAGAGGCGGCACCATATGCCTGGAGCCAAATTCGGTTATCACGATTACCGGTACGGCTACAGATCTCTTCATCGTCGGCGACGCGAGCACGAAGGTAACCTTCTCGGGAGATTCACTACCTCCAGATGGCGATCCGACCCGCTTGGGGGTCGCCCTTATCGCTGGTTCCGTCACCCTACAGGATGGTGGGAAGAACAAGCATGATGCCAAGGACCTTACGGGTCGCAACTTCATCTATTCCTACAACTCGATCGACTTCAACAAGGGGATACTCACGAGCAACCCAAGTGGGCCGGGTGAGGCGTACGCGCGTACGGTCATCGCTTCGCAAGGGGATATCGACATGAACGGAGCCGGAAACTCCGACATGGTCAATGCCGTCTTCTGGGCGGCAGGTAGTTGGTGCATCAATGGACGCATAGGCACATTTCGCGGGACAGTGCTTGCGAACATCGATGCTTCGAGCACCGGCGACGGTTGTGGCGGTGGTACTCAAGGGATTCGCGGCAACGGTTCGATAAGGGACGCTGGCCTACCGGACGGAATTGGTATCAAGGTTCCTGGTGGTGGAGTCGCCACGGTCAACTTGGGCACCGTGGGGATTAGGGTATTGGCCAAGACGCCGTAACGCTTTTCGCTCTAACGGTGCTGTGGCGCTCCACCAATCGCGTGTGGAGCGCCACTTGTTTGACGCACGCATGAATCTGGAGGGACCTGTCAGGTCGATGGGGTGGTCCGCCTACCCTGATCAAGATGGGGGCGCTACGCATCCCGTCTGGACGTATTTCACATATAGAACGAATGAACCCCCGTAAGCTTCCCGTAAGGATTCGGTGATAAAGGGCCACGTACTGTGCGCCCGCTGAGGCGGTGAGGGCATATTCCTACGCATCCACACGCTAACCCCAGAACACGCCAAGCCGGGTTGAGCATCCTCGAGATACTGATAGCCATCGCGATCTTCGGTGCCATCGCAGCGGTGGTGGTGATGACCGGCCGGCCGATCGTGCGCGGACAAGAGGGTCAAGCCGCGCTGCGGACCATGCAACAGAGCGTCTGGCAGGGGGCAACCATGGCAGCGTCCCGAGGAGTGCGCACCTCGTTGATGCTGGCGGGCGGCAACCTCGAAGTGCGGAACGTGGATACCGGCGAGGTGATCCGCAGCTTCGAACTGCCCGACGGCGCTTCACTCAACATCGACGAAGGTCAGGT
Source organism: uncultured bacterium (assembly GCA_964565625.1). GTDB lineage: Bacteria > Deinococcota > Deinococci > Deinococcales > Trueperaceae > DASRWD01. Next base: position 3,182 of record CAZMFX010000064.1, read on the forward strand.
ACTCGCCTTCACGCCGCCAGGCAAGGTCGACGAGCAGACGCTCAAGGACCTGCCGAACCCGTTCCAGATCACGTCGAACGACGCTACATACGACCTGCAGGTGTCCTTGATAGGCGAGGTGCGCGTGGCGAGGGAAACGCAGTGAGGGCGCGCCGGACAGGGCCACGCCAGTCGACAACCGGCCTGACCCTGGTCGAGGTCGTGCTTGCACTTGCGGTCCTCGCCATCCTCGGCGCCACCTTCACGACGGCGATGGTCAACAACCTCAAGCACACCCGCGTGTCAGGGCAGCGCTCGCAGGGGGCTCAGGTCCTCAACTACCTGGGCCGGCGGGTGGCGGGTGGCGACGAGGCCCTGCTGCCGGCGGCGGGGGAGAGCCTCTCCTGGGCGTACGGGGAGCTTGGCACCGCCTTCCCTGACCTGGAGGGTACAGATGGCTTCGCCGACCCCGAGCGCTACAGGGCGTCGATCACGGCTTCCGGGACCGTGTCGGCCGTGGGAGCCACGGTGGTCCAGTTCGACATAAGCGTCTGCTTCCAGCACCAGGACGGCGAGTCTTGCGTGAACGGCACGACCCTGGGAGCTCCCGCCCAGGCGGACCCTGACGCCACGCCGCCTCTGCCGGGGATCAACTAGGAGCGGATGATGACTCGACGCGGAACACGTCATGCACATGGCTTCACGCTCCTCGAGGCGCTCATCGCGCTGGCCGTCTTCGGGATCGTGGCGGCGATAGCGACGACCGGCGTCGTCAACGTGCTCAAGGTCCAGGCGACGAACGAGGCAGCCACCAGCGCCCAAGCGAAGCTCAGGCGCGTGACCGAGGTGTTCACGCAGGAGTTGCGCAGCGCGGTACTGGGCGGCGTCACGAACTCGCCATACACGTCGGGCGCCCACCAGATCTCGTTCCTGCTGCTCGACGGCGGGGCGGGGTACCAGGCGCTGCCTCACGACTCCGGCAACAACGCCAGCTTCAAGAACGCCAACAACGTCGTCATAGCTACAGGCGGCACGCTCGCCGAGGTCAGGGCGGACCTGAACGAGAGCGAGGTGCTCATGGTCAACGCCAACGGCGACGCCGTCATCCTCTACATAACTGGCGTGCAGCAGAACGGGGGCCCGGGAAGCGCCCGTTTCCGGCTCAACCACCCGGCATGCGCCAACACCATCGACTACACGAACAACACGCTGATCATGTCGGTGAAGTCGTTGGGCCTCAGTTACGACTCTGCCAGCGGCGACCTCATGCAACGAGTCGGCTCGGCGGCAGCGGTGCCTCTGGCGTTCGACCTGGATGAGGTCGGGCTGGAGTACGTCTACCGCGAGGTCGACGGCGACCTGCACGTTCTCGATGCGCCGCTTGTGGTGGACGGGGCTCCGGCGCGGGACTCCACGATCGGTGGCGAGGCCGTGAGCCTAATGCGGGTCCAGCTTACGGTCGCCGCGACCGAGCGCAGCTTCGGCGGGCGCGAGGTATCGCGGTCGTACACGGGCCAGGTAGAGCTCTCCTCTAACCCCAGCTTCCAGATCAACCGGGTGGTGGCTTGTGAATAGGCGTGACCAGGGTATGGCGATGCTCTACGCCCTCCTGCTGATGGTGGTCGTGGTTGGAGTGGGGGCGCTCATGTTCGCCCGCACGGTGGCGGAGATCCAGCACAGCGGTGACGACGCAGCCATAGTCCAGACGCTTCTCCTCGCCAGAGGGGCCGCGAACCTCGGCGGCCAGACCCTTCAGGGAGTGGTGAGGGACGAGCTGCACGAGATCGTGGAGACGAAGTCGTCTACCACAGGGCGGTGGTCGTTCGGCAACCAGGGGTCCTCGAACACGAGCACCACTCCCAACGCCCGTTCGGTGGTCACCGACCTCACCGTTGTCGCAGAGGCCCTCCAGGACGCAATAGACGACGACCTGTGCGCCAGCACGACCTTCGCGCCATCCACGGGCGGGTCCGGCTGGTTCAGCGTCTACTTCACAGACGAGGCATGTGACGCACCGCTGCCCAGCGGCGTGAGCCTGCCGAGCGGCCGCTTCGTCGAGGGTCAGCCGAGGGGCGGAAGCAGCTCGTCGGCCGAGCAGACATACGCCCTGCCGTTCGTGATGGTGGCCGAGGGCGACCTGGCGGAGTACCGCCGTAACGTCGTCCTCCAGGGCGAGTACCGCTTCACGGTGGGCCGCGGCTCATTCGCGAAGTACGCGCTTTTCACCAACGTCCACCGGATGAACTCGAACAACAACTCCGAGATCTGGTTCACCGAGGACACGCTCTTCGACGGGCCGGTCCACACCAACAACTTCTTCCGCTTCTACCGCAACCCGTGGTTCGGCGGGAAGGTGACCAGCGCCGGCTGCAACGACCCTGGTGACACGTCGTGCGACGGGCGCTTCAACCGCAGGGGCGCAGAGTTCTTCGACGAGGGCTTCATAGACCACGACGACATGAACCCCAACGAGTCGAACCCGAGCTACAGCAACTGGTTCGGCACCCACGCACCCGACATCAACGAGGTCGACTGGCGTGCAGGCTTCGTGCCGTTGCCCGCCAACAACCAGGACCAGGAGCAAGCCGCGACCGATGCCGGACTGCGGTTTGGCGGCGACGTCGAGAGCCTGAGGATGTGGGCGGCCGACTCTGCAGGCAACCCGCTGACCCCGGACGGGTCGGGAGGCTACACGGGCACGTCCACCTACCAGTACATAGAGGCCAGCACGGTCGTAGGGCAGGAGTGGGTACAGGTGTGCCGCAGGCCGTGGGACTGCGACTGGGAGCGGCACGACATAACCGCTTCCCAGACGTTCCGTTACCGCGCGGATGGCCTCATTGAGGAGCTCGACGTGTCCGGCGGCATAGCCACCTGGCAGCCCATGGGCTTCACGTTCAACGGCGTCATCTACGTTGACGGCGAGGTCGCGCGCCTAACCGGCCCGGACAGGCAGCCGTCAGGCAGTGCCGACCAGCGCACGGCTCCTCCCGCCTTGGCGTCGTTCTCGCAGGTGACGATAGCTGCCGACGACGACATTCGCATCACTGGGGACCTGAAGTACGAAGATCCGCCATGTGATGGGGTGCCGACGAGGAACGCAGACGGCTCGGTGACCCCGGCCAACTGCGACAACCTGAACGCCGTGAACGTCCTGGGGATCTACACCCAGGAGGGCGACATCGAGATAGGCAATGACAACGACGACCCGTACAACGCTCCGGACAACGTCGCGATCCACGGGGTGCTGATGACGAGCAGTGGCCGGGTACAGGTAGAGAACTACGACCGCGGCGACCCACGCGGCGCGGTCAACCTGCTGGGCGGCATCATCGAGTACTACTACGGTGCGTTCGGGACCTTCAACTCGAACAACGGCACCCAGTCAACCGGATACGACCGCAAGTTCACGTACGACAAGCGCATGTCGATGGGCATCGAGCCGCCGTACTTCCCGACGGTCACCCAGGACGGCGTCAGGGACGTGATCGTCTTCAGCTACGGTCAGCGCGAGCAGATCTACTGACCCGGCGTCGGCTCTACCGGGTGCCGGCGCCCCTTAGCGTCCGGCCTTACCCGGGCTCAGCGGTGCCGGCGCCGCACGAACCTACGAGGTCTGGGTGCCTGTGGCGGCCGTCCCCTCGACAACGGCGAACTCCACACCCTGTGGGTCCCTGAACACGGTGACCGCCTGACCGGAGGCCGCCACGCGTGACTCGAGCAGCTCTGCGCCAGCAGCGCGGGCGTCCTCCGAGAAGACCTGCGTGTCCTCGATCATGAAGTACGCGCGCCAGCGGGGGTGCGTGTCCTGTCGACCGGAGGCGCCGTCGGTTCTCAGCGGGCCCTCTGCCGCCTCCGTGGAGTGCCCTCCTAACGGCACGACGCTCGCCATGACGCGCTTCACGCCTATCTCCTGGCGCTCGAGGTGCAGGGTCCCCGCAGGCGGCCCGTTACCGTCTGTCCCCTCGACGGGCACGGCCTTCACGCCGTACATCTTCTCGTAGAACGCGGCGGCGGTCGGGGGGTCGTCCGTCAGGAGCTCGGCCCACACGATCCCGCCATGGGCGCCGTGCAGCGCCCCCGGGTTGATGTTCTTCGGCTGCCACAGCGCGAACGAGGCGCCAGAAGGGTCCTTGACCGTCGCTATCTGACCCAGCTGCTCGACTTCCTGCGGGCCTCTCACCGTGGCGCCCAGCTCCTCCGCCTTCCTGGCGCCCGCCGCCGGCTCCGGGGAGGCGAGGCACACCCACCACATCTTGGAGCCAAGGCCCAGCGGGTCCATGAGGCCTATGCCAGCTGCCATGCGACCGTTCTTGATGGCCTTCAGGTGCCCGGTTCCCTCGAACTCCCAGCCGAAGACGCGGCCGTAGAACTGCGCTGCGGCCTGTACGTCGTCCGTTGCCAGATCGACGCAGAAGGGGTCGCCGGGGGCGTACTGACCTTCGATCAGGCGTAGCGGCATCGTTTCCTCCCGTTCCGACGTGGACTAGTGCACGCCGCTTCAGGTGCGACGCTAGCAACGGCGTATGAGCGCGCTTCGCTCCGCACATGTGAGATACCCCCCCAATAGCGTGTGTTCATGGGCACGGCGCGAACCGCATAATCCGATGAGAATCTAATGAAGAGCGACTTGCGCCCCGTAAGGAAATCGTAAGGAGTACGTGGCAGCCGCCCGATACGAGCCGGACCCGGCCGAGTCTTCCCGAGCCCACGAAGGAGGTGGGGAGCGTTGCGCAGCAATTACGGGATCACCTTGCTGGAGATACTCATCGTCGTCGCCCTGATCGCCGTGCTGGTCGGGATCGTCGCCTTGAACGGCCGCCGCGTGCTCCGCGGTCAGGAAGCACGGTCCGCCGTGACTTCCATCCAGCAGTCGGTGTGGCAAGGTGCGACGGCCGCAGCAGCTCGCGGTACGGTCACGCGCCTTACACGGTCGGGCTCCGTGTTCACGCTCAAGGACACCGAGTCTGAGGCAACCCTCCGCGTGTTCGAGCTGCCTCCAGCCGTGAACATCAACTGGCCAGACGGCCAGTCGCTCGACTTCCTACCTCCTGGCAGGCTCGACGTCGCCACGCTGGACGCGCTCCCGGACCCGTTGACGATCACGGCGAACGGTCATACGACGCAGCTAACGGTCTCCCTGATCGGAGAAGTGAAGGCGGAAGCAAGGTGATGGCGGTGGGGGGCAACAGGCGCGGCCAGGCGGGAATGACGGTCGTAGAGGTCGTGATCGCCTTGGTGGTGATCGCCGTGGTGACGGCCGCTGTCGTCACCACGTACGTGAGCAGCATCCGTAACAACGCGGACTCGGGTAGGCGCACGCAGAGCGCGCAGCTTCTCAACTCGCTCGGAAGGCGGGTGGCTGGCGCAGACGCCTCGGTGCTGGCTCAGGCCGACACGCCACTCGAGTGGGACTACGGCGAGCTCTCTGGCTCGTTCCCCGAACTCACCGGTGACGGCGTCTCGGAACCCGACCTTTACAGGGCAGCGATAACGAACCTGGGCGCCGTGTCCCTCGCCGGAGCCGATGCCGTGCGCTACGAGATCGTCGTCTGTACGGGCGCGACCGGCACAGCGGGTGAGCGCTGCGTGACGGGCTACACGGCAGGAGCCCCGCCAAGCGAAGGCGGCGGCGGGGGCGAGCTCCCGGGGATCAACTGATGCGCAGACACGGTCTCACGCTGATCGAGGTGCTCATAGCCATCGCGATCCTCGGCATCCTCATCGCCATCGCGTACGCGGCGATAACTCAGGGCCTGCGTGTGCAGTCGTCGCAGGAGGCGGCGACGTCGACCCAGGCTCGCCTCAGGCGTGTGGCGGAGGTCTACACGCAGGAGCTGCGCAGTGCGGTTCTCGGCGCCGTATCGGACCATCCGTACGCGTCGGACGAGCACAGCGTCTCGTTCACGCTGCTCGACGGTGGTGCCGGTTATCAGGTGGCGTCGATCGACGTCGCGAACAACCGACTCGGCGTCGTCAACAGCACCGCGTCGGGCATAGCAGAAGACGGCGACCAGGTGATGGTCGTGGACGCGGGGGGAACGGCCACGATCTTCGAGCTCGCGAGCGATCCGCAGGCATCAGCCACGGCTGGCGTGTTCGACGTCGTTCCGACCGGCTCTTCCTGCTTCGACGGCATGGTCGCCTCTGATGAGATGCAGAGGAACCGCAACGCGCTCTTGTTCCGCGTGAAGACGCTGGGGCTCAGGTACGACCCAGAGGACGAGATCCTGTACCTGGACGAGGCCAACACGGGGGAGAGGCCGCTAGCGTTCGACCTCTCGGACGTGACCATCGGCTACGTCTACCGTGAGGCCGATGGCACGCTGCACGTCCTCGACGGTCCCCTGCGCATAGGCGGGAATCCGGCGCGGAACGCGACGATCGGCTCTGAGGAGGTCGAGCTCGTGAGGCTGCAGGTTCAGCTCACGGGCGAAGGGCGCGCCGTCACCGGCGACATAACCCGCAGCTACGTCAGCCAGGTCGACCTCGCGTCCAACCAGTCCTTCAGCGTGAAGGCGGTGTCATCATGCACGTAGTCAAGAGGCGGCAGAGCGGCGTCGCCATGCTCCTGGCGCTGCTGACGATGGTGGTAGTCGCTGGCATCGGCACTCTACTCTTCGCACGCACGATCAACGAGATGAAGCACAGTAAGGACGATGCCGCCATCGTTCAGACGCTGCTTCTGGCGCGCGGCGGTGCGAACCTCGGCGGCTCGCTTCTCACAGGCTCCATTCGGGACGCTCTGGACGCGATAGTCAACGTGCGCTCCAGCACGACGTCATGCTGGTCGTTCGGCGACGGAGCGTGCGGGAACCCCGCACCGACGCCGAACTCGGTCCTGGCGAAGCTGACCGGCGCGAACTCGGTAGCCACAGAGCTGCAGGTCGATATCGACGCTCTTCTGTGCGACGACACGCTCGATGAGATGCAGCCGAACGCGACCGTGTCGGTGAGGGTCTACGTGACATCTACTGCCTGCGGTCAACCTCTGCCGTCGGGAGTCTCGTTGCCGCAGGGCCGCTTCGTTTCCGGTGACCCCCGCCCGAACGACCAGGAGTACGCTTTGCCGTTCGTGATGGTCTCCGAGGCCTCGCTCAACGAGTACAGGCGCAACGTCGTGCTGCAGGGCGAGTACAGGTTCACGGTCGGACGCGTAACCTTCGCGCAGTACGCGCTATTCACGAACGTCCACAGGTCATCGGAGGGCGGCTCGGCCGTTTGGTTCACGGACAACACGCTCTTCGACGGCCCTGTCCATACCAACGAGTACTTCCGCTTCTATGCCAACCCTTGGTTCGGGCACAAGGTGACCACGGCCGGGTGCCCCAGATGGGAGCGCGGCACGCGCATGGTGGACGGCGTGGAGCAGGAGATATGCCTGCGCCACGCGTACGGCGCCATCTTCCACGATCAGCAGAACACCGTCCGCACCAACCTCGGGCCAAACCCATCGTTCGGCGACGACCCCCGCAACGAACCCGAGCTGACAGCCGGCGTTGACTGGCAATCCGAGTACATCCCGCTTCCTTCGAACGCTTACGAGCAGGAGACCGAGGCACTGAACGCAGGCATCCACTTCGGCGAGGACGTCGACCTCTCGCGCCTCCGGTTCTGGGCCGCGGACGAGGACGGTAACCCTCTCGAGAGGGATGGCGGCGATTGGAGCCCACGCGCCACTTACCAGTACATCCAAGGGACCGTCTGCGAGGACGTGGACAACGGCTACTGCGACGATGACGGCGCGACGTTCACATACCGCGTGCGCGAGTCCGGACTGCTCGAGGTCCTCGACGAGGACGGCGAGTGGATCACGGCAAAGAACGCTTCAGGCAACGACATCCTCGACTTCAACGGCGTGATCTTCGTCGACGGCCGGGTCCTGCGGTTCGGAGGTCCCGCGAGAGGCGATGCTGAGGATCCCGACACCGCACCGCCCGCCATCGCGCACTTCGCGCAGATGACGCTGGCGACGAACCGGATGGTCCGGATAACGAACGACATCACTTACGAGGACCCCCCGTGTGACTCGGCGCCGAAGCGCGAGGCGAACGGCACGGTAACGCCCGCCAACTGCGGCGACCTTGACGTCCTCAACGTCTTCGGCCTCTACACGCAATCAGCCGACGTCTTTATAGGCAACCAGAACGGCCGCTCCTCTTACAACGCGCCGGACGACGTTCACATCAGCGGCGTCTACATGAGCTCGGAGGGTCGGGTGACGGTCGAGGACTACGACGAGGGACCCCCGCGCGGCGCGGTGCACCTGCTCGGCGGGATCATCGAGAACTACTACGGCCCGTTCGGCCAGTTCAACCCGAACAGCGGAGCCCAGGTCCACGGTTACAACCGCAAGTTCACGTACGACCCGCGTATGTACTCGAGCGTCTCACCGCCGTACTTCCCGACGATCGGGCTGGACAGGGTGAAGGACGTGCGCGCCTTCAGCTTCGGTCAGCGCGAGCAGGTGTACTGAGGCAGCGACATCGTTCGCTTACCGTCGGCGCACGAGATACAGGCGACCTGCTCTCAGGCGGTCCCCGTGCCTCGCCCATAGGTCGCCTCGTAGTAGGCCTTGTACCGCTCCAGGTTCTCCTCGGTCGGCTCGCCCGGCGCGCCCATCTCCAGGGCGAGGAACTCCAGGCAGTAGTGCCAGCCGGACAGGACGTCAAGGGCGCCCTCCAGCGTGCCAATCTCGTGGGTGAAGGTGAGCACGCTCTCGCCATCGTTCCCGCCGGGAGCGGCCTCCATGCGGATGAGCTGCTCGCCCACCATGCCGGGGTACTCGGCCTCTGCCGGGCCGTGGATGCGGTACTCGAAGACGTGCGGCGGGTCGTACGCCGAGAGCGTGCCGGGCGGCGTTGGCATGGGAGGCGTGCCGTCCTTGCTCTCGAACGTCTCGGTGACCGGGTTGCCGACGACGCCGTCGGTCCTCAGCTTCGTCGGGTACCAGGCGTCGAGCAGCTCTGGCTCGGTGAGAGCGTTCCAGAGGTCCTCTACGGGGCGGTCGTACGCCCTGACGAACCTCACCGTGTACGGGCCTCCCGGCGCGCGCGTGAGCGTGCCGGCCCCTTCGATCTGCGGCGCGGACGTTTCCATGACCCCAGACTAAAGCGGCTACGTGAGCGTCACTGCGTTGCCGTGTCCTCAAGCGCCGCGCGCTCCAGCGCAGCGCTCAGCTCGGTGACGGTGAGCAGCCTTGTGGCGGCCTGGTCGTAGACGATCTGCTCCCGGGCGCCCGCCGCCTCGTAGAGCGTGGTCCACTTGTCGAGCTCCTCCAGACCAGCGTTCAGGCGCACGACGACGGCGCCGTCCAGCGCTCCTTGCAGATCCTCGGCGACGACGGGGTCGGGGGAGTGGTCCTCACCGTTCCCGAACACGATGAGCACCCTGTCGTTGTCGGCAGGCGCGTCGCGCAGGTAGATGGCGGCGGTCCGCAGGGCCTCGCTCAGGCCCGTGCCCCACCCGCTGTCGACCTGCTTGGGCAGGACGCTACGCAGCTCGGCGTAGAAGGCGTAGCGGTCGAGCTGGCTTCCAGGGTACTCGGCGTTGAACAGAGCCGCGTACACGGTGTCCAGCTCACCCGGTGCCCGCACCGGGATCACGATCAGCCTGTCGGAGCGCTCGAGGAGCGCCAGCTGAGGGGACGGGTCCGCCCAGCTGAGGACCTTGCGGTTGGCGTCCTCCAGCCGTGAGGCCTCGCCGCCGGAAGCGTCCTGCAGGACGACATAAGTGGTCGCCGCGTTCGCATAGTTTGCCCCGACGGCCAGGGCAGCGACCGCAGCGAGTACGAGGGCCGTGCTGCTGGTGCGCCGCGCAGATTGCTCGGCGGTTTCGGGCGCGCGTGCCGACCCGTTCCCGTCCGGGCCCCTGGGCATGGGCCGCGACCTACGCCTGCCGAGACCACCGATCCACGCGAACACCCGCCCGAGCACCCTGCCGAGGAACAGTACGAACGTGCCTACGAGGATCGAGAGGAAGGCCCACGCCGACTGAGCCCCGCTCTGCAGCTTGAGGAGCGCCCGCCCGATGGCGGTCAGTGCCATGACGTACAGCCGCGTCAGCGCGCTCTGCGCCTTGAGGGCGAAGCGGCCGATCGCGATCGCCGACACGATCCAGCCGTGCCGCAATCCGCTCGCGAAGACGCTGAGCGAGGAGCCGATCATGTCGATGATCCCCGCGCCCTGCCGCAACCCGGTGAAGCCGCGACCGGCGACGCCAAGCCCGTAGCGGCCCATCACGCCAAGGAACAGGACCACGACGCTCAGGCCCAGCGCCAGCACGACGGCGCCCCACTGAGCGACGCCCAGGTAGGCGGCGGGCAGCTCGGAATCGAGACCCAGCGATAGACGGACCTGTCTGTCAGCGGCTTCAGCCGCGCCCCGGAGCCACGCGAGCCACATCTCGACGAGGAAGATGCCGATGAGCGCGGCGTTGGCGGCCAGCCACGTCTGCGCGCCGGTGAGCAGCCGTTCCCTCAGGGGGACGGGCGGTTGCGCCCGCTCGACCAGGTGCTTGGGTTGCAGGCCGGGCGGCAGCTCGTCCGTCGCGAGCACGCTGACGAGGCCCCCCTCACGCTCGAAGACGAAGTAGTTGGTGCCCAGGGCTTGGGGGCCTGTTGCGGGCGTGCTCGCGCTCGCGCGTAGCTCCTCTTCGTCAGCGGCGGCCTCCTTGGCGCTTCGTGGTTGGAGCGCCTTCGCGAGGAAGATGCCAAGGAGGGGCAGGATCCCGATGACCCCGCCCACGCTGGCCTCGGGCAGCGCCAGCCAGCCAGGCAGCGCGAGCGGGTCCTCGCACGACGGCAGGGTGACCACCTTGCAGGTGAGCGACTCGTAGAACCCGCCCACCAGGCCAAGAAAGTAGGCGGTCGCATAGAGGATGAACGCGAAGAGGCCCAGCCCGGCGACGAGCCGCACCATGGACCCGAGCGTGAGCGCCAGCACCTCGCGATGCCTGGCCGCGACGCTACGCGCCGCCAGTGTGCCAAGCAGCAACAGCGCGACGACCAGGTAGAGGGTGGCGAGGAAACTCACTGGATGAAGTTGCGCCAGACCAGGTACCCGGCGAGCACCAGCAACGCCAGGGTCAGGATGTTGACGCCAACGCGGAACGCCAGCCGGTCCTCCGGCTCCACGTGCACGCGCTGCACCTCTTCGCCATGCAGGGGACGCATTCGGGCGACCTCATGGCGGCGCCCCACGTCCCGTTCCGCCTGCTCGACGCTATCGAGCGGCCTGTGCTCCATAGGCAGCCTCCTATGACCAGTTTCCATCGTTGTCGCTCCTGGCGCTAGAGGCTGTCGTATGGAGTCG
>CAZMFX010000065.1:0-13999 GCA_964565625.1 uncultured bacterium
TGCACGCTTGATCGTCAACGCCAGCCTGCGCTGGTACTTGGCGCTCACTCCGGTACGACGACGCGGCAGGATCTTGCCCGTATCGCTGATGAAACGCCGCAGCATCTTGCCGTCGTGGTAGTCCGTGACCTCCAGCTCACCCGTCGTGAACGGGCATACCTTGGGCCTACGACCTCTACGACCGCCTCCGCGGCGACGCTTGTCGCCTCTGTCTCTCGAATCTCTTGCCATGTCTAGAAGGGTAGATCCTCTTCTGGCGGGAACTCTTCGTCGATATCCAGCTTCGACGAGCTCGCCTGGGCGACCATAGCTCTCTCGCTTGGTCGGGAACCGGCCCCACCGCTACCGGGTCCGCGAGTGAGGAACTCGACGCGCTGCCCTTCGATGCGCGTCGTGAACCTGCGGTTGCCTTCCTTGTCTGTCCAGGAGTCGTTCACCAGGCGGCCGATGACGAAGACGGGGTCTCCCCGCTTGAGCTCGCCTGTCGCCTCTGCCAGCTCACGCCAGACGTTCACGTCCACGTAACTGGTGCGTTCCTGGTCCTCGCCTCCGCGGCCGCGGAAGCGTTCGTTCACGGCCACGCTGAAGCGCGTTACGGCACTGCCGTTGGGCGTGTACCGCATGTCTGCGTCGCGCGTCAGGTTGCCGATGATCGTCACCTGGTTGAGGGCGTTGCGGAGCCTGTCCTGGCCCTTGGCGTCGACGACCGTTGCGTCGTTGCCGCGCGGACCGAACGTGAGGACCTCGACGCGGTTGGCGTTGACGTCCAGGGAGGAGCGCTTCTGACCCTCCTGAGACTCCCAGGTGCGGTAGTTGAGACGACCCTCGACGAACACGGGCGTGCCGGCCTCGAGCTGGTTGACCATCTGCTCGGCCTGCGCGCCGAAGAGCGTCACCCGGTGGTACCAGGCGAGCTCGCGCGGCTGTCCGTCGTCGCCGATGACGTTGTCGTTGCCGGCGATGTTGAGCTCGAGGATGGCAAGCCCGTTCTGCGTGTAACGCATCTCGGGCGCCTGGACGAGCGTCCCAACCATGTGAACGGCGTTCAGTCCTCTAGCCATCGAACTCTCCTAGGTTCGTCTGTCGACGAGCGTCTTTGCTCAGGCGCCGGCTTCCGCCGCGGCCTCCGCGGGACGCTCCTCCTGCTTCGGAGCCTTCTTGGTCTTCCACTCCGGCCTGTCCTTGACTACGAGCACACGCATGACGTTATCGCGCTGGCGCAAGGCTGCCTCTATGGTCTTTGGAGCCGTGCCGCTCAGGTCTAGGCGATAGATGAGGTAGTGCCCCTCGTTGAACTTCCGGATCGGGTACGCGAGACGGCGGGTTCCCCACTCGTCCAGCTCTACGATCTCGCCACCCGCGCGCTCTACTTGAGCGTTGATGGCGTCCTTCTCTGCCTGTAGCTGCGTCTCGTTGAGATGCGGCACCAGGATCACGTTCAGGTCGTACCTGTCGTTTGTCATCTGCACCTCCTCCCGGATGGTCTCTCTCGTATCTGTCCGCGCCTGCCCGGTCGGAGGCCACCGCGCGGCCACAGCACCGGCGGCAACGACGCGGCAAATAGGGAGTGTAGCACAGGACCTCGCGCTTGGTGGTCAGGGAAGCTCGGCGTACACCGGATCGGTGATGCCGACGGTCGACACGGCGCCGTCGACCCGGAACGTCAGGACGGGGAAGCTCAAGACGACGCGCGGGCGGGCCGGCGTGAGGGGCCGCAACATGCGTGAGGCTCGGCCGAGAACCGTCTGGCTGGGTGGACGCCTCGACCGGGCGAACGTCCACTCGCCGATGACGACCACGGCGGCGTTGTACGGGCCCATGCGCAGTCCAAGGTCGTCCATCCGGCGCCAAGTCAGAGGCGGCGCCGGGTCCGTCGGCGCGACCGACCGCGGTACGCGCGTGGCCAGCGGGGCCGTTGGCTGCGGCGGAGCGTGGGCGTCGCGCCAGGCGAGAGCCTCTTCCTTCCACGCCTCCCAGTGCTCCATCCACCCCGTTGCGGCGAGCACCACGCCGGTCGTGGAGCCGGCGTCGGCCAAGGTCACCGACCGCAGCGTCACCGGCCTGGCGTGACTGTGCAACAGCAGGATCGCGAGGACACCGGTGTGTGTCGGCTGCGGTACCACGTACGCGCTCAGCGCCTCGCCGGCGGCCAACCGCCCGTCGACGCGCGTGGCGGACAGCGCCCCCAGGTCCCATCTCTGCTCGGACCATGACCGACACCGCGCCGTCGCTGCCGTGTAGACGACAGGGCGCTCTTCTGTAGACGCAAGGCCCCGGCGCGCGAGGCCGGGTCCAACGTCGAGGACCATCACCTCCTCGCCACGGTCGATCGCCGCTCCGGTCGCGAAGGCCTCAGGAGGCTCTAGCCGAACGGCGACGTGCTCCGTGCCGCCTGACGACCGGCTCGAGATCCGGCCTTCCAGGGCGAGTGACATCAGGGGATCGGCTTCATCACATACGTCCGCAGGCACCAGCACGCGCGTGCCGGAGGGTGATACCCAGCCGTGGACAACACCGGTTGGTGGCGCCTTGGGCTCGTGGCCCGCCCACGCTTCGGCCGAATCCCGCCTCCCGCCGGCGAGCGCCAGCGCGGCGACCGATAACAGCAGCGGCGGCCAGGCAGCGGTCAGTACGGCCACCACACGCAGGCGACGGCGCGGCACGGCTTCAGTCCCCAGAGGCGGTGGGGAGCGTGGCGCAGTGAGCCGCCAGGTTGATCGCGGCAGACAACGCTCCGAGCCGCGCCAGCGTCGTCTCCACGCGCAGCCGGGTGAGCGAGTGGTCGCCCCGCACGCCTACGTCTCCCCACGCGGTAGACAGGGGGTCGGTCGCGAGGGCCTTTGCCTTTTCTGTCGTGACCTTCGGGTAGGCGTCTCGCACCGCCCAGGCGAGCTGGCGTTCCAGGCGTCCGCGGTCCGCTGCAGCCTGTTCGAAGGCGCGGAGCAGCGAGCGCGCCTCCCAGGTCGCAGCGGCGATCTCGCCTGCATAGACGTCAGCGGCGTCGGGCTCGTATAGAACCGGGCTTCCGTCTGGCGGCCAAGAGAGCTCAGCTGACTGACGTGCGCCGCTCAGGTCCACGCCGGCGCTCACCCTACCGGCGACGGGCCACGAGTCTGGCAGCACGAAGCGCGCCTCCAGGCCAACGGTTGCCGAAGGGCTCGAGCCCTGGCCACCGCCCGTCAGGGCGAGCTCGTGATCCGCGCCGGCCACGAGCTCGAGAGCGACGTCGGGCGAGGCGGCCGCGCGCGCACGGCTGAGCGTGAGGTTGCGCCGCGCGTGAGCGACTCGGACCGCGGGGGCGCTCTCGAGGCAGCGCGAGACCGCGGCGTCGTTCGCTGTCACACCGTTGTTACCGATGACCGAGGACTCGAGGAGGCCTGCTTCCCCGACCTGTGCCGCGCCCGGAGCGGAGGACGCGACGAGCGGGGCGATCGACATGAGGATCAGGTCTTCTACGTTCGCCGCGGCGGGCGGTGCCAGGGTCGCGACGGGGACGGAAAGGGTAAGCGCCAGCCGCCCCTGAACGTCGTGGACGGCGCTGGCCAGCCAGCGGGCGCCATGAAGGGCGCTGAGCGCGGCCTCGAACGCCTCACGTCTCGCGGGCGGCAGCGAGAGCGGGTCCGGCAAGGTGCCGGCGTCGCCTGGATCAGTCACGGCCGCAGCCGCGATATCTCCCGCCGGTGCCAGCAGCGCGTACGCCGCGACGTCCTGTAGGAACGCGGCGAGGCCGCTGGTCCGTGCGCCGTCGGCCACGGCCGCGCGCAGCGTCACGTCGGCTATCGCAGCCTCCAGCTCCGGGACAGCGGTCGCGTCGAAGAGAAGCGTCCTGACCGACAGCGAGAGGTCCAGGTTGACGCCGCCGTCGTGACCTTCGAGCGACTCGCGCAGCGACAGGTGCGGCAGCCACCATCGTCGGGCCCGGGTCATGGCGGCGTTGGCAGTAGCAAGCGCGTCGTGCTCGGACGCCGGCAGCTCGTACATGCGCAGGAACGCCTTCACGTATCGTTCGGCGGAATCTATACGAGCGGGGTGCGCCGGGTCAGCCGCCACGGCACGGCCGAGGCCCAGGCAAGAGCTCAGGACCACCACGAGAAGAGCCGCCACGCGCGAGCTCAAGGCAGCTCCACGCCGTTGGAGCTCACCACGAGCGGGAAGCGCAGGCTGAACTCCTCGCCGTCACGCTCGATGCTGAGCGCCGGTTGCAGACCGGCCACCCAGGCGCCGTTGCCCAGAGCACCCTCAAGGTCGATAACCACGCCAATGCGGGCGGTGCGCCCCGGCGGAACCGAGACCTTGGCGCCAGACCCTAGGGGCTCGAGCCCCTCCAGACCGCTTGGGAGCCCGCGCTCCGGCAGGAGGTACGACCGGGCACCGAGCTTCTCCAGAGCGTCTGAGCCCACTATCCCGGTGATCTGCAGGGTCGAGTCGCCGTCGTTGGTGACGCCCAGCTCGATCAGCCTCCCGAACCCCGGGTCAGCGGGAGCGAGCGAGATGCGATCGAGGGAGTAGCCCGCCCGCACGTCGTCCCCCTCGTACGTGGGGGCATCGGGACGTTGGAACGCCGCCCGAACCAGCGACTCGTGTACCTGGTCGCCCGACCGGAACGCAAGCGTGATGGTGGCGGCGCAGGCTTCACCGGCCTCCAGTCCGTTGCCTGCGCCCCGGACTATCAGTTCCAGGCTCAAAGCGGCGCCCTCTCGGGTTGGTGCCACCCCGAGCGGGCTCAGGCACTGCGAGTCCGAGGTCGCCGCCACAGACTGCCACGACGTGAACGGCGGCGGCGGGACGAGCACCTCGGCGACGAGCGGGCCGGGTAGGTCGGCAGGCACGACCTGATGGTGTAAGGCGACCAGCTGCGTACCCGCAGCCTGGGCCGATGCCGCGCGGTGAAGGGCTATCGCAAAGCCCTGTAACAGCGCCGCCGCGCGCTTGTCGGGACGGCTCGCCGTAGAGGCGAGCCGTCCGGGTACCAGTTCGTGCATCAGCGGCCGTAGATCTGGACGGGGGTGAAACGGCTCCACCTGTGCTCGCGGCGCCCGACGTCGCGTGCGCCGGATTCTCGCGAGCTGCCGTCGCTGTACAGGAGGTACTCGGCGACGGTGATCGTCGAGTACTGGCGCATGTCGCCCTTGTAGACCTTCAGGCGGTAGCCGGCCTTTATCTCCCCGCGCAGCACTGATGACACGGCGCATCCGTAGGTGCGGCCCACCTGGATGTTGAAGCCCGTCGCTATGCCGACGCCGCCCGATACCCAGCGGAACCGACACTGGTCGTTGACGGCGACCTCGTAGTCCATCGGACGATCGCCGTAAGCGTTCGAGAGCTCTGTGAAGATGGAGTACGACAGCTGCTCCGCCGGGCCGTCCGTCTGACGGACGGTGCGCCAATCGGTGGACACGAGGCGTGGCTCGTCTTCCTCCTCCTCTTCCTCTTCCTCTTCTTCGTCGTCGCAGTTGACGAAGCAGATGCCGCCGGTGACCGTAGCGAGCTCTGACGCGCTCACCGGCGCCAACCAGGCGTTGGGTGCGTGCCCGGCTATGGCGAAGCCTCCTGTCAGGGCTGCGATAAGCGTTGCGAAAATCCAGATGATGAAGCGTCTCACGACTCTCCTCCACTTCGAATGACGTCAGGTGGACCTCTTGGGCGAGCGGCCTCCTCTCGACGCTGCGAGCACCAGGCCGCCGGCGATGACGGCGTTGCCGCCGCCGAGCCAGTCACCGTGTCGTGTGTATGGGCTCGAAGGTGCACCGAGGGCCACGCGGCCGTCGAGCGCGCCCGGCCGGCCGGCATCGAGGCGCGAGACGACCTCGCCCTTGGCCGATATGAACGCGGACGGGCCGGTGTTGGACGCCAGAACGACGGGCAGCCCGGACTCGAGGGCGCGCATGCGCGCCGCTCTCAGGTGCAGCTCCGGGATGTCCGACTTGGCCGCGAACGAGTCGTTCGTCACGAGGACGATCGCCTGTGCACCAGCCGCAGCGAGAGCGCGGACGTCTGACGGGAAGAGGGCGTCGTAGCAGACTAGCGGGGCGAGCCGTGCTCCGCCGAGGGCGAAGGGCGCCGGGCTCGAGCCCTGCAGCAAGCTCGCCTCGGCTATGGGCACGGTGCGCCTCTTCGCGTACACGTGCTCCAAGACCCCGGACCGCCAGAGGAAGACGGAGTTGCTCAGGCGCTTGCCGGGGACGCCGCTGCGGGCCGGAGCGCCGAAGAGCACCGTCGCTGAGCCGAACGCTGCTGCCACCTGGGCGCGCCCGACTTCTGGGTCTGTTACGTCGATGGCGCCGGGCCAAGCAGCCTCCGGTAGGACGACGAGGTCTACGGGCGGGCCGCCGATGCCCTCGCTTAGCGTGGCGCGCATGGCGGAGCGCTCTACGCTGGATGCTTTCGCCGCTAAGTAGGCGGCGTCCGTGAGATGGGGCTGGACGATGCGGACGGAGAGTGCCGACCCCGGCGCGGCGCCTGACTCGTGCACCGGCGCATCGCCATCGTGGACGGCGGCGCCGGCGCCGCCAACCGGCGGAACCAGAGCGACCAGCGCTGCGATCGAGGCGATGCGTAGCGCGCGCGGGCGACTGACCTCGATTGCCGACCTCGCCCCCGCTTGACCGGTCGCGGTGGCCACGACCCAGAGGGCAGCCAGGCCCGCGTTGAGCGTCAGCACCAGCATGCTCACCGCGGACACGGAGCCGAAGCGAGCTACCTGGGCGGTTGGCAGGCCCAGCTGGCTGTAGCCGATGAACCCGAGAGGGAGCGCCCAGACGCCGAGGACGTCTGGTTGGGCAGGCAGCCACTCGGCGGCTGACCAGAGGACCGGCAGGGCTGCCAGCGTGATGAGCGGGGATGCAACGGTTCCAGTTCGCCTGGCCACTACGGTGCGCAGCCTGACGGCGCAAGCCCCAACCAGCGCGAAGGGCAGCGCCGACAACACGAGCGTCACGGGATAGGCGCCCGGGAAGAGCACCCGTGCCGCCTCGTAGGCGACGCTGTTGACGCCCAGCGCCGCCGCCGCGGCCCACAGCGCTCCCAACGCGGCGTTGCGAGTCGAGCTGATCGCGACGAAGACCGGCACGTACGCGACGAGAGCCAACGCCCCAGCGCCCCACGGTCTTATGGCCGCCGCGCTCAGGGCCGCGGTCGCGCACGCCGCCACCCACGGGACGCCCCTGCCTGTCACAGGTCCACCCAACCGGGCTCGAGCCGATCTTCAAACAGGAACGCGCGACCGGTGTACCCACCCAGGAGGCGACGAGCGCCGCCCACGACGCCGCCCCTTGCTGGGTCGGCGACAACCGCCAGGCCGTGCTCGAGCGCGACGACGGCGACGTAGTGACCCAGGCCGTTGCCGGCGTCGAGGTGGGCGACGAAGGGTTGATGCAAGCTGCGCAGGCGCGCCCTGGGGACCCGGTACCACGTTCCGTGGAGCCCGAGACCGGCCGCCAGGCGCGCGAACTCGCCGAGCGTGACGCCGCTCTCGCCGATGTCGGCGGCGCCCAGCACGCTGGCGAGGGAAACCTCGCGACCGCCCCACCGGGCGAGAGTCGAGAGGAGCGCCGGGCCGCAGTCGAAACGCCCCTGCTGACGTACGACGGCGAGGCTCTCTACCGGACGGGGCGAAGAGGCCCACGCCCTTGTCGCGCTCGCGCCGCGCACCACCGGTGTGAAGAGGAGCAGTGACGTCGCGGCGATGGCGATGGCGATGGCGAGAAGGGGACGCTGACGTGCGCGTACGAGCCGGCCCGGTACTTGCCCGAGGCTGCGTGGCACCGAGCTCCCCCTCCGGCCACGGGCGCGTACGGCACCCCTGGCGCCACGCCCTTCGCCCACCCGTTCGTCCATGGCAGAAAGCTAGCGGGCCAAGGAGGCGGACCCGCTCGGAGGCTCGGCAATCGCCGAGCTGTGCTGCGCTGGCGTGGGTACGACGCCCGCGGACGCGCCCGCGGCCCGCCCGCTACATCGTCAGCCTGCCGCCGCCGGCTCCAGCGCCTGCCGCGTCCCGTAGCCAGGCTTCCCTGCTCTCCAACCGAGGAGGCGGAGTCCGTTCAGGACGACGAGTATCGTCCCGCCCTCGTGCCCCAGCACGCCGAGAGGCAGGGGAAGGCGACCGAGGACCGTGAAAACGACCATCAGCGCCATGATTCCCAGGGCGAACCCCAGGTTCTGCTTGATGATCGTGTTGGCCTCACGGGCCAACGCGTGCGCGCGGGGGAGCATGCCAAGGTCGTTGGAGAGCAGGGCGACGTCGGCCGCCTCCAGCGCCGCGTCGGTCCCGGCGGCGCCCATCGCCACACCCACCGAGGCAGCCGCCAAGGCGCCGGCGTCGTTCACGCCGTCACCTACGAACGCGACCCGCGCCTCGCGGCTCAACTCGCCGACCTTCTCTACCTTGTCCGTCGGCAACAGGCTGGCGTGCACGTCCTCCGCTCGTATGCCTACCTCCGCCGCCACGGCCCGGGCGGTTACCGCGTTGTCTCCCGTCATCATCACGACGCGCCGCACTCCGCCCTCTCGCAGGGCGGCAATGGCGGGAGCCGCGGAGTCCCGCACGGTGTCTGCGACCCCGAGGAGGCCGACTACGCTCGCCGACTCTCCGGTGCCGCTGCCGACCACTACGAGCGTTCTGCCGGAAGCCTCGAGCCTGGCCGCCGCCTCTGCGACGGACGGGGTTGGCGTCACGCCCAACTCGGTGAGAAGCCTGTCGTTCCCAGCCCAGAAAGGCCTTCCGTCGACCGTCGCCCTCACGCCCTTGCCCGGTACCGCGACGACGTCGGTTGCCTGGAGGCGCTCTACCCCGTCTTGCGCGGCGGCCTCGACGACGGCCTTCGCCAAGGGGTGCTCAGATCCGCTCTCGACCGCCGCCGCCAGCGCCAGGAGCGCTTCCCGAGAGACGCCGAACGGCATGACGTCCGTGACCCGCATGCGGGCCTCTGTAAGCGTCCCCGTCTTGTCTACCGCCACGACGTCGACGGACCCGAAGTCCTCGAGCGCCGCTCCGCCCTTGAACAGCACGCCGAACCGTGCGGCCCGGGCCAAGGCGGAGAGCACCGCGGCAGGCACGCTGATGACGATGGCGCATGGGCTGGCGACGACGAGCAGCGTCGCCGACCGGTAGAAGGCGTCTCCGCGCTCGACGCCGACGAGGAGGAAGACGCCCAGGGCGACGATCGATCCCAACAGCACGAACGTCGTGTAGCGCTGGCCGAACCAGTCTGAGAAGCGCTGGCTCGGAGAGCGCTGCGACTGGGCGACGGTCACCAGGTGGATGAGGCGCGCGATCGTCGATTGCGACGCCGGCTTCGTGACCCGCACCTCCAGCGCCGCGTGACCGTTGACCGCGCCAGCGAAGACGGTATCGCCGACCGTCTTGTCGACGGGTACGGACTCCCCCGTTATCGGCGACTGGTCCATGTGGCCGGAGCCGCTCACGACGACCCCGTCGAGGGGCACCCGCTCGCCCGGCCGCACCAGTATCAGCTGGCCAACCTCTACTTCTTCGACGGGGACCGTGATGTCGGATCCGCCGGTCAAGACGTTCGCGGTGTCGGGCCGCAGGTCCATGAGAGACGCCACCGCCCGCCTCGTGTTGCCCATGGCGTAGCCCTCGAGGGACTCGGCGAGGCTGTAGAGGAACAGCAGTATCGCGCCGTCGCGCACCTCGCCGACCAGCGCGGCGGCCACGGCAGCCAACACCATGAGCAGTGAGATCGAGAGCTTGCGGCGCCTGAGAAGCGCGCTGAGCGCCTCGCGGGTGGCCGGAACTCCTCCCGCCAGGTACGCGACCATGTAGCCGAGCGTCCAGACGGCCTCGGCCGCGCTGCCGAAGCCGCCGCCGTCTCCCCCTGCGAAGCCCGCGACCAAGCCGGAGACGAGACCGATGCCCGTCACGGCCGTAAGGGTCAGCTCGCGCCTTATCTGGGCGCGGCCGGCCGCCAGCTCTGCCGCCAGCCGGGAGCCGGGGCTGCCGTGTTGGGACTCTCCGACTGTCGACGCCGCAGCTTGGGTCATCGGCACAGATTATCTCGGAATCGTTCCGATTTCAAAGACGGGAAACGGTTCTCAAGCGAGAACGACGCCTCACGGCAGGTCCGGCACACCGGGGTAACCTCTCGCGATGCTCGGCGGCGACGACCACCCCGACGACTCCCAGGTGGAGCGGCATACGAAGGCGGGTTGGTTCGGACGCCTGCTCGTCATGGTTGCATATC
This sequence comes from uncultured bacterium, assembly GCA_964565625.1. Taxonomy (GTDB): domain Bacteria; phylum Deinococcota; class Deinococci; order Deinococcales; family Trueperaceae; genus DASRWD01. The sequence continues at coordinate 10,203 of CAZMFX010000065.1, forward strand.
TCTCGCTCCTGCCGGCGGTAAGCTGGTGGGCGGCATACAACTACTTGGGCGACTCGCACTGGGCGATGTTCGTCGTCAACAGCGTCGCTCCCTACCTGTTCCTGCCTGTACCTATCGTGCTGCTGGCGGGCCTGCGCTGGCGCAGGTGGGGCATGCTCACCGCCGCGCTCGTTCCGGCGGCGATCTTCCTCCTGCTGTTCGGCCAGGCTCTCGTTCCCAGAAGCGTCAAGGTCGAGCCTGTCCCGGCGTCTACGCCAACGCTCAGGCTGATGACCTTCAACCTGCATGCCGAGAACCCGGACCCCGCCGGCGTGGCCGACTCGATAACGGCGTCGGGCGCGGACGTCGTGGCGCTGCAGGAGCTCGCGCCGCCGATGATGGCCGAGCTTCGGGATCGGCTCGCAGAGGCGTTCCCGTATCACGACCTCGTGCCCAGCCGAGGCGGCGGGGGTCTCGGGGTCTTCAGCACCGTGCCTCTGAGCCCGTTGCCTACGCGGGTACCCAACCTCTCTGCCCGCAACCCGCAACTGACGACCATCCACTTGGCCTCAGGCGACGTGACGCTGATCAACGTGCACAACCTGTCGATACCGCGGACCTTGCCCGACTGGCCGGACGAGATCACTTACGCCGTGAGGCAGCGTGAGCGGGTCGCGGACGGCATATACGAGTTCTCCCTTGGACGGCAGGGGCCCGTCATCGCAGTAGGCGATTTCAACACCACGCCGAGGAGCACGGCGTACGAGACCATGACTGCCGCGCTCGCAGACTCCTGGCTCGAGGCCGGCTTCGGTTTCGGCCAGACGTTCCCTGGCGGGCCCATGAAGCCGACACCGCTGGGCTTCACCGTACCCAGTTGGCTGCTGCGCATCGACTACGTCTTCCACTCAGAGGAGTGGAGAGCCATAGACGCGAGGATCGGCCCGTGGGACGGCGACTCCGACCACCGCCCGGTACTGGTAGAGCTCGCGCTCGTCGACAGACGCGATTAGGCGGCCCGCCCGAGGCGAGCCGCCGCACTTGACTCCACTTTCGTTGCGGCCCGAAGGCCGACCTCAAACCGGTCTACGCCCGGTGAAGAGGTTGACCAGGATGATGATGAGGCCGATGACGAGCAGCAGGTGGATGAAGCCACCGAGCGTGTAGCTCGTCACGAGGCCAAGCAGCCACAGGACCAACAGGATGATGCCGATGGTTACTAGCATGGGGTGAGCCCCTTTCTCCCGGCTGGGGGGCCGGAACCCTCGGAACGCCTGCGGTGACGTTCGTGGGTAGAGGATTGGGCTCAGTCATGAGAAGGCCGGGAGCCGAACATGAGGCGAGCCACAGACGGCCGAATCTGGCCGCGCCCACCGCATCCGGGCCACTAATGTGAGCGCAGAATGAGCGCCACCCGGCCTTTGTACCAATCCTGGACCAATCTGCATGACCCGCGTCAAGGACGGCAACCCGGGGCGCGGGCTAGCCTCGACTCACAGAGCCCCGGCAGGTACGCAAGGGGCGAGGAGGAGAAGCGATGTCAAGCGTTGTCATGGAGAACGAGCGCGAGACGAAGACGGTGCTCAGGGCGGCCGACCTGTCGTGCCCCTCGTGCGTGCCCAAGATCGAGAAGCAGGTCGGACGCCTCGTCGGGGTGAAGTCGGTGCAGGTGAAGTTCAACTCCGGACGTATCGAGGTGGTCCACGACCCGGCAGAGGCGAGCGTCGACAGCCTCGTAGAGGCCGTAGCCAAGGCGGGCTACTCGGCCGAACCGTCGCCGTTCTGAGGTGTCATCGCTGAGCAGGGCGATCGCGTCCGGCGTGCCGACGCGGCGAGGTGGCGGGCCCGAGCGCTCGCGCCGTACCGTCCGCCGCCTACCGGCGCGCTGGCGCGGCCCCGCCTTGGCGGCGGCGCTGTCGGCCGCCGGCTACGCGCTGAGCCACCTGTCGATCCCGGGCTCCAACGGCAACCTGGTCGGCATCGGCCTGCTCCTCGCCGCCACCGTCATCGCCGGCAGGCCCATCGCGGTCCAGGCCGTGAGGAGCTTGACGGTCCGGATCGTCGGCATCGACCTACTCGTCACCGTGGCCGCTACGGGAGCCGTGATCATCGGGGAGTTCTGGGAAGCCGCCGCGGTGACGACGCTCTTCGCGATCGGCAAGGCGCTCGAGGGCTCGACGCTCGATCGAACCCGCAGCGCCCTAGGCGACCTGATCAGGTCGGCGCCGGACACGGCCGTCGTCGTCAGGGACGGCAAGCAGGTCGAGGTTCCGGCCTCGCAGGTAGCGAGAGGTGAGACGGTCGTCGTCATGCACGGCGAGAAGGTGCCCGTGGACGGCGTCGTACTTTCGGGCGCGGGAGCGGTCGACGAGTCGTCGATCACGGGCGAGAGCGTCCCAGCGGAGAAGACCGGCGGCGAGAACGTCTACGCGGGGACCATCGCGGTGTCCGGCCTGTTGCGGGTCGAGGCAACAGGCGTGGGAGCCGACACAACGCTCGCCCGGATAGTCCACCGGGTCGAGGAGGCCCAGGACGCGAAGGGCCGGACGCAGCGGTTCATGGACCGCTTCGCCAAGGTGTACACCCCGACGATAATCGGCCTCTCTATCGTCGCCTGGCTCATAACCGGGAACGTCGAGCTGGCCCTGACGCTGCTGGTCATCGGCTGCCCCGGCGCGCTGGTGATCTCCGTTCCCGTCTCCATCGTCGCCGGCATCGGCCGCGCCGCGCGCGACGGGGTGCTCGTCAAGGGCGGCGAGACGTTGGAGGCGCTGGCGCGCGTAGACGTCGTCGCCTTCGACAAGACGGGCACGCTCACGCGCGGCAAACCCCAGGTCGTTCAGGTGGAGGCCCTCCGCGACGGCGTCTCTCCAGCGGACGTGCTCCGCTACGCCGCCGCGGCGGAGACCGGCTCGAGCCACCCGCTGGCGAGGCCCGTTCTCGACGCGGCGGAAGAGGCCGGGGTGCTCCCGGTGGGTCTCGAGGTAACGGCGGAGACCGTGCCCGGCAAGGGCGTCATCGCCAGCTGGGACGGAACCCAGGTCGTCGTCGGCAGCCCGCGTTTCGCCGCCGAGATCGTGGGAGAAGACGCCCCGGGTCAAGCGCATGAAGAGCTGCTGGAGCTCACGACGCGAGCGGCGACGATGATGGCAGAAGCCGGACGAACGCCCCTTGTCGTGCTGGTCGACGGCCGGCCTCTAGGCGTCATCGGCGTAGCCGACAAGGTGAGGCAGGGGGCGCCGGAGTTCGTCCGGTCGCTAAAGGCGCTGGGGGTGGGGCGCGTCGCGATGCTCACCGGCGATGCCGAACCGGTCGCGCTGGCCGTCGGCCGCGAGGTGGGGATCGCAGACGTCCGCGCCGGCCTGCTGCCGGAGGACAAGCTCGAGGTCGTCGAGGACCTGCGGGCGGGCGGCCGCTCCGTGGCCATGGTGGGTGACGGCGTGAACGACGCTCCCGCCCTCGCCGCTGCTGACGTCGGCGTCGCGATGGGAGCGGCCGGGTCCGCAGTGGCGGTCGAGACCGCCGACGTTGCGCTCATGTCGGACGACCTTGCACGCCTCCCGCACGCCATCCGGCTCGCCAGGCGCACGGCAGCCAACCTGCGGCAGAACGTCGTGTTCGCGGTTGCGACCGTCGTGCTGCTGCTCGTCGGCGTCATCGCTGGTGGCGTGACGATGTCGCTCGGGATGCTCGTTCACGAGGCCTCTGTGCTGCTCGTCGTAGTCAACGGCATGCGCCTGTTGCGGCCGTTGCCTGCCGAGGCCCCGGTCCAGCTACCCGACCGCCGGCTGCAACCGGCGTAGCGGCCCGCCGGCTCC
>CAZMFX010000066.1:0-13903 GCA_964565625.1 uncultured bacterium
GCGCTCCCGTAGTACTTGAGCGCGATGTGCGAGAGCGTGTCACCGGACTTGACGGTGTAGACGACGTCGCCGTCGTCATCTGTCTCGTTGAGCTGGGCGGCGTTGTCGATGACCTGTAGCCCGGTATCGTCGACTTGGGTGACGCTGGGCACGTTGGAGACGATCTGCCTGATCAGGTCGAGCTCCGAATCGGAGCCCACGGCGCCGCGCAGCACGACCGTGGTGCCGCTCTGAAGCACGTCTATCGGGTCGTCGGCCAGCCGTGGTTCCTTCTTGATCGCCGCCAACGCGGCTTTCGCCAATGCGCTGGGATCGGCAGCGGCTCGGCCGCCGCTCGTCACGCCGGGCCCCAGATCCTCGGCGCCCGGCGCCGTGCTGCCTGCCTCGACCTCCAGGCCGCTGACGTCCACATCCTTTATGCCGTTGATGCCGCCGGCGATCGCCCTGACTAGGTCCTTGTAGCGCTCGTTTGGCACCTTGCCGCTTACCTTCGCCACCTTCTTATCGACCTCTACCCGCAGGTCGAGCTCGGCCGTGAGCCGCTGGTCCCGCAGCGCCTCCTCGAGCCGCGCGCTGGCGCTCTTACCGAATGGCCACATGGTCTTCCTTTCCCGTGTGCGAGCCCCTGCTGGAACCGCATCCGAACGTGATGCTCGGTCTCACTCATACGACTCGCGAGTGAGAAAAGCAGACGGCCCCGCGTGTGCGGGGCCGTTCTCCAGCGGTGGCTACCTAAGCAGATCTGCTCAGTAGACGTCGTGAGAGGTGTTGTGGACGTTGAACTTGCCGGTGGGCGTCACCAGCCATTCGCCCTCGATGCGGTGGACCTCCTCGAGCGTCTGCGCGTCGTAGACGACGATGAAGCTCTCCTTGTCCATCGGGGCCCAGGCGGAGACCCAGAACTCGTTACCGGCCATGTTGAACTCCGTGTGCACCATGCGCGCGCTCTGCTCTGCTGCGCCCGCTACCTCCCAGCAGACCCTCTCTTCCATGTCGTCCTTGCGCCAGGCGCACAGCGTCACCTGGCCGACCGGCACGACGCTCATCGGGAAGTCCGCTATCAGCCACGGGCTGGCCTCGTGCGTCTTGATGAACAGGTTGCCGGTGAACGGGGTCTGGAGCTGACGCACGACCTGCCATGCGTGGTCGGGGTGAGTCTTCGGGTCGGCGCCGATCACGGTGATCTCCAGGCTGCCCAGGTTGCCGGTTGCCCACACCGGTCCGAAGTCAGGGTCGACCCAGTTCGCGCCGCGCCCGGGATGCGGCCTTATGCCGACGTCGATGACGGCCGCCACCTCGCGCTCGAGCGTGTCGAGCACCACGAGCTTGTTCTCGTTGTTCGCCGCGACGATGAAGTAGCGGCCTTGGGCCCAGCCGCCGTCGTGCAGGTAGAGCTCGGTGTCGAACATGGTCACGCCGAGCGGCCTGCCATCGCGGTCGAGCTGGCTGTAGTCGACCAGCCAGGTCTGGCCGGCCTCCTTGACGTTGACGATCCACTCCGGGTTGTACTCGGAGGCCACGATCGCGGCTACGCGGGCCGCATCGACGCGCTCGCCCACGCTCTTCTCGTACGCGACCGTAGACACGACCTTGAGCGGCTCGAGCGTGAGGCCGTCCATGATCGCGAAGTGCGGTGGCCAGTAGCAACCCTCGATCACGTAGTCGTTGACGTAGCCCTCCATCTTCGACGACTCGATGCTGCGGGCGTCGAGACAGGGCCGAGCCTCCGCGACCACCTGCGGCACCTCGGTCCAGAGGTCTATGAGGCTCGCCTTGCCGTCACGGCCCACGGCCTGGAAGTAGCGGCCGTCGCGGCTGGCACGCAGGATGTGGATCGCGTAGCCGGTATCCAGGAGCGTGACGAGCTGCTTGGTGTCGCCGTCGATGACGGCGACCTTGCCTGCGTCGCGCAGGATCACGCCGAAGTAGTTCTCCCAGTTGAGCTGGGTCTGAGGCGTGGTGGGGCGCTCTTCGACCGGCACGATCAGGTTCCAGCTCTCGTAGATCTCCTGGAACGAGAGCATGGGAGGCTCGGGCACCTCGTTGAGGAGGTACTTGGCCATCAGCTCCATCTCGGCCTGGTCGAGGAGGCCCTGCCGCCCCCAGTCGGGCATCCCACCCGGCAGGCCGGCGAAGAGGACGGCGCTGATGTAGGGGATGCCCTTCGCGGATAGCGTATCGGCCGTGACTTCGGGGCCCGTGGCGCCTTCGCGTGTGGGGCCGTGACAGCCTGAGCAGAGGTTGAAGTAGATGTCGAACGCCTGGTCCATCTCCTCTTGAGTCATGGAGATGTCCGGTGGTGTTTGGGCCGCCACCGTTGCCAGAGAGATCGCTGCGAGCAGCGTGAGGAAGACCTTCAGGTACCTTCCCATGCCCATCCCTTCCGCGCGCTGGGTCACCGCGCAACACTTGGTGACCCTCTTCTATGACGGTGGGCAACGTGTCCGATAGTGACGTAAGTCCCCTTCTCGGACGGGTGAAGCGTAGACACGCGGAGACCGTGTCGCTAGCGGTGGGGACGCTGCAGCCACGGGGCCAACGCAACGCCTACGCAACGCCAACGCAACCGCCGACTTCCTAACGTCTAGCCGGTCGCTCGCGGGCGACCGGAGAGGACGTCAGATGACGATCGCCAACACCGAGCCTGTGCCTGCCGAGGAGGCCTCCGAGCTCCGCGCCAACTTCCTCGGCGAGTTGATCACGCCGAACGACCCGGGATACGACGAGGCGAGGAGCACATGGAACGGTCTGATCGACAGGCGGCCCGCGCTCATCGCGAGATGCCTAGGCAGTAGCGACATCGTTGCCGCGCTCACCTTCGCCCGGGAGCGTGGTCTGCCGCTTGCCGTTCGGGGTGGCGGGCACAGCGTCGCCGGCTACGGCGTCTGCGACGAGGGCATCGTGATCGACCTTTCGCTCATGCGCGGTGTTCACGTGGATCAGAACGCCCGCAGGGTACGCGTCCAGGGCGGCGTGACGGCGGCTGACCTCGACCGTGAGACCCAGCTGTTCGGACTGGCAACGCCGTCGGGGAACGTCTCGAGCACAGGTGTAGCAGGGCTGACGCTCTCTGGCGGCCTGAGCCATGTGCGGCGCAAGTACGGGATGAGTGTCGACAACCTGCTCTCGGCCGACGTTGTGACGGCGGACGGCGAGGTCCACCGGGCGAGCGCCGACGAGAACTCGGGACTCTTCTGGGCGATAAGGGGCGGGGGAGGCAACTTCGGGATCGTCTCCTCCCTCGAGTTCAAGCTGCACGAGCTTGGCCCGCTCGTCTCGCTCGCGATGGTCATGTACCCGCTCGAGATGGGCAGGGAGGTTCTACGGTTCTGGCGAGACTTCAACGAGACGGTGCCAGACGAGGTGAGCAGTGACGCGATCATCTGGAAGGTCCCGCCGGCTCCGATGTTCCCCGCGGAGATCCATGGGCGGTCGATAGTGGCGATCGCAGCAGTGCACTGCGGCGACACGGCGGAAGGAGAGAGTGTGCTCGCGCCGCTCAGGCAGATAGGCACCCCACTATTCGACATGAGCGGGCCCATACCCTGGGTCGCCCTGCAGTCCGCCTTCGACGGTCCGTTCCCGAAAGGAATCCGCTACTACTGGAAGTCTCTTTACCTCGACGACATGGGAGACGAGACGATCGACGCGATACTCGGACGCGCGGTTGACAGGCCGTCGGACATGACGTTCATACCTATCAGGCACCTGGGCGGAGCCATCTCCCGGGTCTCGGACACCGAGACGGCCGTAGCCAACAGAGCCGCGCCGTACCTTCTGAGCCTTGACAACGCATGGGTCGAACCGGCTCAGGACGAGCGCAACATCGCCTGGGTGCGGTCGTTCTGGACGGCGATGCAAGCCCACTCGCAGGGCGGGGTCTACCTCAACTTCGCCGGCGCGCTCGAAGAGGGTGGCGCGATGGCTAAGGCGGGCCACGGGGTGAACTACGACCGCCTGGCTGCGCTCAAGGCCGCGTACGACCCGGAGAACGTGTTCCGGCTCAACAACAACGTGGTCCCGGCGGGCTAGCCGCCCGGGGGCCAGCCCTTCATATACTCGACCATGGCAGCCCGAGTGTGGCTATTGGGGCCGCCTGCAATCGCGTTCGGCGGCGAACGGATGTGGCCGCAGGCGGGCAAGACCTCTGCCTTGCTCCTCTACTTGGCGTACCGAGGCGACTGGGTAAGCAGGGTCGAGATCGCTGACCTCTTCTGGCGCGAAAGCAACGAGCGCACCGCCCGCACCAACCTGCGTAGCCTGCTGAGCCGCACAGTCTCTACACGCGCGTACGCCCGGGCGCTGGAGACCGAGCCCACGCGGGTCAGGTGGCGCGTGCCGACCGACGTCGCCGAGTTCGAAAAGGCGGTCGCCAGCAATCGCCCCGCGAAGGCGTTCGGGTCCTATGGCGGTGATCTCCTCGAAGGGTTCTTGATCGAGGGGTCCCAGGGTTTCGACGAGTGGCTCGGCAGGGAGCGGGAGCGCCTCCGCGATAGTTGGCGCACCTGCGGGCTAGAGGTCTCTTCACAGCTCGAGGCGGGCGGCGAGTGGCCCAAGTCTGCGGAGGTCCTCGACAGGTTGTTGAAGGCGGATCCGTACGACGAGGCAGTACTGAGGCGGCTCCTCGTCGCGCTGTCGAGCGCGGGGCAACCCGAACGAGCCAGGGAGGTATACGACCGCTTCGCTGCCTGGCTGGAAGAGGAGGTCGGCGCCCAGCCGGAGCCGGAGACGACATCCGCGCTGACCGAAGGTGGGACCGGAGGCAAGGGGATTGCCGCCTTTCAGGGTCCCGCGACCGGCGCCATCGCCCGCTCGCGGCTACCGAAGCCCGTGTCTGCCACGGTCGGACGGGCGGCCGAGAGAGCACAGGTTGCACGACTGCTGCAAGAAGGCTCTCGCCTCGTCACCCTTAGCGGTCCGGGTGGGATCGGGAAGACGCGTCTGGCCATCGCGGTGGCGCACGACCTCGACGCCAGCGAGGCGGGCCGAGCTGAGGATGAGTCAGGCGGTCCGCCGGCATCACCGTGGCAGGGGGTCGGCCATCACGACTTCGCCGGGAGAGTCCGCTTCGCGGCGTGCGAGACGGTGGACGACACCGACGGGCTGGTGGCGGCTATCGCGGACGCGGTCGGCCTGCCGCTGATCGGCCCTGGTCAACCCCGGCGTCAGCTCCTCGATTTCCTCGCCGAGAGACGTCTCCTGCTCGTCCTAGACAACCTCGAGCAGTTGAGCGGGCATCTCGACGTGCTTGACGAGATCCTGGAGGCCTCTCCTGGCATCAGCATCCTGACGACCTCGAGGGCGCTCCTCGGCTCCCGACATGAGCACGTCGTAGACGTCGGCGGTCTGGCAATGCCGCCACCAGGCGATGAGCTCGTCGCTTCCGAGGTGACGGGCTTACCGGCGCTCGACCTGTTCATGAGCTGCGCGCGTAGGGTGAGGCCAGACTTCAGCCTGACGGACGCCAACGTAGCAGCGGTGACCAGCATCTGTCGGATGGTAGACGGGATGCCGCTCGCCATAGAGCTGGCGACCAGCTGGCTAAGAGCCGTGACGCCCGAGGAGATCGCAGGCGAGATCGCTCGCGGGCTCGACATCCTGGCGGCGGCCGTGTCCACTCAGGGTGACCGCCACCGCAGCGTCCGCGCGGCGTTCGACTACTCGTGGCGTGTCCTCCCGCGGGAGGAACAGCGCGTGCTCGCGCGACTCTCCGTTTTCGGCGGCTCCTTCGACCTGCCGGCAGCCTCCGCGGTCGCCGGCGCGAGCGTCGCGACCATGGCGGCGCTGGTGAACAAGTCGCTCCTGGCGCAGCCGCGCCCTGGCCGGTACAGCCTGCACCCGCTCGTGCGCAGCTACGCCGCCGAGAAGCTGCTGGATGTGGGCGCGGCAGGCGCCGGCACCGAGGAGACGAGGCTGGCTCATCGCGCCTACTACGCCGCCTTCCTGGAAGAGCGTGCAGGCGCCCTTGGCGGGGGAGACCAGCTTCGCGCGCTGGACGAGATAGCTGCCCAGATCGACGACGTGCGCGCCGCCTGGGATGCGGCCCTCCAGGAGGGCGACGTCGTGGCGCTTGATTCGCTGGCGCCTGCGCTAACGCTCTTCTACACCTTCAGGAGCCGCTTCCACGAGATGCTCGCCCAGTACTCGACGGCGGCGCGGCGCCTGCGGGACCTGCGAAGGAACGGGACGATCGACTCACTTCTGGGCATGCTGCTTACCCACGTTGGTTGGAGCAGCATGCGCCTCGGCAGGTATCAGGAGGCGGAGGCAGCACTGCTCGAAGCGGACGCCATCGCACCCGAGGGTGCGCTCGAGCCGCGATACCCGGCGGGAGATCCCAGGTTGCCGCTGAGCCTCATGGCGTCGATAAGGGGGGAGTTCGACTTAGCCGCCGCCTACGCTGAGGAGGCACTCGGCTCCAGCCTCGAGCACGGCAACACCACGAACGAGCGCATCGCTCACTACGCCCTGGCCAGGGCAGCGATCGGAACTGAGCGCTTTGAACTCGCCGAGGAGCACGTCCAGCTGGCGCTGTCCTCGAGCGAACGGGACGGCGACCGCTGGTTCCTCGGCGACTGCCTGCTCGAGCTTGGAGACGTCGCGTTGGGGCTCGGTCGACCGGACGAGGCCGACCGTGAGTACATGGCTGGCCTGGAGATATGCGTCGAGTTCGGGAACAGTAGCGGCGTCGCGGAGGCGATGAACAGGCGTGCTGCCCTCGCTCTGCGGAGCAAGGATCACGACGCGGCGCACCGCCTCTACGTCGAGAGCCTCGCCGCCAGCGAGGCGGTGGGTGACGGCCGGGAGATCGCCCGCGCCGAGTGCGGCCTCGCCGCTGTCCTTACCGCGCGAAACGAGCCGCGCCGGGCGGCCAGCCATTACCGCCGCGCTCTTCGCCACGCGGCGAAGCTCAGGTCCTGGCCCTTGGTGAGGAACATCGCCGACGGCGCGTCCAGCGTCGTGACTTCGGGCGACCTTCTGTCCCGGACGCGGTGGGTCGATAAGCGCATGCCGCAACCCAGCGAGCTCACTGCCGTGATCCATGATCTCGACGCGGCGCTGGCCGGCATCCGGTGATCTGCCCGGTGCGCAAGTCAGGCGTCGGAAGGCTCACGCCTCAGACGACGCTGCCGTCCGCCCGCTGCGCCTTGAGGAAGGGCGCGAGCAAGGCCAGGGCCATTGGCAGGACTGCGCACGTGACGAGCACCGGCGCGTAGCGCCCGACGGCGTCCAGACCGAGCGCGACGACGAGCGGGCCGGCCGCCGTGGCCGCAACGGAGATCGTGCTGGCGAACCCCTTTATCGCTCCGATGTGCCTGCGGCCGAAGTAGTGAGCGTGAACGCTGGCCTTCACGGCGCCGCTGATGCCCTGTGCCGAGCCGAGCAGGGCGCCGTACACGAGCATCGAGCGGGACCCGTCGACGAGCGCGGCGAACGCGAGGGCGCCTGCGAGCAGGACCTGCCCGAAGCTGAGAACGTAGCGTGGCCTCATACGGTCCATGAGGACACCGCCCAGGAGGTTGCCGGCGGCCGAAGCGACGGCGACCGGCACGAACACGGTCGCGGCCTGAACGCGGTCGAGGCCCGAGGCGGCCATTATGTCGAAGTGGTGGAACACGAGCGCGGTGCTGAGCATCGCGACCAGGAAGTCGCCCGCCATGAAGATCCAGAACGTGCGCGTGCGACGCGCCTGCGCCGCCGTGTACTCCGCTTCGCGCGGGGCGTCGCTTCGCGGAGGCAAGCCGTCAGGCTGGAGGCCGTAGCGCTCGGGATGCGGCCGGTAGAAGAGCGCGCCGACTGGCACCATGACGACCGCAACAAGGACCCCGAGCGCCAGGTAGGCGAGGCGCCAGTCGAGCGCGTCGATGAGCACCTCGATGAGTATCGGGAACGCGGCAGTCGCGGTCGCCATACCCAGCCCCAGCAGCCCCACAGCCAGTCCTCGCCGCCTCACGAACCAGATGTTCACGGCGTGCAGGCTCACCAGCGACAACGACCCCTGGCCCAGCCCGCGGATCAGAACGAAGCCGATCATCAGCATGAACAGGCCGGTGACGAGGCTCATGTAGGCGCACGCGAGAGCGAAGAGCGACGCGATGACAACGACCCCTACGCGTGGTCCACGGCGGTCGATGAAGCGGCCGACCCACGGAAGGGAGAGGGCGCCCGTCAGCGTGCCGATCGTGTACAGCAGCGAGACGGTGGACCTGGTCAGGCCGAGGTCGGCGATGATGTGGTCGAGGAAGACGGAGACGCCCAGCGTCTGGCCGGGCGCCGTCATGAACATCCCGAGGGTAGCTGCGGCGAGGAGCGTCCAGCCGTAGTAGCCGCGCGCACCGCTCACCACGCGGCTTCTCAGCTCCGGTTCGCCGTCTTGACCCTCCGGGCACATGGGACCGAGTCTACTTACACGGTCCGAGCGCTTTCACGCGTTGCGTCAGGCGAACATCATCAACAGCTTCTCGAAGTCCGCGCGCGTCATCTCCTGCGGCTGGGCGCCCGCGGGTTCCGCCAGGCACTCCTGCATGGCGTCGCTGATTATCAGCACACCGGTGCGGTCAAGCGCCTTGGAGGTGGCTGCGAGCTGCGTCACGACGTCGCGGCACGGTTTGCCGTCCTCGACCGCACGTATGACGGCGGCAAGCTGACCCTGCGCGCGGCGCAGCCGGTTGAGGACGTTCCGCCGCGAGACGGCCTGGGTGCTCACGCGCCGGCCGCTTGGGCCGCCTCTTCCTTCTTCTGCTGCTCGGCCACCTGCCTGTGGACGTCCTCCATGTCGAGTTCGCGCACGGCCGTTATGAGTTGCTCGAGCTGCGGTTCCATGAGCGCGCCCGGCTGCGAGTAGACGAGGACGTTCTCCCGAAAGGCCATCAGCGTGGGGATGGAGCGGATGTTGAAGGCAGCGGCAAGCTCCTGCTGAGCCTCTGTGTCTATCTTGCCGAACACGATGTCGTCGTGGGACTCCGACGCCTTCTCGAAGATGGGCCCGAACATGCGGCACGGCCCGCACCACTCCGCCCAGAAGTCGAGCAGCACGATGTCGTTGTCGGTGATCGTCGAGTTGATGTTCTCGGCAGTAATCTCTCTTGAAGCCATGCAGCGACTATACCCCCAGGGGTTTACTCGCATGTGCGCCGTGCCACGTTCACCCGCGCACGTTCAGCCCGTACGGTCACTGCTGCCGATCGTGCCGCCCGAAGCGGTCTGGCCCTGGCCGACGACGATGAGGCAGTTCTCGTCCACCTCTCGTACGACCCGCATCAGCTCGCGCTCCTCCGAGCGGTTCACCGTGCAGAAGAGCACGTCACGCTCGTTGCCCTTGTACATGCCCTTGCCCTTCCACGCGGTAACGCCTGTGTTGAGACGAAGCTGGAGCGCCGTCGCGACGTCACGTGGATGGTCGGTGACGATGAACACGGTGCGGATGATCGCGGGGCCCTCAATGCCGTAGTCGGTGACGAGCCCCGAGATGAACAGCGCTACGAGCGAGTACAGCGCCCTCTCCCACCCGAACGCGAACCCGAGTAGCAGGACGATGAAGCCGTCTATGAAGAGGTAGATCTGGCCGATCGGCATGCCTGACCGTTTCTGGAAGACGCGTGCCAGGATCGCCGTGCCACCGATGTTGCCGTAGCCCCTGATGACCAGCGCGTTGGCGACGCCCGCCATGGCGCCGCCGTATATGGCGTTGAGAAGTGGGTCGTCCGTGATCCCGTCCGTCGGGAGGATCAGCGGGAAGAGGTCTATCGCTACGCCCATGAGGGCGACCACGTACACGGTACGGACGACGAAGTTTGCGCCGCCGAGCTTTCGATACCCGAGGTAGAGGAGCGGGACGTTCAGCGCCAGGAGCAGCATGCCCTCCGGAACGTTGCCGGGCAGGTACCGGCTGGCAACGAGCGTCAGGCCAGTCACCCCGCCGGGCGCGACGTTCCCGGGCACGAGGAACAGGTCGAACCCTAGTGCGCTGACGAGCGCGCCGGCCGTGAGCAGCAGCCAGTTGGTTATCTCAACCGGTCGCGGGGGGCGGAACTTGCGGATGCGGGCGGCTCTGAACACGGCCCGCTGACGGCGCTCAGGCATGCGCTTCTAACACCACCGATACCCGTGCGTATCGACGCCGCCGGAATAGGGGAACGGCGCTTGTCTGCATGGGAGGTACCTGCTCACCGCTGACACCATAGGTTCGAGAGTAACTGGCTGTCACTGCCCGGGATGCATGGGAAGTCTGTGCCCCGTCTCGAACTGCACAGGCCAGAAGAACCTCGATAGCATGGCGGGATAGGCAGGGCAGACCCCAACATCGTGATCGTGGGCGGCGGCGCAGCTGGCTTCTTCGCGGCCATCGCCTGCAGGGAGGCGAACCCGAGAGCGCCCGTGACCCTCCTCGAGAGCAGTTCCAAGGTGCTCTCCAAGGTGCGTATCTCGGGCGGCGGCCGCTGCAACGTCACCCATGACCAGCCCGATCCTGCGCTGCTTGTCGAGGGCTACCCGCGTGGCGCGAGGGCGCTGCGGGGTCCGTTCACACGATTCGGCCCCTGCGAGACGGTCGCTTGGTTCGAGTCACGCGGCGTGAAGCTCAAGACCGAGCCCGACGGCCGGATGTTCCCGGTGACTGACGACTCTGAGACGGTCATCCAGTGCTTGACTCGGGCGGCCTCCCAGGCTGGGGTGGCCGTACGCACGCGCGCACCGGTCGTTGGTATCGAGGCGGCCCCAGCTGGTTTCACCGTTCGGCTGAAGGATGGCTCGAGCCTGACAGCCGACCGGGTACTGCTCGCAACGGGCGGCGCTCCTGCCGGCTACCGGATGGCTGCGTCGCTTGGCCACACGGTCGAGCCACCGGTTCCCTCCCTCTTCACCTTCGAGGTAGCTGACCCGCGCCTGGATGGACTTTCCGGCGTGTCCGTGCCGCTCGCGCGCATCAAACTGGACACCGCCAAGGAGGTCCACGAAGGCCCTTTGCTGATCACGCACTGGGGTCTGTCTGGCCCGGCGGTGCTGAGAGCTTCGGCGTGGGGCGCCAGGCTGCTCCACGAGGCCAGCTACCGCCACGGCTTCACGGTCGACTTCCGCCCCGACCTTAACGAGCATGAGGTCAACGCCGCACTGCGTGCTGCCAAAGAGTCCGGACCGAGGCGCGCGGTGCTCACCTCGGGGCCGTTCGATCTGCCGCAGCGGCTTTGGCGCTCCTTGGCCACGGCGGCCGGTGCGGGCGAGGGCACGCGTTGGGCCGACGCATCGAACGCCCTGCTAGCCGCCCTGGCTCTGGAGGTGCATGCCGGCCGCTACCAGATGACGGGCAAGGGCGTGTTCAAGGACGAGTTCGTGACGTGCGGCGGCGTGAGCCTGAAGCAGGTCGACTTCACGACGATGGAGAGCCGCGTGCGCCCCGGTCTTTACCTGGCCGGCGAGGTCCTCGATGTAGACGGGGTGACCGGAGGCTTCAACTTCCAGGCCGCGTGGACCACGGGATGGTTGGCCGGGCGAGCCATTGCGGGTTGACGGTCCTACACGGCTTCCAAGCCCATGGCGACGCCAACTTCCTTGTCGATGACGTGGACGTGCGCTACGGCAAGTTTCGCGACCGAGGGGTCGTGATCCACAATGAACCTGCAGACACGCCATGGAACACGCGCGAGATGATCGTGGTGGACCCGGACGGAAACCGGCTCAGGTTCGCCGGTCCGATTCGCGACGCGAAGTGACGTAGCGGCTTGTCGCCTACAGTGGGGTTTGGTTACAAGGGGGGAGTCTTGAAGCCAGAGGTTTTCGTCGAGAAGTGGCGCTCGGTGACCGTCACCGAGCGGTCAGCGGCGCAGTCGCACTTCAACGATCTGTGCGCGCTTCTCGGCGTGCCGACTCCCCTGGAGGACGACCCGGAGGGTAAGAGCTACGCATTCGAGCGGTACGTCAAGAAGGCCGCGCGTGGCAAAGGCTTCGCAGATGTCTGGCGGCGTGGCGCCTTCGCGTGGGAGTACAAGGGCAGGGGCAAGGACCTGGGCGACGCTTACCGGCAGCTCCTCCTGTACCGAGATGACCTGGAGAACCCGCCGCTCTTGGTCGTGAGCGACTTCGATCGCATCGAGGTGCACACCAACTTCACGGGCACGAACAAGGCCGTTCACACGTACACGCTCGATGACCTTCTGGACTCTGCCAAGCGCGAGGAACTGAGGCGCGTCTGGACAGAGCCCACCTGGTTCGACCCTCGTCAACGCCGCGAGCAGATCACCGAGGCGGCCGCCCACGAGATCGGACGCATCGCGCTCTCGCTCCGGGAGCGGGGGCACGAACCGCAGGGTGTCGCGCACTTCGTAATGCAGCTGGTCTTCGCGCTCTTCGCCGAGGACGCCGGCCTGCTGCCCAACAAGCTCGTCACGAAGATCCTGCAGCGGGCGCAGAACCCGGAGCGCGTGCAGGAGTACCTCTCCCAACTGTTCGCGGCCATGACGAACGGGGGCGAAGTGCTCCTCGAGGACGTGCCGCGGTTCAACGGCGGGCTGTTCGACGGATCGAACGCGCTGCCGCTGGACGCTGCCGAGATCACGATCCTCTACGAAGCCGCGTTGTTGAACTGGGCCGAGGTGGAGCCCGCTATCTTCGGGACGTTGTTCGAGAGAAGCCTCGACCCGGAGAAGCGTAGCCAGCTAGGTGCCCATTACACGAGCCGGCAAGACATACAGCGCATCGTCGAGCCCGTAATCGTGCAACCGCTCGAGCGCCGTTGGGCCGAGATCCGGGAAGCGGCGGAGGCTTTCCTCGCCGACCCACCGGCGAACGCTAAGACTGCCTCGACCAAGCGCAAGAAGCTAGTCGATGCTCCGGTAACCGAGTTCCTCCACGACCTCCACAAGCTGCGAGTCCTGGATCCCGCCTGCGGCAGCGGCAACTTCCTGTATGTAGCGCTGCAGGCGCTCAAGGACTTGGAGCACGAGGTCGTCACGTTCGCCGAGCAGGTAGGCGCCCCGGGCCTAAGACTCCTCGGCCCGCGCCAGTTCCACGGCATCGAGATCAACCCGTTCGCCCGCGAGCTGGCCAGCATGGTCGTGTGGATCGGGTACCTGCAGTGGAACCGTGCCAACGGCTACTCGAGCCTGCAGGAGCCCATCCTCGAGCCGCTAGGGAACATCGTCCTGCACGACGCTCTCATGAACGAGGACGGCACCGAGTACGAGTGGCCGGAGGCGGAGTTCATCATTGGCAATCCGCCGTTCATTGGCGGCAAGCGCATGCGTACGGAGCTGGGTGACGACTATGTCGATGAGCTGTTCGATACGTTCGATGGCCGCGTCCCTCGAGAGGCAGACTTCGTTACCTACTGGTTTGAGAAGGCCCGGTCACAAATCGAGGCGGGTCGGAGCAATCGGGCGGGCCTGATAGCCACGAACTCCATCCGGGGAGGTGCGAACCGCCTCGTGCTCCAGGAAATCAAGGACTCTGGAGACATCTTTTTCGCATGGAGTGATGAGCCCTGGGTCCTCGACGGCGCTGCGGTACGAGTCAGCATCGTTGGTTTCGACGATGGCAGCGAAGAATCGCACTTCCTCAATGGCTCAAGCGTCGCGGAGATTCACGCCAACCTCACGGCTCTTCCCGACGTTACGAGGGCCTCTAAGCTCAGTGAGAACGCTGGGGTTTCGTTCATGGGAACCACCAAAGGCGGGCCCTTTGACATAGAAGGGGATCTCGCGAAGTCGTGGTTGGACCTGCCTAATCCGTCTGGTAAGAGCAATCGCGAGGTTCTGAAGCCGTGGGTCAACGGCTTGGACCTGACCCGGCGGCCGCGCGATTTGTGGATCATCGACTTCACCGGCCTAAGCGCCGAAGCGGCATCTAAATATGTCGTTCCTTGGTCCTACGTCGAGACTAACGTCAAGCCAATGCGGGCGACGAACGCGCG
>CAZMFX010000067.1:0-13583 GCA_964565625.1 uncultured bacterium
ATGGTGGGGCCACCGAACTTCTTCTCGAGGACGACGTTGCGCCCCTTGGGCCCCAGGGTCACCTTGACGGCGTTGGCGACGGCGTTGACGCCCCGCTCTAGAGCGCGGCGGGCGTCTTCCTTGTAGATCAGGTCTTTGGCCATGTTCCCTCTGTTTCCTTTGTCTCTAGGCTTTCTTGTGCGCTGCCCTTAACCGAGGACCGCGTGGATGTCGCGCTGGCTCAGGATCATGAGCTCGCGCCCGTCGAGTTCGATCTCGGTGCCGCCGTACTTGGCGAACACGACCGTGTCGCCCACCTGGACGTCCACCGGTTCGCGAGAGCCGTTCTCCAGGTACTTGCCAGGGCCCACGGCGAGGACCTTGCCGCGCTGGCTCTTCTCCTTGGCGCTGTCGGGCAGCACCAGGCCGGAGGCGGTGGTCTGCGGTTCGTCTACGACCTCGACCACGACCTTGTCGCCTAGCGGCTTCAGGTTCAGCTTCTGGTCAGCCATGCTTCCTCCACTTTTCTTGGATGACTTCTTGGCAGTCTCACCGTGTGAGTGCCAACCACCCGCAATGCTATCCAGGCTCACGAAGGCATGTCAAGCGGTGCGTTGTCAATCAGGATGAACTAAGGCGGCTCAGGGCATCTGACATACATACGCTCAAGTTACCCGCGGCCCCGCGCCGTGATCCGACCTCGGCTCCTAGGCTCAACCGCGCTTGAGCCCGAGGACGAACGCGGGCACGAAAGCCGCCGCGAACGGGATGTTGTACGTCAGAAGGCTAATCAGCGCGCTCCACGTTCCCTGCAGCGACTCGCCGGTCAGCATGGGATCGACCTGCTCCTGGACGACGTTCCAGTTGACGCTTATGAACCCAGACCAGGCCAGGACCTGCACGGCGATGAAGATGAGCCCCAGCACGATCGCGACGACCTTGCCGACCTTCTTGAGGGCGTACCCGGCGATGAACCCAGCTATGGCCCCGAAGCCGATCTGCTCGACCAACGGCCAGACGGCCGACAGCTCCGGCGTCTCCACGGCCGCGACGTTACCACGCCTTCGAGCCGGGCCCGGCCGCGGCACGTAATATGGCGGCGTGACACATGCCCCCCTGACGCGGATCGGTGAGCACGTCGAAGCAGCGTTGAAGGCCGGCACGCCGGTCGTGGCGTTGGAGTCGACCGTCGTAACGCACGGGCTGCCGAGGCCGCTCAACCTCGAGGCCGGCCAGCGGCTCGAGGCGGTCGTGAGGGACGCGGGGGCGGTGCCGGCGACCGTAGGCGTGCTGCATGGCGATGTGGTCGTCGGGCTCTCCCATACCGAGCTCGCCGAGCTCGCCAAAGCAGAGGCCGCGGACAAGGCCTCGCTGTGGAACCTCGCTGCCGTTGTGGCGCGCGGCGCCTCGGCCGGCACGACAGTCGCCACCACCGTTTGGGCTGCCCACTCTGCCGGGATAGACGTGTTCGCGACCGGCGGGATAGGCGGCGTACACGACGCCCCCTTCGACGAGTCGGCAGACCTCGCAGCGCTCGCCCGCTACCCCGTCATCACGGTCTGTGCCGGTCCCAAGAGCATCCTCGACGCCTCAGCGACGCTGGAGCGGCTCGAGACGGCAGGCGTGCCCGTGCTGGGCTACCGTTCTGACCGGCTGGCCGGGTTCCTCGTCGGCCTGACGGACCTCGCGCTGCCTGCCCGCGTCGACTCCCCCGACCAGGCGGCCGCGGTCCTCAAGGCTCAGCGTGGCCTGGGGTTATCCTCTGGCGTGGTCCTCAGCAACCCCGTTTCCGACGGCATGTCCCCGCAGGAGTTCGCGTCGCTCAAGGCGCGGGCCGAGGCAGAGCTGGCCGCCAAGGGCGTCAGGGGGCGAGACTCGACGCCGTTCCTGCTCGCAGAGCTCGCGGCCATCTCGGGAGGCAGGACCGTAGAGGTGAACACCAGGCTGCTGGAAGAGAACGCCAGGCTGGCTGCCCAGGTAGCGGCCGCCCTTCGCGGCGTGAGAACCGTCGCAGGTGTGTCGACGTGACGGAAGACGGTCGCATAACGCAGGGCGGTGGCCGCCCGAACAGCCTCGGCGAGATGCTGCGCGGCTCGCGCGAGAGCCGCGGCCTCGACCTGGCGGACGTTGCCGAGCTCACCCACGTGCGCAAGGAGTACCTGAGGGCGTTGGAGGAGGGCCGCTACGCCGACCTTCCTGAGGACGTATACACGAGGAACTTCGTGCGCCTGTTCGCCCAGGCCGTCGGCGTCGACAGCGAGCGGGCGCTCGGCGCCTACCAGGCGGAGCGGCGCCAGGCCGGCGGGCTCTCGACCCTCGAGGAGCGACTGGACAAGGAGCGCCGCGGCGAGAAGCCGCCGCCACCCAAGCGCAAGCGCGCGGCGGATGCACGGCAGGGCCGCGGGCTGGCGATCGGGCCGCTGGTGCCGACGCTCGTCCTCGTCGTCGCGCTCGTCGCGCTGGCGGTTTGGGGCTTCAACAGGCTCATGGCGCCCAGCGGCGGACCATCCAGGAGCCAGGCGCCCGTCGTCACCCAACCGGACGCCCCGTCCGGGTCTGCCCAGACACCGGCCCCCACGCAGGCGGAAGAGGCCGCGGAACCCCAGAGCCAGGGCCCGACGACGGTGCTCATAAGCGTCCTGTCAGAGCCTCCCGGCGCCACCGTGAGCATCGACAGCTTCGTGCTGCCCGGCACGACGCCTATCCATGACGTCCCTGTCACGGCTCGCGAGGGGCGCGTCCTGAGCGTCACGCTCGACGGCTTCCAGCCACTCGAGGAGACCGTCGACCTGCTCGAGGACCAGACGCTGACCGTGAACCTGGCCCCGGTGCCTGCCGCCGAGGCGGCAGCGGGCGCGGAGCCCGCGGCCTCGGACGACCAGATAGTCATCGAGGTGACAGCGCCGACCTGGCTCGAGGTCTACACCGGCAGCGCAAGGAACCAGGGCGAGAGGCTGGCCTACTACACGGCGCAGCCCGGCGAGGTCCTCACCTTCGACCTCCCCGTCTACGTGTACGTCGGGAACGCGGCGGGGGTAGACATCACACAGGGCAGCACGCACATCGGAACTCTCGGCTCCTCCGGGGCCATCGTGGGACGAGCATTTGGCAACCAGTGAAGGGCGCGGTGACCGGCCAGCTGGCGCTGGCCTCACTGAGGCATAGACCGCTCCGCACCGGGCTGACCGCCCTGGGCATCGCCGTGGCCATAGCCTCGACCGTCGTGTTCATGTCCATCGGGGAGGGCCTGCGCAAGGCGTTCGCGGACCAGCTCGCCGGCCTGGGGCCCGAGCTGCAGGTGAGTTACGGCGACGCGGGCGACGACCTCTTCCCCACCGCTCCCGACCTGCCAGACGAGTACGTGCAGCGTCTCAGAGATGACGCGGGCACCTTCGGGCTCAGCTCGGTGACCCCCGTCCTGCTGTGGCTGCGCGGCGGGCTTTCGGTAACGCAGTCCTTCGTCTTCGAGGGCCTGCCGACCGACTTCCCGCTCGACCGTGTGTTCTCGGGAGCGAAGATCACGGAGGGCCGTTCCCTTACGCCGGCGGACGAGGGCGAGCTCGTCGCCGTCGTCGGGTCCTCCGTCGCCACCCGCGCCGGCCTCGAGCTGGGAGACACGCTGCGACTCAACCCGGAGGCATCGTTCGAGATCGTCGGCGTCGTGGCCTCGGACGCCGGCCTCCTCGACAACCTGATAGTCGTGCCGTTCACGTCCCTAAGGTCGGCGATGGGCGTGACCGACCGCATAAGCGCCATAATGCTCAAGCTCGACAGGCCGGAGCAGGCGCAGGACGTGGCGGCGAGGATCGAGGCCGCATACCCGGAGCTTGGTGTTCAGACGCAGGCGGGAGCCTTGTCCATCGTGCAGGACTCCTTGCGCATCTCCGACTTCGTGCGCCTCGGCATAAGCCTCATCGCGTTGGTCGTCGGGGCCATAGCCGTCGCCAACACGATGATGATGAGCGTCTTCGAACGCACACGGGAGTTCGGGGTCATACGGGCCGTCGGGGCGAAGCCGAGCTTCCTGTTCTCGCTCGTGGTGCTCGAGTCCGTTCTGCTCTCGCTGCTCGGGGCGGTGGTCGGCGTGGCGCTCGGGGCGCTGGGCGCCGGGCTCGTCAACCACATAGCCAACGACTACATCGGCCTCTCGCTGGCGGCCGTGACGCCGCGGCTCGTCGCGTTCGCGGTCCTCGTAGCCGCCACGACCGGGCTGCTGGCGGGGCTCCTGCCTGCCGGGCGCGCCGCTCGCGTCCCCATAGCCGTGGCGGTGGCGCGCGAGTGAGGACCCCTCGCGGCGCAGAGTTGCGACGCGCGCCCGCGCGGGAGCCGGCCCTCCCATTAAGATGACCGGCATGAGCCTTGACCGGCGCCGGATATGCATCGCGGTCGTGGCCATGCTGCTCGCCGGCGTGGTCTCCGCGCAGAGCTTCCAGTGGCGCGACGTCGTGCAGAACGTGAAGATCGAGCCCGACGGCAGCGTCGTCATCGAGGACACGCGCACCCTCTGGACGGATGACGATTTCGGCGAGGCCTTCATATGCATCGAGCACGAGCGCGACCAGCGCGTCGACCTGCTGCCCGGCTCGGGCGCCGTCAGCAGCGGGCCACAGGCGACCGCATTCACGCAGCCGTGCAGCGTGGGCACCGAGGTCGTCGTCAAGAACGAGACCCGCGTCAGCGAGCGGCGCGTGCGCTTCGTCTACAGGCTGTCCGGCACGATGGAGTTCTACAGCGACATGGCGCAGTGGTTCTGGAACCTAGTACAGCTGGACCATCCGCCGATCGTCGGGTACCGGCTGCGCGTCGAGGCGCCGGGGCCGATGAGCGAGCCGTTCGACGCCTACGTGCACAGGTACGCCAACCCGGAGGAGCCGTTCGTCGAGCTGTCGGATGACAGGTCGGTGCTCACGGTGCGTTTCGACCGCATCCCGAGCGGCGCCGGCGTCGAGGTCAACTACATGATGGACCCTGCGCTCTTCGAGCCCAAGGGCACCGCGCCAGGCCATCAGGCTGCGCTCATCGAGGAGTCGAAGCTAGCGAGCCAAAGCGAGGGTGCGGCCAGGTTCGCCGCCGTCAGACGCTCACCTTACTGGGCCCTGCTGCCTGCCGCGATCTTCCTCGGCCTCCTCGCCGGCGTCGTCCGCGCGTACCTCAGGCACGGGCGGGAACCCAAGGTAGCGACGATGCAGTACCCGTTCGAGCCTCCGAGCGCCCTTCCTCCCGCGGCTGTCACGGCGCTGCAACAGCAGTCGTTCCAGTCGTCGAGCATGGGGAACGCCTTCATGGCGACGATCATGGACCTCGCCAGACGCGGTTACGGCGAGTTCAGGAGCAAGCGCGGGAAGTTCGAGATGAAGCTCGACCTCGAGCGGTCGACCGAGGGCCTCGAGCCGTTCGAGGAGGGCGTGCTGCGCTACCTAAGGAACGCCGCGAAGACGTACAGGCGCGGGGACCCGTCGGAGCTCGAGTTCCGCGAGATGAAGAGCTACTCACAGCGCTACGCGAGCCGCTTCATGGAACGTTGGGGCAAGTCGGTGCGGCAGTGGGTCGAGTCCAAGCGGGGCGGCCCGCTCGTGGACGCGGAGAGCCAGCGCGTGGCGAACGCCTGGACCGGGTGGTGCTTCGGAGGCGCCGCGCTGTGCGGCATCGCAGCCGTGCTCCTGGAGGGCCCCGTGCGCGTCGCCTGCATCATCGGTGGGGTGCTGTGCATCGCGCTCCTCGCTGTGGCGGCGGGCGCGCTGCCGCGCTGGCGCCCGGAGATCGCTGCCGAGGTCGGGGCGTGGCGCGGCTTCAGGCGCACCCTCTCGGACTACACGCGCATGAAGGACGCGCCGGACGACTTCTTCAAGCTCTGGGACGTGTATTACGTGTACGCGGCTGCGCTGGGGGTGGCGGAACGCTACCTGAAGAACGTCGCCCGGGCCGCCCCGTTGCGTGGCATGGACGAGGCGTCGATGGCGGCCCGCGCGCACTGGATCGGATCGACCAGCGCGATGTCGAGCCTGGCGGACGTCTCCAGGTCCGTTACCTCGTTGTCCCGGTCGCTCGCGTCGGCGTCCGCCTCGGCGTCGTCCGGCGGTTCCTCCTCCGGCGGCGGGGGCGGCGGGGGCGGCGGCGGCAGCTCCGGCGGCCGCTGAGCCCCGGCACCAGACGCGCCGGTCCGCACCGAAGGCTCGACCCTGGCCCTCGGCGCTGGGACACGCGCGGTAGGATCGCCGGATGCTGCGCGCTGATCGCCTCGGGAAGGTCTACCGCACCGGAGCGGCCGACGTCACGGCGCTCGTCGACGTGACGGCGACATTCCCACCCGGCTGCCTCACGGCGATAGTCGGGCCTTCGGGCTCCGGGAAGTCGACGCTCCTGAACCTGCTGGCGGGCTTCGACAAGCCGACTTCCGGCACCGTGAGCCTTGACGGGAAGGTGCTGGGGGATCTGAGCGAGGAGGGCCTCGCGGAGCTGAGGCTCCGGCGCTTCGGCTTCGTCTTCCAGTCATTCAACCTGCTCACCGTCCTAGACGCCGAGCAGAACGTCGCGTTGCCCATGGCGCTGGCCGGGGTGCCTCAGCATGACCGGGTAGAGCGGGCTGGCGAGCTCCTCGGCAGGTTCGGCGTCGAGCACCGACGCGGCCACCTGCCACACCGCCTCTCCGGCGGCGAACGCCAGCGCGTGGCCCTCGCACGGGCCCTCGCCAACGACCCCGCCGTCGTGTTCGCCGACGAGCCGACGGGCAACCTCGATTCGAAGAGCGGCGAGACGGTGATGCACGCGCTGAAGGCCGTGGCGGAGGACGGTAGGACGGTCGTCATAGTCACCCACGACCGGGAGCTGGCGGCCTCCGCGGACGCCCGTATCGAGCTGAAGGACGGCGCGGTCGTCGGGGCCAGCGGCCCGCGGGCCGCCGAGGTCCTGCCGAGGCGCGAGGGCTACGTTGAGCCGGGAGCCACCAGGCTGACGGGGGCAGCCGGCGCGTGAAGCGTCGTGCAGCGAGGTCCCCGTGAGCCCGCGCGTTACCGGGGTGGTCGGCGCGTTGGTGGTCGCCACGGCGATCGCCGTGGGCGCGTTCGGCGCCCACACCCTGGCGGGCTTGCTCACTCCCCAACGCCTGGGGACCCTCGATACCGCCGTCACGTACCAGTTCTACGGCGGCCTGGGACTGCTCGTGATGGCGGCGCTCGGCATGGCAGCGCCCGGGCGCGTGGCTGCGGCGGCCCGGACGGCCGCTGTGATCCTCGGCGCAGGCATGCTGCTTTTCTGCGGGGCGCTCTACACCCTGGTGGCGGGCGGGCCGAGCTTCTTCGGCATCGTCGCCCCGTTCGGCGGCGCCGCGATGATCCTCGCCTGGGTCCACCTCGCATACGGCTTCTGGCGTCAGCCGGTCACACGTTCTCCCTGATCTCGCCGGCGGGGGGCACCTGGCCAGAGCGCGCCATCTCGGCCACTATGTCGTAAGAGAGCTTGGGTACCCGCCTCATGCTCGGGCGCTCGAGTCGCACGAGGCCGAAGCGCTGCTCGAACCCCTCCGTCCACTCGAGGTTGTCAACCAGGGTCCAGATCAGGAAACCCCGCACGTCGCACCCGGCCTGCCTGGCCGCCAGCGCGGCGCGCAGGTGCCCGACGATGAAGCCGGCCCTCTCCAGGTCTTGCACATGCCCGTCCCTGTCGGGCACGTCGGCGTACGCGGCCCCGCACTCCGTCACAACAACGGGTGGGTCCCCGTAGTCGTCCCGCAACGTCGTGAGTACCTGCGTCAGCCCCTCCTCCGCCACCTCCCAACCCATGCCCGTGACGGGCGTCCCGGCCGGCGGGTCTGCGAGGGCCAGGCCAGCGGGCCCCGCCGGGTCCGCCATGACGCGCAGGCGCGTGTAGTAGTTGACCCCGATGAGGTCGATGGGCTGGGCGATCGAGGACATGTCGCCGCTCTCGACGTGAGGCTCCACCATGCCGGCGAGCGGCTCTGGGTAGCCGCGGCCCCATAGCGGGTCGAGGAACGCCCGCCTGAAGGCGGCGTCCGCCAACTGGGCCGCCGCCTCGTGCTCTTCACCTTGCGCCCCCGCCAGTACCGGTTGCAACGAGAGGATCGTGCCGACCTCGGTGTTCGTCGCGACCTCACGCAGCCGGGAGACGCTGAGGCCAAGGGCGAGGTTGAGGTGATGCACTGCGGCAAGGAACGTCGCCAGTTCAGCCTCGCCGGGAGCGTGCATGCCGATCAGGTGGCCCAGAACGGCGTGCACGTTAGGCTCGTTGAGCACGAAGACGCGCCTGGCGCGGCCCCCGAGGAGCTCGCCGACCACCTCGGCGAGGTCCGCCAACCGGTAAGCGGTATCCCTGTTGCTCCACCCGCCAGCATCCTGCAGCCCTTGCGGCAGGTCCCAGTGGTAAAGGCATGGCCACGGGTCGAGGCCTCTGCCTAGCGCCTCGTCCACGAGGCGGTCGTAGACGTCGAGCGCCTCGCGCTTCGGCCTGCCCTTGCCGTCGGGCTGAATGCGTGGCCAGCTGAGCGAGAACCGGTATACGTTCACGCCGAGGCCTGCTACGAGGTCGAGGTCCTCCTCCATGTGTCTCAGGTGATCTGTCGCCACGCGCCAGTCCTCGGCGTTCATGTCCGAGCCGGACAGGAAGCGGTCCCATATCGACTCACCCCGCCCCGCGGCGCCTTCGATCTGGAACGCGGAGGTCGAGACCCCGAGGTCGAAGGTAGCGGGCAGCGTCATAACTCCGTCGTTGTCCACGACGAAGACCTTATCGCCTCCGGCGTGCGGGGTAGCATCGTGTCAGTGGCCGAGGGGAGCGCTGAGCCTGACCGCCGCAGGGTCTACGTCGTGCTGGCGGCAGCGCTTGTCGCGGTCAGCTTCGCAGCGGTGTTCATCCGCCTGGCAGATTCGCCTGCCCCTGTCGTCGCCTTGTACAGGCTCGCGATAGCCAGCGTGATACTCGCCCCGAGCACGGTGCGCGCGCTGAGGCGCACGCCGCTGAGGGGAAGGGCGGCCTGGCTGACCGCTGTTTCCGGCCTCGCGTTGGCGGTCCACTTCGCGACCTGGATAAGCTCGCTCTCCTTCACGACGATCGCGGCAAGCGTCACCCTGGCGACCACGACCCCGTTGTGGACGGCGCTCTTCGCTTGGCTCGTCCTGGGAACGGCGCCCACGCTCTCCGTGATGATCGGCATGACGCTGGCCGTCGCCGGGGCAGCCGTGATCGGTTTCGGTGACCTTTCCGGCGGCACCAACCCTGTCCTCGGCGACCTACTGGCGTTGACTGCCGCCGCGTGCGCGGCCGTCTACTTCCTCATCGGCCGCGAGGTGATGCGTGGCGGCGTTTCGCTCTCGGCGTACGTCGGCGCCGTCTACGGTTGGGCTGCTCTCTGGCTCCTGCCCTTGCCGTTGCTCACGGGCGTCCCCTACTTCGGGTACTCGTGGGAGGCCCTCGGATGGATAGCGCTGCTGGCGCTCGTGCCACAGGTCATCGGGCACACGGGCCTCAACTACACCGCTCGCCACCTCGGCGCCACGGTGACGGCAACTGCCGTCCTGGCCGAGCCGATCGGCTCGGGCGTGCTCGCTGCGATCGTCTTCTCCGAGGTCCCGAAGCCGATGACCATGCTTGGCGCGGTGCTCGTGCTGGTCGGCGTGACGCTCGTCGTGAGGACCTCGGAACCGCGACCGGGCGGCCGGATCAGGATGCCGGAGGAAGAAGGCGCGACCGCGATAGCGCTCGATGCGCGTCACGACGCGCCTCCACCCAGAGAAGCCCGGTAGCAACGACCAGAAAGTTCTCCCGTTGGCATCGCGGGTGGGTGCAAAAGGTGCTGTCATCTGGTAGTATGGCGTACGTGAGTGTCGATAGGGTGGCCACATCAGCAGCTGCCCTCGACCCCCGGAACACCAAGCACCACGCAACCCGATCGAACATGGCCCCCGCAGCACCTGCATGGGCCTTCACGAAGAACCGTCCGGCCGCCCACGTTTGTGGATGGCCTCGCGAAGGGAGCGAGCAGCGTTGAAAGACTCAGCGAAGACGTTCAAGAACGGCGATCAGGTCGTCTTGCCGCCCTACGGGGTAGGCGTCGTGTCCGGGACCACGGACCGTTCCGTGGGCGGCACGGTGCAGAAGTACTACCAGGTCGAGTTCCCCAACGGAACGTCTCGCGCGTACGTACCCGTCAGTGCCCCGCTGGGTGCCGGCCTGCGCCCCGCCCTCACCAAGGACGAGGTGCAGAGCGTCCTGGAGCGCCTTCAGAACGGCCGCATCACCCTGCCGAAGCAGTGGGCTGCGCGTCACCGCAAGGTGACGGACATCCTCACCAGCGGCGACCCGTACCAGATCGCCACGCTGGCCAGCGAGCTGCGTCGGTGGGACCTGGAGCGCGGCCTGCCGGACCTCGACCGTCAGGCGTACCGCCGCGCGCTGCGCCTCCTCGCCGGCGAGATCAGCGCCGTCCTCTCGATCAACGAAGCCGAAGCGCGCGTCCTCATGGGCGTCGCCGAGGAAGACGAGCTGAACTGAGGGCCTGAGGGCTTTCACTTTGGTGCAAGGCGAGCCGCCGGGCCCGTCTATGGGCTCGGCGGCCGCTTTGGCTCAGGCTGATGAGATCAGAGATCGATTTGGCTGGACCCTAGTAGGACGATCTGCGCAAGTTTCAGCCTGTCCCTATGGCTCGTCCGTCTATACAGATCCCACCAGGCCGCTTGGAAGCTGGAACTCACCAACAAGGATAGATCGGACCACCGCAACATCCCTGACGCACTGTTCGGAACTCATACTCGATCGTCTGGTGGCCACTCATAGTGTTGGTGCAGGTGCGCTTGCGATACTGGTCCGCGAACTGCTCTGACAACGGAAGTGTTGTACAGATACATGCCAAGCCATGTACATCTGGCTGGCAGTAGTTGACCGACGTGATCCATGCCGACCAGGAGGTACAGGTAATCGTCAGCGGGGCGAAACTCACTGCCCCTTCGATCCCGTATGTGTACGGGGTCGAGTCGACCGCCCGCTGCGCGGTGGCCGTACCGAGCCAAAGGCAGACTAAGGTTGATACCAGGATGATGCGACGGAACGTGTTCATCATTGACCCCCGATTACCTCTTCGTGGCCGGGTGGCATGATCGGGTCGATGCATTGGCCACCTGGTTCGCCCGAACAGCAGCCGTAGTACTCCTCCACCTGCTCCTCGTGGCGATACTCGTTACCAGCCTCATCAGTGCATACGCGAAAACGCATCAACAGCCGAGCGCGAACCGGGCATCCGTTCGGGCACACGCTCGTGTTGGTGCAGTAGATGGCCAAAGTCTCCCAACTTGACCAGCTACCACACGTCCAGGCCATGGGTTGGACCCTCTCAACCTCAGAACTCGCTGCGACTTCGTACGGAGTAGGTACCGCGGCGTCGGTTTCGCTTTGCGCGAGACTCAAGGTGGCGAGAGCGATGATCGGAATCAGCAACAAGGGTTTGATTGCAAGCGAGTTCATCGGGACGACTCCACCCATTCGACGAGCCTTGTGCCGATACTCGGTGTGAAGCCAACCATGGCCCAATCGATTACCCCATCCGCGTCGACCATGAAATGCACAGGCGAGAGCGGCAAGTCCAGGAAGGCGGCGTTGGCTCGGTCGATCCTGAGCACTTCCAAGCCCGTCGAGTCCCACGCTTCGAAGTCCGTTCCTCCCGCCTCCTCGCCGTCGGAAACGAGCAAGATCGTAAGGGGCGGCAGTCCTTTCTCTGTCGCGTACAGATGAACGTAGTAGTCGCTCGCCGTGGAGCATGCGGAACACCCCGGCCAACAGATCATGAAGAGCCGTGGAGGAGCCAACCCAGACAGGTGTACGCTCTGGCCGCTCGCGCCGACGGCAATCAACTCTTCAAGCTCTCGACCCTGCAGGTCATCGATTATCGGCGCGGCCCGCGGAGACGGAGGCGCCGTCGCGAAGTACTCAAGCTGCGCTACGAGTCCTTCTAGGCCGCCAAAGAATGGCCAGTAGTCGGCGTTCACGACGGCTCCAGAATCGATCATGAACACGGTTGGGGCTTCGGTCACATGCAGGTCTCGGGCCAGTTGGTCGTTCGTATCCAACCACACGTTCCATTCGGTATTGCGATCCAACCAACCTTCTAGACCCGTGGCGGCACCGCTCGTGACCAATACGATGGGAAGTGCTTTGAACTCATGCAGCCCTTCGTTGAGCAGTACTTCACAGGCCTCACAGGCGGTGGGTACGAAGAAGACGAGTGCCAACCTGTCCGTCATCAAGGCATCAACAGTGATCTCGCCACTGACCACTTGTAGTTCGTACGTCTCTGTTGGATCTCCTGCGAACTGCGCGACCTGCGCCGTTGCGACCGCCAAAGCAAAGACCGGTAGTAGAGCCAGAACGCCGTGAAAAGGCGAACGAGTTCGTATCATCGTGAACCCCCCAGATCTCACTTATCGCTAGCGATTACCAGAGCGTTTGGCATATCGACAGCTTTCTCCAGGGACAAACGTCCCGAAACCAAGCTATTAGATTATGGCTAGACCTGTCGCCCGCCCATATATCGCAAAGCGATCGCGTACGCGGCGTAGTCGTCTATGGGCCGGGGCGGTGAGCGCATGCCTGGCGGTAGCAGCCGCTCAAGCAGCCCGGGCGGGTTGTCGCGGTAGTAGAGCTCCTTGGCCGCGAGCGTCGTGCCCTCCTCCGGCACGACTATGGGTTCATGTCCTGCCGTGCGCAGCGCCGCGACGAGAGCCGCGCTGCCAGTGCCGTTGCCCACGAGCACCGTCGCGCCTTGGGGCACCTGCACCGTCGGCGCCTCAGCCGGGCTGACGATCACGTGCCGCTCAAGCGTCCCCGAGCGCGACACGTACGCGACACCCACGTTCCGGCCAGGATCGAACGCGACGAGCACGCGCCGAGCGTAACGCAGTGGGTCATGGTCACGCGGGCACATGGGTGTCCGCGGGACGGGGACTCCTGGCGTCGCGCTCGGGGGCTGGATACCGCTGGCCCTCCCACCAAGATCTCCTCTCGAGCCACCGCTCCCACCACTCCTCCATGAGGAAGGGCGCGCCCTTTACGGACGCGCCCTACTGAAGCGCGGCTTTCGGTCCTGAGACCTTACCCGCGCGCCTCCGGCTGCTGGGCAGGGACGCGCTCCGCTGGACGCTGCGCGGCTGGTGCCTCCTCCGCCGGGCGCTTCTCCGCCAGCTTGGCGAGGGTGCGCTCGTCGGCGACGCGGGTCTTGCGGATCGCGTCGAGGCCCGTGCCTGCCGGGACCAGGCGGCCGAGGATGACGTTCTCCTTCAGGCCGACGAGATCGTCGACCTTGCCTGCCAGGGCGGCCTCGGTGAGCACATGGGTCGTGTGCTGGAACGAGGCGGCCGACAGCCAGCTCTTGGTGGAGAGCGAGGCCTTGGTGATGCCGAGGAGCAGCGGCTTCCAGGTGGCGGGCGTCTTGCCCTCCGCCATCAGGGTCTGGTTCGCCTCCTCGATGTCGAAGCGCTCGACGGTCTGGCCATCGAGGTAGTCGCTGTCGCCGCTCTCCTCGATCTCGACGTACTTGAGCATCTGGTTGACCACGACCTCGATGTGCTTGTCGTGCACGCTCACGCCCTGGCCGCGGTAGACCT
>CAZMFX010000068.1:0-13547 GCA_964565625.1 uncultured bacterium
ACGGCCGGTGATGCAGGACGGCGGTTCGACCGCCTTCGACCGTCAGCCGTGCGCCAAGGGCTTAGAATCCTGAGCGATGGCATCTGGATTACCCACGCTCGACCCGGCAGCGGCCCTGGAGCTACGTGCCGAGAGCCTGACGCTCGCTTACCAAGAGGCCCACGTCTTCGACGAGCTGAACCTGACCGTGCCGACCGGTCTCATGACCGCGTTGGTGGGCGCCAACGGCAGCGGCAAGAGCACGCTGCTCAAGGCGATGGCTCGCCTCATGCACCCGCGGGCTGGCGCCGTGCTGCTCGACGGGGAGGCGATCGTCAAGATGCCAACCCGTGAGATCGCGAGGCGACTGGCCATCCTGCCGCAGGGCCCCCAGGCTCCGGACGGCCTCACCGTAGGCGAACTGGTCGGCTTCGGCCGCTACCCGCACCGCCGCGCCCTGGGAGGGACGACCGTTGCCGACAGGCAGGCGATCTCCGAAGCTCTCGACATCACGGGCATGCGGGTCTTCGAGAGCAGGCCCGTTAGCTCGCTCTCCGGCGGCCAACGCCAGCGTGCGTGGATCGCCATGGCGCTGGCGCAGCAGACCGATGTGCTGCTCCTCGACGAGCCGACTACCTTCCTGGACATGGCCCACCAGATCGAGGTTCTCGAGCTGCTTGCGCGCCTGAACCGTGAGCAGGGCCGCACGATCGTCATGGTGCTTCACGACCTGAACCACGCCAGCCGCTACGCGCAGCATCTCGTCGGCATCGCCGGGGGTGAGGTCGTCGTCGAGGGCCCACCGGAGAGCGTGGTCACGCCGGACAACCTGCGCCGGATCTTCGCGGTCGAGGCCCACGTGATCCCGGACCCGCATACCGGGTGCCCGCTGTGCGTGCCGTACGGGCTGCACCCGCACGGCAATAGGGACATCGGCCTGTAGACCGCTAGCGCTGAAGGCCCAGACCCGTGGCGACGATCAGCGGCGGCGCCGAGGCTTGATCTGCGACGGCGATGGCCTCAGCGACCCTGCCCCTCGCCTCTTCGAGGCCCCTACCATGGCGGTGGTAGAGAGTGGCCACCGGCTCACCCTCCCGTATCTCGTCGCCGACCTTGGCGTGAAGCAGCACCCCTACACCGTGGTCAACGGCGTCGCCCTTGCGGGCCCTGCCGCCTCCGAGCAGTCCGGCCGCTTCGCCGATGGCGCGGGCGTCGAGCGTGGCCAGCCTGCCCGACCTGCCGGCACGTACCGCCTCCTCGTCGGGGGCGAGCTCCAACGCGGACAGGGCGGTGACGTCGCCGCCCTGAGCGCCTACCCAGAGCTCGAACCGTTCGTACGCTCTACCGTCGTCGAGCGCAGCCTCGACCTCTGCGCGCCCGACCGCGAGGCCTGCGCTGTGGAGGACCTGAGCCGCGAGGGTCACGCAGAGCTCCCGCAGGTCGGCAGGACCGCCGCCACGTAGGCACTCGATCGCCTCGATCACCTCGATGGCGTTGCCGACCGCGTACCCGAGCGGCTCGGCCATGCTGGAGAGGACGGCTGAAACTTCTCTGCCGGCATGCCTGCCTATCTCCGTCATAGCCTCAGCTAGCCGCCTCGCGTCCTCCTCGGTGCGCATGAAGGCCCCGGAGCCCAGCTTCACGTCGAGGACGATGCTTCGCGCCCCTCCCGCCAGCTTCTTGCTCATGATGCTGGAGGCGATGAGGGGTAGTGACTCTACGGTCCCGCTCGCGTCGCGGAGCGCGTAGATGAGCCCATCGGCCGGCGCGAGGTCCTTCGATTGCCCGGTGACGACGACGCCGACCTCGCGCGCCTGGCGCCTGAACCTCTCCTCGGAGAGGTCGACGTCGAACCCCGGTATGCTCTCCAGCTTGTCCACCGTGCCGCCCGTGTGACCGAGCCCCCGGCCGCTCATCTTCGCGACGGTCGCGCCGAGGCTCGCGAGCAGCGGAGCCACGACGAGCGTCGTCTTGTCGCCTACGCCGCCCGTCGAGTGCTTGTCCACCGTGTGCGGCAGCTCCGAGAGGTCGAGCCGGTCACCCGAGTCCGCCATCGCGAGCGTCAGGTCCGCTGTCTCGCGCGGCGTCATCCCGCGCCAGCAGACGGCCATGAGCCATGCAGACATCTGGTAGTCGGGGACTTCGCCCGCCACGAAGCCGTTGACGAGGCTGCGCAGCTCGTCTTCCGAGTGCTCGCGACCCTCGCGCTTGGCGACGATCAGGTCGAGCGGTCGGAAGGCCATGGGCCAGATGGTATTACGCGCGCACCGTCACGCGCCCGCTTGAACCTTCAACCCGCACGCTCCCGCAGCAAGGAGGCCGCCAGCTCCGGCTCGTCCCACGGGAGGGTCTCGCCGTCACGCTCGAGGGTCGTCTCGTGCCCCTTGCCCGCGAGCAGCACCAGGTCGCCTGGCCGGGCGAGCTCGTACGCGCGGGCTATCGCCCTCGTGCGATCGGGCTCGACATGGAACGTCTCTCCGCGCACGCCGCCGGCGGACTCCGCGCCGGCCGCCATCGTCGCGAGTATCTCGGCCACCGGCTCCGAACGGCTGTCTTCCTCGGTGAACACCGCTACGTCTGCGCCCTTCACCGCGGCACCAGCGAGCGGCGCCCGCTTGGCCGGATCGCGCTCGCCAGCAGACCCGACAACGACCAGCGTTCGCCTGCCCTGGCGGCGGACGGCCTCGAGAGCCTTGGCGAGCGCGGGCGGCGTGTGAGCGAAGTCGACGATGACGGTGAAGGGCTCGCTCGCGATCACCTGCATGCGACCGGGCACGCCGCCGAACGTCCCTAGCGACGGCAGCGCGGCATTCGTCTTCACCCCTGCCAGGTGTGCTGCAGCCAGCGCCGCGGCGGCGTTCCACGCGTTGTAGCGCCCGACCATCGGCAGGCGCGCAGCGCACAGCTCCCCGAAGGCGTCGAGCTCGATCTCGAGGGAGCCCTGTGCGTCAGTGACGTCGAGCAAGCGGACGTCGGAGCCCCCTGACTCACCGTAGGTGACGACGCTCGCGCCCGCCTGGCGCGCCGCCAGCTCGAACTCAGGCCAGTGCTCGTCGTCGCGGTTGAGAACGGCCCACTTGGCGCGCTTCACCAGCGTGGCCTTCGCCTCTATGTACGCCTCGAGCGTCCCGTGGTGGTCGAGGTGCTCGGGCGACAGGTTGGTGACGACGCCGACCTCGTAATGGACGGCGTCCAGACGGTGCTGGGAGAAGCCGTGGGAGCTCGATTCCAGGACCGCGTGCGTCGCGCCGGCGTCCCGGAAGCGGGCGAGCAGCGCCTGAACCTCCGGCGCTTCCGGCGTGGTGAAGTGGCCTTCAAGCCTCAGCGCCTCGTCGCCCAACCGCACGGCCGCCGTGCTTATGAGCCCTGTGCTGTGGCGAGCCCCGAGCAGGTGCGCCAGCAGGAAGCTCGTCGTCGTCTTGCCGTCCGTCCCGGTGACGCCGTGGACGCTCATGTGCCGGGAAGGGTGCCCGTGCAGCGCTGCGGCCAGGTAGGGGATGGCCCGCTTCGCGTCGAGGGCTCGCACGTACGGGACGCCCAGGTCGTCAGCGCCGACGAGGTCGGGGGCCCTGTCGCCGACGATCGCGACTGCCCCCGCCTCGACGGCTGCGGCCACGTGATCGTGGCCGTCGAATCTCTCGCCCCGCCGGGCGACGAACAGCGCTCCCGGCGAAACCCGCCTGTGGTCCTGCACCACGGAACTCACCTCGGGATCGCCGGGGGGCCCGTCACTCGCGTCTGGCCAGAGCTCGGGAGCGGCATCGCGTGCCTCTGCCAGCAGTCGGGTGAGCCTCATGTCGACCCGCTACCTGACGACCGGCGGCGTGAGCCCGTTGCGCTCCAGGAGGTCGAGGACGAGCGCGAGGTCCCTCTCGTCGTGCGCGAAGTCGAGGTCGTCTGCGGGTACGGCGACGACGGGTGAGAGCGAGTAGTCCTCGATCCAGCGCTCGTACAGCTCGCCGAGGCGTTCGAGGTAGGCGTCGTCGATGTCTGCCTCGTAGTCTCGTCCGCGCTGGCGTATGTGGGAGCGCAGCGTCGGCAGCGACGCCCGCAGGTAGATGAGGAGGTCGGGCGGCCGCAGCGCGGAGGCGACGGCGTCGTACAGGAGGGTGTAGCTGGCGTGGTCGCGCCGGTCGAGCTGCCCGTCGTCCGCCAGGAGGCGGGCGAAGACGTTCGCGTCCTCGTACACCGTGCGGTCCTGGATGACGCGGCGGCCAGGGTTCACCTCGCGCAGGTGCTGCCTGAGGCGCGCCGCCAGGAAGAAGACCTGCGACTGGAAGGCGTAGCGGCGCATGTCGCCGTAGAAGTCGGCCAGGTAGGGGTTCTCGTCGACGGCCTCGTAGACCGGCGACAGGTGGTAACGCTCTGAGAGGATGCGAGTTAGCGTCGACTTGCCTGCCCCTATGTTCCCCGCTACCGCGACGAAGAGCCCGCGCTGTGGGTCTCCCGCCGTCACGACGTGACCGCCTCCAGCCTTCCGAGCACCCTCTCGACCAGCTCGTCCCTGTCGCTCGTCAGCTCGACGAAGTCGACGGTCGACGCCTCGACGACCTCGACCGGGAACGGGGCAGCGTCGAAGTACTCGTCGTACGCTGCGCCGATCCTGGCCAGGTAGTCCGCGCTCATGTCGTTCTCGAACTCGCGGCCGCGCTTGGCGATGCGCCTCAGCAGCAGGTCGGGCTCGGCCCTGAGGTAGACGGTCAGGTCGGGGTCAGGCAGGCGGGTCCGGAGCTGGTCGAAGAGCGTGCGGTAGAGGTCGAACTCGTCGCCCCGCAAGTTGAGGGAAGCGAAGAGGAACGTCTTGTCGAAGAGGTAGTCGGCCACCGTGTGACGCTGGAAGAGGGGCGCCTGCGAGAGCTCTGCGTGCTGCTTGAAGCGCGACAGCAGGAAGAACGCCTCCGTCTGGAAAGCGTAGCGCTCCTTGTCCTCGTAGAAGCGCGCCAGGAACGGGTTCTCCTCCACCACCTCGAGCAGGAGGCGGGCTGAGAGCCTCTCGGCGAGTATGCGGGCAAGGCTCGTCTTGCCGACGCCGATCGGGCCCTCGATGACGATAAGGGACATATCGGTTGACGAGCATACCCCCGCCCCGGTCGGCTACCGCGGGTCGCTCGAATGACCAGGAGGCGTCCGCCGGCTGTGCTACAATCCCCGCTAGCTTGATGGACGAACCTCCGAGTCCGAGGCGCTTTCTTGTCGCTTCGGCGACGCTCCTGGTTACCCTCGCCATAAGCAACGCGGCAGCACAAGAGTCGGTGAGCGCGGCGCTACCGGCCGGTCTCGGCTTGGGCCGCGCGGCGGTGTTGCTGGCTCTCTTGCTAGTGTCCGCTTTCGCCTCGGCATGCCAGGCCGCCATGGGATCGCTCTCGGAGTGGCGTCTGCGGCAGCTTTGGGAGGGTCGCGACGAAGGCAACGGAGCGCTTGCCCTCTTCGAGCGCGATCCGCAGCGCTTCGTCTCGACGCTGCTGATCGTGAGGACCGTATCCGACGTTGCCCTCACGGCGCTCGCCGTCGTGACGGCGCTGCAGCTTTCCGCCGGTACATTGCTGTCGCCGTGGTTGGCTGTCTTCTACGGCGCGGTTGGCGCGGTACTCGCCGTCCTGCTCTTCGGCGAGATCATCCCGCGTTCGGTCGCGCTGCGGAACCCTATCGGCATGGCGCGCGCGGTGGTAAGACCGGTCTATCTGCTGTCGATCGTCATCTACCCGGTCGGCGCGCTCTTCACGTGGCTGACGAAGGGCGTGCTGCGGCTCTTCCGCATCGAGCCGAGCCTGAGCGCGCAGATGTCCGAGGACGAGCTGCGGGAGCTGCTGCGCAACGCCGGCGAGTCCGGCGTGCTGGAGGCGCAGGAGCAGCAGATGATCCGCGGAGTCATAGACCTCGAGGAGACCGTCGTCAGAGAAGTGATGACGCCCCGCGTCGACGTTGTAGGCGTCGCGGAGGAGGCGACGCTGCGCGACCTGCTTGCCCTCGTGCGCGAGCACGGCTACAGCCGCCTGCCGGTCTACAGCGAGACGATAGACAACGTCAGGGGCGTAGCCTACGCGCGTGACCTGCTCAAGTACCTGGAGAACGGCGGCCCCATAGACGAGGCGCGTGTCGCCGAGCTCATGACGCAGGTGCAGTTCGTCCCAGAGACCCTCTCGGTCGCGGCGCTCCTGCGCGACATGCGCGTGCGCAAGAGCCACTTCGCCGTCGTTGTCGACGAGTTCGGCGGCACCGCGGGCGTCATCACGCTCGAGGACATCATCGAGGAGATAACGGGCGAGATCTACGACGAGACGGACGAGGACGAGGAGGCCGACATCTCGATGCTCGACGACGGCAGCTACCGCCTCCTCGGCTCCGCCAACCTGCAGGACATCGGTTCCGCCCTAGGCCTCGAGTTCGACGAGGACGGCGACTACGACACGCTAGCCGGCTTCATGATCGACGAGCTCGGCCATATCCCTGAGCCGGGCGAGACGGTCACATACTCCGGCATGCGCTTCGAGGTCGAGCAGGCGGACGGGCGCCGCGTGATAAGCGTCATGTGCTCGCGAGCAGACCCGGAGCTCGAGCAGGCGATGCACGGAGCGCCGGAGGCCGCGGCGGAGACACGCTGAGCCCTGGCAGCCCCACTGTCACAAGGAGCGCACCTCACAGGCCTTCGACATAGCGTCTGCCGACGCGGGCCGCGACCCCTGTAAGCATCTCGTACGAAACGGTGCCTATCGACTCCCCCAGCGCGTCGGCTCCAGGCCCGCCGGGGCCCCACAGCACGACCCTGTCGCCTATCCCTACGTCTACGCCCGTGGCGTCCACCATCAACTGGTCCATGCAGATGCGTCCGAGCACCTCGAGCCTGTGGCCTTCGAACCCCACGGCTGCCCTGCCGGAGAGAGAACGCATGTAGCCGTCCGCGTAGCCGGCGCGGACAGTGGCGATCACCGTCTCGCGCTCGGCCCGCCAGGATGCGCCGTAGGACACGGTCGTGCCCGGTGACACTCTCTTGACGAAGCTCACGGGCGCGGTAAGGCGCATCACCTGCCTGAGGCCGGGCGCGAGACGCTCTGTGACCGGTCCGGGGTAGTACCCGTAGAGGACGATGCCGGGCCTCACGACGTCGAGCTGGTGGTCCGGGAAGCCGAAGAGCCCGGCCGAGTTGGCGACGTGCCTGAGCCCGGGCTCGACGCCCGCGGCCCGGATCGCCGCCAGCGACCGGTCGAAGCGGTCGAGCTGCATCAGCGTATGGTTCTCGTCCTCGACCTCCGCCGAGTGGAGGTGCGTGAACGTGCCCGTCACCTCGACGCCTGGCGTGCGGTCCGCGGCGATCGCGAGTCTGGCGGCAGCGCCCGGGTCGACCGCGCCTATGCGGCCCATGCCAGTGTCAAGCTTCAGGTGCACCTTCGCGCCGGCAGCGGGTGCGGCGGCCGCAACGGCCTCCACGGCTTCGGGGCCGGGAGCTGTGAGCGTGATCCCAACCGAGCACAGCTCGCGGATCACCTGAGGCTCGTAGACGGGCGAGAGGAGGAGAACCTCACCGTCGACGCCGCCTCCCCTTAGCCTGAGCGCCTCTTCCGGCGTGGCGACGCCGAAACGCCCAACGCCCAACTCCCGCAGGTGCATGGCGGTTTCCGGCAGGCCGTGGCCGTACGCGTTCGCCTTCACGATCGCCATGACGTCGACGCCGACCGCGAGGTGCGACCTGATCAGCTCAAGGTTGTGCGCCAGTGCAGAGACGTCTATGTCGGCGACCGCCGCGGAATGCTCGGAAGGGGAGACGTGCCTGCCCTGAGTCCGGCTCAGCGCGTCCACGCCGTACGTCTCTCGAGCGACTTGAGCAGGCTGGAGGCGGCGAGAGTGAGCGCGATGTACAGGACGGCCGCGCTGTTGTACGGCGGGAAGAGGTTGAGCGTGGCGGCGCCCAGCTCACGGGCCTTCTGCGTCACGTCGCCAACGCCAATGACAGACAGCAGTGCCGTGTCCTTGAGCATGGCTATGAACTCGTTGCCGAGGGGCGGCAGCACGATGCGCACGGCCTGCGGCAGGACGACGAACCGTGCGGTCTGTCCAGCGGTGAGGCCGACGCTCCTCGCCGCCTCCAACTGGCCCTTGGGGATCGCCTCGATGCCGGCCCTGAAGATCTCGGCCATGTACGCGGCGTAGCCGATGGCGATGGCGAGGACGCCACGCAGGAGGTCGTCCCTTATGACTATGCGGCCGCCCGTCAGGTCGCGCAGCGCGCCGGGTATCACGAAGCCTATGAAGAGGATGACGACCAGCATGGGCACGCCGCGCACCAGGTCGACGTAGAGCTCGGCGAACACCGCGAGCGGGTGGTTCCCGGTCTGCCAGCCCGCGAAGGCCAGCAGGCCGAGCGCTATGCCCAGCCCTATCGCCAGGAGACCAGGGTTGCGTGCAGAGTCCGGCAGGAACGAGAAACGCCACAGCTCCGGGAGGCCGGCAGGCACCTGGTCTGGCGGCAGCAGGACCGCCGTGACGCGCCCCTCCTCCAGGTATCCGAGCGAGGCCTCCGTGTCGAGCGCGCTGAGGAACCTGCGCTCGGCGGCCCCCTCCTGGTACGTGCCGTCCTGGATCTGCTCGATGACGCGCCCCGGCGTGCCCCGCACGATGGCGACCCTGCCCTCCGCCTCTCCCGCGAGCACGAGGTGTGTGTCCGGGGTGAAGAGGAAGAAGGAGCCGCCGACGGCGAGCGCGACCGCTGCGAGCACGGCGTAGTTGCGCGAAGTCCGCTCACCCGGCCCGAGCAGCAGCAGCAGCGCGAATATCAGCCCTAGCGTGGCGGCGAGAGCGTAACCGAGGATGGTCACAGTTATCGTGTACTGCAGCCCAGGCAGGAGGAACTTGAGCGCCGCTCTGTAGTCGATGTCGCTGACGAAGAGGTAGACGACGAGCGGAAGCAGCGCTAGCAGCACGATGTAGCTCGGGCGCATGCGCCTGAGCGGGCCACCGGCCTGCCGCGGGGCGGGGTTCTGTCGGCTCACAGGTGCCTAAGGCTAACTTGACTCGGGCGCATCGGCCAACGAAAGAAGTAGCGGGGCCGGCTACAGGAGCCGGCCCCGCGGGCTTCGAGAGGGACGAGAAGGCGTTACTCTGCGCTGCCGAACCACTCCTGGATGAGCGCGTCCAGCGTGCCGTCCTCCTTGATCTGGGCGAGGCCCTGGTTGAAGACGTCAACCAGCGGGTCGCCCTCTGGGAAGACCAGGCCGAGCGGGTCGCTGGACAGGCCGCTGATCTCGACGACCAGGTCGCCTGCGTACTGCTGCGCGAACGCCTGCGCCGTGACGCCGTCGATTATCACGCCGTCGACATCGCCGTTCAGCAGCGCCTGCACGGCCGAGTTGAAGGTGTCGTAGAGGCGGAGGCGGTCGGCACCAACCATCTCCTCGCCCAACGCTGCGTTCGTCGTGCCCAACTGGGCGCCCAGCACCAGGTTGCTGCCTTCGTCCGTGAAGTCGGCCTCCGTGAGCGAGGCGTCCTCGACGCGCGTGGTTATCGCCTGGTTGACCACGAGGTACGGGTCGGTGAAGTCGACGATCTCGTCACGCTCCGGCGTTATCGAAACGCCCGAGGCGACCATGTCGAACTCGCCCTGTGCCAGGGCAGGGAAGATGCCGTCCCACGCTGTCGTCTGGAACTCCGAGACGCAGTTGATGCGCTCGCAGATGGCGGCGACGACGTCGACGTCGAAACCTACTATCTCGCCCTGCTCGTTCACCACCTCGAACGGCGGGTACGTGGTGTCGGAGCCGACGATGATCGTCCGGCCCTCGAGGTCCTGCGCGGCCGCGAAGCCGACGACGAGGAGGACGGACAGACAAGCGAACAGTCTCTTCATAGCTACCTCTCCCATGCCCGCCGGACGGAGCATGGCTCCAAGTGAGGGATTTCACCGACGGTGACGGGTTCGAGCATAGCTTCGACGGGCGAGCCAGGCAACATAGGAGGGTTAGTAGACTCTTCATGTGCGGAGCAGCAGCCCCAGCCGGCCGACCGCGCCGGCGACGGAAGTCACCGACCTCCTGGACGAGGCGCTGTCCTCCCGCGCCGTCGCGCTGGGCGCTCAGGCGCCCAAGAAGCTCGGCGACCTGGGTATCCGCACGTACCGCGACCTGCTCATGTACCTACCTCGTCGCTACGAGGACAGGCGCGTGCTGCCGTCCGTTGAAGCGCTCGAGGACGGTCAGACTGCCACGGTCACCGGCAGGGTCCTCAGCCGGAGCGCCAACCGCAGTAGGCGCGGCCTGCATGTCTTACGCGCCTACGTCGAGGGTGCGGGCGGGCGACGCTTCTCTGCCGTGTGGTTCAACCAGCCATGGCTCGAGAAGCAGCTGTACCCCGGCATCGACGTCGTCCTGAGCGGCAGGGTGAGGCGTCAAGGCGGCCGCCTGGAGCTGACCGTGAGCGGCTTCGAGGTCGACGATGACGAGGCGTCGTTATCCTTCGGCCGCATAGTCGGCGTCTACAAGACGAACCCAGGCACAAGCCAGGCGTACGTGCGGCGGTCCGTCATGCAGCTCCTCGAAGCGCTGCCAACGCTTCCCGACCACCTGCCAAGGCCATGGCTGACCGACAACGAGCTCGTCTCCCTCGACGCCGCATGGCGCGGAGCGCACTTCCCTGCCGACGAGGCAGAGCTGGCGGGCGCCATGCGCAGGCTCAAGTTCGACGACTTCCTGTTCTTCGAGCTGGCGGTGCTCAAGAGCCGAGACCCCACGCGACTCGGCAAGAGTCAGCCTGCCGCACCAGAGGACCTCGAGCGCTTCGCTTCCGTCCTCCCGTTCGAGCTTACCCGCGCGCAGCGGTCCGCCCTGGACGAGATCCTGGCGGACATGGCGGCGCCGAGGCAGATGGCGCGACTCCTGCAGGGAGACGTAGGGTCGGGGAAGACGGCGGTGGCGGCCGCGGCCATGTACGTCGCCGTCCGCGGAGGTAGGCAGGCGGCTCTCATGGCGCCGACCGAGATACTCGCGCGCCAGCACCTCGCGAACCTGCAGCGTTACC
Organism: uncultured bacterium; assembly: GCA_964565625.1. GTDB lineage: Bacteria > Deinococcota > Deinococci > Deinococcales > Trueperaceae > DASRWD01. Next base: position 10,984 of record CAZMFX010000068.1, read on the forward strand.
TGTTCCCGCTCGGGCTGCGCACGGAGCTGCTTACCGGGGCGATGACGGCGGGAGAGCGCGCCGCGGCGCGACAGCGCCTGCTGTCTGGCGAGTCTGACGTGGCTGTCGGGACGCACGCGCTCATCCAGGAAGGCGTGGAGTTCAGGGACCTCGGCCTCGCGGTCGTCGACGAGGAGCACCGGTTCGGCGTCGCTCAGCGCCGCAAGCTCGTCCGTGGGGTGCCAGACGTGCTCGTCATGTCGGCCACTCCCATACCCCGGTCTCTCGCGCTCACGCTCTACGGCGACCTCGACCTGACGGTCATCGACGAGCTGCCCCCTGGAAGGACGCCCGTCACGACGCGCCTGGTGACGGCATCGAAGCGGCACGAGGTCTACCGCTTCGCCGCTGAGCAGGTGGCGGAGGGCAGGCAGGTATACGTCGTCACGCCGCTGATAGAGGAGAGCGAGGCCTTAGACGAGGTCCTCGCCACCACGCGGCTCTACGAGGACCTTCAGCAGGTGCTGCCGGAGACGGTGAGGAGCGACATGCTCCATGGGCGCATGCCTCAGGCGGAGAAGGACGCCGTCATGGACCGTTTCAGGGCCCACGAGACAGACGTGCTCGTCTCCACGACGGTGATAGAGGTAGGGGTAGACGTGCCGAACGCGACGGTGATGGTCGTCGAGAACGCAGAGCGCTTCGGGCTGTCCCAGCTGCACCAGCTCCGCGGGCGAGTGGGGCGCGGCGCGCACGCGAGCTGGTGCCTGCTGGTCGCCGGAGACGCCAGCCGCAAGACCCGCAAGCGGCTAGAGGCGCTCGTCAAGCACGCTGACGGTTTCAAGGTGGCCGAGCTCGACCTGGAGCTGAGGGGCCCCGGCGACCTCCGAGGCACGCGGCAGTCGGGGCTCCCGGAGCTGACGGTCGGCGACCTCGTGTCAGACGGTCAGATAATCGAGAGGGCGAGGGAGCTCGCCAAGAAGATGCTTGAGGCCGACCCAGACCTGAGCGCGCCATGGGCCGCGAGGCTGCGGGCGGAGCTGGCACGGCGCAGCCGCGCGGTGATGGTCAGGGAGGTCATGTAGTGCTCGTGCGCCTCGGTGCTTTGATGGTCGTCGCCGGCCTGGGCGTCGGCGCGCTCCTGCGCGTGGTACTCGGCAGGCGGCGCATGGCTGCGCTCACGACGGTCGCTCACCTTCCGCTGCTCGTGCACGTTGTCCTCGTCGTCGACGCCGGCCGTCGCGCCGGCATCGGCTCGACAGCCACCATCGTCTTCGCCGCGTCCGGCGCGTTGCTCTTCCTGGTCGGTACTTTCCTCGCCAGGTCGCTCTGTTCTGGGCGGCCATGGCTCGCCGCCATCACGCCTGCCTTGACGGCCGTCGTCTACCTGGCGCTGCCCGTCGTGCTCTACAACCATCTGCTGGCTCAGACGCCCGTGCGCCTCGGCAGCCTGGCGACCTTCGGCTACGGGCTCGCCACCGTGTTCTTCGTTTGCGCGCTGCTCCCCTTCGCCCCGCGGGGCGGCCGTGCGGGCGCTGATAGACTTCTGCCGTGAAACGCAGGGCGCTCGCTCTCGTCTTCTTCGCGGTCGCGGCGGCAGTCCTCTCCGCATGCGCGCCGAGGACCGAGATCAGGCGGACAGAGCAGATAGAGGACATCCTGCCCCCGGTGTTCGAGCTGGTGCCGGGCCAGACCTCCATCGAGAGGTTCGATCCGCCCGGCGCCGGCGCGCTACTCGAGATGACCGTCGGCACCCTCGTGATGAACCCCAACCAGTACCCGGTGAAGATCGAGTCGATCACATACGACGTCTTCCTCGAGGGCGTCCGCGCGGTTCGCGGCGCGATAGCCCCTGACGTGTTCCTCGAGCCCGGCGCGACGGCGCCGGTGGCCTTCCTCGTGACGACGGACCTCGCGAACAGGAACGAGCTCTTCGTGGCCGCGGCGCGCGCGTTCGTCGACAGGCCGCTCGAGTTCAGCATCGAGGGCAGCATCCGCTTCAGCTCGGCCTCTTACGCCTTCGAGACGCGCTCCCGCGTGCTGCTGTCCGGCTCTACCTTCGCGCGCCGGACTGCCCAGGCGCCGCTCCTGAGCCTCGACGAGCAGGCGAGCCGCGTCTACGAGCTGAGCCCCGGCGTCCCCGTCGCCCAGGTGGTGCTTCTCGCGAGCAACCCTGGTGACATCGGCTACTTCCTGCATGGCAAGGAGCTCACGTTGATGCTCGGCGGCTGGCCCGTGGCCGTCGAGGACATGAGCCCGGTACCGATAGCGGCGGGCGACACCGCGCGCGTCGACCTCCAGTTCTACCCGACGACTGCTTCGTTGAACGAGGAGTCCATGGCCGCTCTACAGGCGGCGATGAACGGCTACGCAACGCTGATGCGCCTGGAGGGCGAGCTGTTCATGGACGTCCTGGGCGTCGACTCCTTCCCGGTGCCGAGCGGCTGGTCGGTAACCGGGTTCGTACACTAGAGCGCTTCCGGCCCACGGCCGGCGGCCGCGGGGCCGCGCGGGGCGCGGAAGCAGCGGTCGGACCCCGGCACCGGCCCCCGGCCCCAGCCGCGCCCGAGGGACGAGGTCGGACC
>CAZMFX010000069.1:0-13138 GCA_964565625.1 uncultured bacterium
TCCGATTACAAGTCGGATGCTCTACCGATTGAGCTAGGGTGGCAGCCGAGCCGCAAACCCGAATAGCAAAGCTAGCATGTCGCTTCATCCCGAGTCAAGGCCGTCCAGGACGGGGATAACTCCGAATATGCGCGCCCACCGGAGGACCTGCGCTCCCGCGTCTTCACGCGCGCCTCGGGCCCCGAGCCCGGCCGTGTGGGGTGACGCGCCGAGGCGAACCGTGCTCCAGGCGCTCTCGACGACCCCACCAGCCGCCCGCGTCCTGCTAGCATCGGGCTGGAGGCCTCTATATGCCCAGGATCGGGTCCATAGGAATCATGGAGCTGCTGATCATCCTCGTGTTGGTCCTGCTCATCTTCGGGCCGCGGCGCCTGCCAGACATGGCGAAGGGCCTAGGCCAGTCCGTCCGCGAGTTCCGCAAGGGGATAAGGGACATGCGCAAGGACATCGAGTCCGACGACGATGACGAGCCCGCCAAGGGCGCGACGGTGTCGGCGGCCTCGGCGCAGCCCACCGCGCAGGCGGCGTCACAGCCGGCGGCGAAGACCGCCGAGGCCGGCAGCGGCAACGGCGAGAGCGCCTAGAGCCCAAGGTCGATAGGCCCGCAGCCACGTGACGCTCATCGAGCACTTCGAGGAGCTGCGCAAGCGGCTCTTCATAGCGCTGGCAGCCTGGGTCGTCGGCTCGAGCGTGGCGTTCATCTTCCGTTTCGCCATACTCGACTGGCTGAAACAGCCGCTGCCGGCGGCGATGACGTTGAACTACTTCAACGTCCTCGAGCCGTTCACGGTCTCGATGCAGATCGCCGCGTTCTTCGGCATAGTGCTCGCGTCGCCCGTGATAATCGGTCAGGTTTGGGGCTTCATCGCCCCCGGCCTCTTCCCCGAGGAGCGGCGCTACGCCATGCCGTTCGTCCTGTTCGGCGTGCTGGCGTTCGCCGTCGGCGCGGCGTTCGCCTACTACGTCGTGCTGCCGTTCACGATCCCGGTGCTCCTCGGCTTCCTCGGCAGCGAGGCAGTCGGCCTGCTATCGATCGGCAAGTACATAGCGACGATCCTCATGCTCATGGGCATGTTCGGGCTCATGTTCGAGATGCCCGTGCTCGGGTTCCTCTTCGCCCGCATCGGCCTCATCAACCATGCGGCGCTCGTGAAGAGCAGGCGTTGGGCGATAGTCGGCGGCATGGCGCTCGCGGCCGTCATCACGCCTACCGGCGACCCGTTCAACCTCGCCCTCGTCGCCATCCCGCTAATCGCGCTCTTCGAGCTCACTGTCGTGGTCGTCAGGTTCAGCCAGCGTAGTATCAGGGATGCCAGAGAAGGTACGGAGCCTTCGAGCACGTATTGACGACCTGAACCTCAGGCTGCTCGAACTGCTCTCCGAACGCGCGAGGCTTGCCTCCGAGGTAGGCAGCCTTCAGGCCGCCGCCGGCGCCTCCCAGTACGACCCGGTGCGCGAGCAGCAGATGCTCGACATGCTCGTCGCCGCCAACCGCGGCCCGTTCGACGACGCCACGGTGAAGAGCCTCTTCAAGCAGGTGTTCCAGGCGAGCATGCAGCTCTCGCAGAGCCGCGAGAAGCGCCACTACCTCATGTCACGCGACCAGCACCCGGACGACACGATCGTCAGGGTAGGAGACGTCGAGGTGGGAAGCGGCCGGCCACCCGTCCTGATCGCAGGACCGTGCGCCATCGAGTCGCGTGAGCAGACCTTCGCCGTCGCCGAGCGCGTGGCTGCCCGCGGGGTGAGCCTGTTCCGGGGCGGCGCATACAAGCCGCGCACCGACCCGTACAGCTTCCAGGGCCTTGGCGAGGAGGGCCTCGTCATCGGCCGGGAGGCGTGCGACGCGCACGGGCTCTTCTTCGTCTCCGAGATCGTCAGCGCACGGGACGTCGACATGTTCGACGAGTACGTCGACCTCCTGCAGGTCGGCGCCAGGAACATGCAGAACTTCCACCTGCTGAGGGCAGTCGGCAGGAGCAAGAAGCCGGTGCTGCTCAAGCGCGGCCTGTCGGCGACGGTCGAGGAGTGGCTGATGGCGGCCGAGTACCTGATGTCGGAGGGGAACCACGCCGTGATCCTCTGCGAGCGCGGCATACGCACGTTCGAGCGGTACACGCGCAACACCCTTGACGTCTCGGCCGTGGCCCTCGCCAAGCTCGAGTCCCACCTGCCGGTCCTCGTCGACGTTACCCACTCCGGCGGCAGGCGCGACCTGCTCGTGGCGCTCACCAAGGCCGGCTTGGCGGTAGGCGCGGACGGCATCATGGTCGAGGTGCACCCGAACCCGGCCGTCGCGCTCTCCGACCAGAAGCAGCAGATCGACTTCGAGACCTTCGACGCCTACCTGGACGCCACGCTCTACCACGACTCGCTGTCGCCGCAGCGGCTCGAGCTGGCCGGTTTCGCGACCCGCAGGTAGGTTCGGCATGGCCGGGATCGACGACCTCCTCAACCTCGTCTTCCGCACGGTCGACGTGACCCCGCGCTACGAGCCGGAACGCTGCCTCGTCGTCACCCGCGCCTCCAACATCGCCTGCAGGGAATGCGTCGACGCCTGCCCTCACGACGCCGTGCGGATAGTCGGCATGCGCATCGAGATAGACCCTGTCGACTGCACGGGGTGCGGGCTGTGCGTGAGGGCGTGCCCGTCAGAGGCGCTCGAGCAGCGGGTCAGCCTGGCCTCCGCCGCTCCGGTCAGGTGCTCGCAGGTGAAGGGAAGCGCGCAGAGCGTCGAGTGCCTCGCCAAGCTCTCGGCCATGGACATGCTCCAGCTGGCAGGCAGAGACGGGGCGGCGAACCTGGCGCGCGGCGACTGCGCGAACTGCCGCATAGGGGGCCCGAGCGTCCCCGCCGCCGTGGCCGATACCGCGGACGAAGCGGGCCGCCTGGCAGAGACGCTTGGTCGGAATCTCACCGTGAACGTGACCAAGACGGACCGCCTCGACCAGGTCGATCCCGGCAGGCGCATCAGCCGACGCGAGATGCTTACGGGTGGCTTGAGGGAGGCGAGCCAGGTGGCCGCCGACGCGCTCGGCCCCATCGAACGGCTGCTGCCGGCCGGCGACGCCGAGCCGGGCCTCGTCGACATGCCGAAGGAGCACTCGAAGAAGGTCGCGGCCCTGCGCCTGGCGGACCCCGCGCCCGAGACGCTGGTCCCGTTCCGGCTGCCGCGGGTAGCAGACGGCTGCATACTCTGCCCGTTGTGCACCAAGGCCTGCCCTACGGACGCCCTGCGACGCGAGCTGGGGCCGGACGGCGGTCAGCTGATACTCGACCCCGAACGTTGCGTGGGTTGCGACGCCTGCGTGCCTGCCTGCCCCGTGAAGGTGGTGAGCATGGATGACGAGATCACGTGGGCAGAGGTGAAGGCCGGCGAGCAGGTCGCATACTCATCTACCGAGGACCGCGGCAAGGTGGGCGCGGTTCACCGCTGACGATGCCCCCAAACAGCTACCGCGCCGGCTTCCGGTCACCCTGGAGACCGCTGGAAGCTGCGTAAAATGGCGCATGACGGTTGACGCCTGGGTCCTGGAGGCCATCGAGTCCAGCGGCGCGAAGGGCGCGACCGTGCGTCAGATCCAGCAGTACATAGACGAGCGGCACTTCGAGGAGCTGGCCATAGACACGATCGAGTCCGCCCTCAGCTCGCTGCTGGCCGACGCCCGCGTCACGCAGGACGGCACTAGGTATCATCCGGCCAAGCGGACCTCGAAGGAGGACGCGCTCAAGAAGCTTTTCGGGGACGCCTGAGCCGGGCGCCCGGCTTGGAGCCGAGATGACCACCGTGACGACAAGGACCGGCGCCGCAGCGCCGTCCCTCAAGGACTTCTACGACCTGGACGCGCTCTACTCGCCGGAGGAGCGCATGATCCGCGACAGCGTGCGCGACTACGTGCGCTCCGAGCTGCTGCCGCACGTGGGCGAGTGGTGGCTGGAGGGGGTCTTCCCCGAGGACCTGCCCAAGCGCTTCGGCGACATCGGGGCCCTCGGGGTCACGCTGCCCGAGCGCTACGGCGGCGCCGAAGCGAGCTACAGCGCCTACGGCCTTGTGTGCCGCGAGATCGAGTACGTGGACTCTGGCATGCGCTCGTTCGTCAGCGTCCAGTCCAGCCTCGTCATGTACCCCATCCTGAGATGGGCTTCGGACGCCCTGAAGGACGAATGGCTGCCGCGCCTGGCATCGGGTGAGGCGATCGGCTGCTTCGGCCTGACGGAGCCGGACGCCGGTTCGGACCCCGGCTCCATGCGCACGCGCTGCCGCAAGGTGGGTGACGAGTACGTCATCACGGGCGTCAAGCGCTGGATCACGTCTGGCTCGCGCGCCCACGTGGCGATCGTATGGGCGAAGGACGAGGAGAGCGGCGAGATCCTCGGCTTCGTCGTCGAGACGGACCGCGACGGTTTCAGCGCCGTCGACATAAAGACGAAGGCCTCGATGCGCGCCTCGGTTACCTCGGAGCTGTACCTGGACGAGGTCGTGGTACCGGCCGCCAACCGGCTCGAGGTCGCCGGCTTACGCGGCCCCCTCTCGTGCCTCAACCAGGCGCGCTTCGGCATAGCTTTCGGCGTGCTGGGGGCGGCGCAGGCGTGCTTCGACGAGGCCACGGCCTACACCGCAGACCGCACCGTGTTCGGCGACCCCCTCTCCAGCAAGCAGATCGTCCAGTCGCAGCTGGCCGACATGCTGTCCGAGATCACGAAGGGCGGCCTGCTCGCCTACCGTCTCGGCCGGCTCAAGGAGGAGGGCCAGGACCACCCGACCCGCGTCTCGCTCGCCAAGCGCGACAACTGCCGCTCCGCGCTGGCCGTCGCGCGGTCCGCCCGCGACCTGCTGGGCGGCAACGGCATCACCACCGAGTACGCGGCGATAAGGCACATGCTCAACCTCGAGACCGTGGCTACCTACGAGGGCACCGACACCGTGCACACCCTCGTGCTGGGCAGGCACATAACCGGCATCAACGCGTTCTGAACCCCTCGAAACTGCGCGGCGGAAGCGGATCGTAAACCGCTTCCGCCGCGTTCAGCATCCAAAGCTCCGGGGAACGCCGCTCTTCAAGCCCGGACGTGGCTCAGCAGGTCCCCTGAGGTTCGAACGTCACCTCGACACCCCTACCAACCAGCTCGTCGATCTGTTCGGAGGCGGCCGACTCTGGCCCCAGGTCGAGGCAGTTGCCTTGGATCTGCACCACATCCCCTTGACCGATACCCGCGTTGGCGACCAGGGGGGCGATGTCGGTGAGGACGTTGTCATCTAGCCACAGAAGCGAGAGGTCGGTGAAGTCCTCCAGGAAGGCGATGTCGGAATCACCCAAACCCAGGCCGTAGGCGCGGAGCGACTGGAGGGACTCGCTCCAGCTGTGGATCGGCGATAGGTCCGTCACGGATGTCGCACCTATGTCGAGATCCCATATGGGCAGGTCGGCTATGGGGCTCAGATCGCTGATGCCCGCATTGGCCCACAGTTGGAGGCGACCCAGAGCAGGGAACGACGCGACCATGGTCAGGTCTTCGTCGTCGAACTGCGTACCACCCACCAACAAGCTGGTGAGGCTCGTCATGCCAGCGATGGGCGAGAAGTCCTCGATGCCGCTGGATCCGTTCAACCACAGATAGGTGAGGCTCCTGCCCTCCAGTGGGCTCAGGTCCGTGACGTTCGGCATGCGGGCCGCACCCAACCACACGAGCTGGTCGAGCCCGGCGAGGGGCTCCAAGCTTGCCACATCGTTGTCCGACACCTCTAGGTAGCCAAGGTTCGTCAAGCCGGCGAGAGGTTCCAGGCTCGTGATCGGGTTGTCATGGGCGTACAATTCCCGAAGCCCTGTCAGTCCGGCGATAGGCGCGAGGTCGGTTATCTCGTTCTGGGCCAGCACCAGCGCCAGCAGGTTGGTCGCATGTTGGAGCCCATCCAGGCTCGAGACGCCTACGCCGCGCGCCCTCACTAACGAGAGCCTCTGCATGTCGAAGCAGGTGAGGTCGGATCCCGCCAGCCCGAGCTGGTCCGAGATCGCAGCCCGCAGCGCTGCATCGGGGACCTCAACCAGCGCGTCAGGGTCGGGACAGGCGCCTGGGTCAGGTACTGCGAAGCTGTACCAAGCCGAGCGCGACGCGCCCACCGTATCGGGCTTCTCTGGGACTTGACCCGCTTCCAGCGCCTCAACGTCCCAGGCGTACGCGCTGACCTGCAGGTAGTAGCCGCCTGGCTCCTGCTCGAGCCCTGAGGCGTGGCTGGCCGGTTGACCGGTGACGAAACGCAACCCAAGAGGAAGCTCGTCACGGCCGAACACTTCGGTAACGTAGCTGCTGGCCCCCGGGACCGCATCCCAGGAGACGTCAAGGGTGTCCAGCGTCACGTCGGTGAACTGGACGTTCGTTGGCAGCGGTATCCAGTCGGTGAGGTTGTCGAACTCCGCTGAAGCGGTGTGGGTCGTTCCACCAACGGGCACGCTCAACGTGTACTCTCCGGCCTGTAGCAGTGTTGGGACCTCGACGACCGTGAATCCGGTCTCGAAGGCCGAACGGTCCAGTTCGAACGCCTCGCTCCACCCTCCAGGACCCTCGACTGTGACGACGTTCTCCTGCCCAGCCTCGGGCCAGTCGGCCGGCTCGAGGAACAGGTAGAAGCCGATGTTCGTCGTGGGTACAGGCAGGCCGGTCCACCGCCCAAGCACCATGTCTACCCCCGGTTCGACCACGGCGTCCTGGCCCGACTGTTGGGCAGCCGACGAGGTCCCGCCGCTCCCGGCGGCGACGACGGAGTACCGGTAGCCTTGGCCCAAGCCGACGTCCCTGTCCAGGAACGAGCGCTCATCGGCCCCCACCGTGGCGTACGGTTCAGCCTCTCCGGCCTGCTGAGGCGCCATGCCGCCATCGCGATGGACCTGGAAGCTCTCGACGCCGTCCCCGCCGTGGGTCCACTCGACCTTCACGTAACCGGGCCCCGGTGTCGCCGTCACGTTGGTTGGCGCGTCGGGCACGGAAACCGCACCGCCTCCGCCCCCGCAGGCGACCACCACCAACGCTGCCAGCACACCCGACGCGGCATAGAGCCGGGCCCTACTCGCACGACCTCCCATGTGTGCTCCCTCCGTCCCAGCCAGCCGTGGCGCGGTGGCCGGGCTGCCGTCCCCAGGGATTTGTCGCACATGCTGCCCGTCCGAAGCCCGTCCAACCGCGAGTTCCGGCGGGCCGGCCACCGACCGACGCATGCCTGCGTATGGGAGCGGAGTGGGTCCTGCAAGTCACTAACCCGTCTAGGCTCGACTAAGTTCAGGCCCCAGGGAGCCGGCGCCCACCGAGAGCCGCTGTAGCTACCTGTAAGGCAGCGCCAGCCACGCCAGCGCGACGAGCCCAGCCAGCGCGGCTCCACGCGCGAGGTGGTTGAGCCACCTCACCTCGCCGAGCACGAGCCGCGCGTTGAGGAACGAAGCGACGAACGTCAGCACCGCGCCGGCCAGCAGAATCCAGAACGCACCGGTGAAGGTGAACGCGTATGCGACGGAGGCGACGGTGGTCACGGCCGCCGCCAGCATGAATAGGCGTGAGACCAGGGGCCGGCGCCGGCTCACAGCCCAGGCGCCGAAGACGTTAACGGCCGCGGTCACCAGACCGAGCACCGTCACCATGACGTGCACGCGGCTCAGTCTACCGGGATGTCGTGCAGCACCGCGAACGCGTCGTCCGAGCCGAGGGCCGTCTGCCACGGCACCGCCTCGACAGGGCGCCTCGTGACCTGCGCCAGTCTGCGCGCCAACCATGCGTCGCTCGTGGAACCCTCGTCCACGATCATGCGAACCTCGCTTACGCCGGAGCGGCGGCCAAGCAACCTCGCGGCGCCGATCACCTCGGCGTCGGTATGCAGCAGGCGCTCGTCGTAACGCCAGCCCTCCTCGCGTGCCTTGCCGGGGTCGACGGCCAGTTGCGTGACGGCGCGCTCGTCGGCGTTCGCCAGTCGGGCTGCCACCTCCGTCGACATTACCCATGGCTGCGCCAGGTAGACGCGGGCGTTCCCGTGGGCCAATGCACGGGCGGCCGCGCGGTCCGCGTGCGCGCGGGCCCGGGTCACCACTTTGCCCTGTGCCTGCGCCTCGGCGCGCGTGCGGAAGCGGGCCCATACGCGCCCGACCTCGGCCGCGCCGCGCACCAGGTCAGTGAGGAACTCGACTGCTGTCGACTCGACCGCCTCGTCCGGGTACGTGGCGACAGCGAAGCTGCGGGGCCCGGAAGGCATGGCGTCGACCAGCGCGCCCGGCAGGTCGGCGATCCACCTGTCGCTGCCGCCGCCCCTATCGCCCCTGTCTTCGGGGTTCAGGCGTGGCAGCACCAGCAGGTCCGTGTCAGCCAAGGTCATCGCCTGCGCCAACGCCAGCCCGAAGGCTGCGGCCGGCGCCGCGCCCTCCGGCAACTCTGACAGCGTCTGAGCGACGGCCTGCGGCTCCGGCAGCACGACCTCGGCTCCGGCTCCCTCCGCCAGCTCGCGCCAGAAGGTGCCGTAGCGGTCCCATAGCAGCTGGGTGACGAAGCCGACGCGCACGACCGGGGAGCCTAGCACGGTGCGGTCTTCGCGCTACGCCCGCAAAGCGGGCGCACGTGCCCCGTGCCTGGCCAGCAGCGCGTCCCCCAGCACGCGCGCGGCCTCCTTGTCGAGGTACTGGTTGCCGTTCCCGCACTTGGGCGAGAGTACGCAGCGTGGGCAGCCGCCCTGGCAGTCGCACGCCACGAGCAGGTCGCGGGCGGCCGTCAGCCACTCGCCGAACGCGTGACCGCCGGCCCATGCGTAGCCGACACCGCCCGGGTAGCCGTCGTAAACGAACACGACGGGCCCGCCCGTTGCCGGGTACTGCGGGTACGAGACCCCGCCGACGTCCGCGCGCTCGCACAGCACGAACGCCGGCAGGAGCTGGATGAGCGTGTGCTCGAGCGCGTGCAACGCGGCCGGCATGTCGGCGGCGCCGGGGGCACCCTCGAGCCGCTCGGCGTCGAACCACACGGCCTGCGTCTGGTAGCTCGTCTGCGGCAGGTCAAGGGGGCGCTCCTCGAGGACGGCTTCCGAGAAGTAGCGCTTGCGCACGTAGCTGGTGACGGAGTGCGTGACCCGCACCTCCCCGACGCAGACTCCCGGGGGCAGCCAGTCGACCTCCGCGCCGGTCGCCGGCTGGCCGCCCGCGCCCCTCGCGATCACCCTCAGCACCTCGACGTCGGTCTCGGAGCGGGGTTGCGTGTAGTAGTCCTCTATGTGCGGCAGCAGCCTGGCGATGCCGTTCTCGAGGTCGAGGCTCGCCACGATGTAGGTATCGCCCTGGTGCAGGTGGACGGCGCCGGGGTGCAGGTCGCGCAGCGCGGCCCCCATGTCGCTGACCCCGAGGGTCTTGCCCATGCCGTCCTTGAGGCGGACCAGCTTGCCGCCGGTCCCGCGGAGGCTGATGCGCCTGTGGGGGTAGCGCCCGCGGTGAACCCAGCCGCGCGGCGTCTCGACGACACCGGGCACGTCCTCCGGCCGCAGCCACGGCGCGAGCATCTCCTCCGTGGGCTGCACCGGCTGCTCTGCGGCGGCGCAGGCGACGTGAAGCGGGTGGACCACGCGGTTGTGGGGGTCGGCGATCGCGCTCTCCACGCGGCCCTCGACGAGCTTGTCTGGGTGGGTGAGGTAGTACTCGTCGAGCGGGTCGGCACCGGGGATCAGCAGCGCCAACGACCGCCTGCCGGCGCGTCCTGCCCGGCCGGCTCGCTGCCACAGCGCCATCTTGGAGCCCGGGTAGCCCACCATCACGACGGCGTCGACCCCGCCTACGTCCATGCCGAGCTCGAGCGCGCTCGTTGCCGTCAGCACGGTGATGGCGCCCTCTCTGAACCCGGTCTCCAGCTCGCGCCTGTCCTCCGCGGTGTAGCCGGCACGGTACGACCTGATCCTGTCGGCGGCCTCTGGCGGGAGCTGCTGCGCTGCGTAACGGCGCACGAGCTCTGCTCCCTTGCGCGAGTTGCAGAAGAAGATGCTCTTGACGTCGCGGCTGGCGAACGCGGCGGCAAGGCCGGCCGCCTCGGAGTTGACGCTGCGCCTGCGACCGTCCCCTGTGGCTGGTGGTCGCCACAGCACGAACTCCCTTGCCCCCGCCGGCGCGTCGTCCTCCTCTATCACCGTGAAGCTCCGGCCCGTCAGGCGCTTGGCGTGCTCTCCCGGGTTGCCGATCGTCGCCGACGCGCATACGACCCTCGGCTTCGCGCCGTAACGCTCCGCCACCCTGAGCAGCCGCATGATCACGTTCGCGACGTGCGTGCCGAGGACGCCCCTGTAGGCGTGCAGCTCGTCGAGGACGATCAGCTGCAGCGAGCCGAGGAAGCCCGCCCAGCGCTCGTGGTACGGCAACACGCCGTAGTGCAGCATGTCTGGGTTGGTGAGCGCGCAGCGCACGCTCTCCCTCACGCTCGCGCGCCTGTCTGCCGCCGTGTCGCCGTCGTATGTGGCGATAGCGTCCTCTGGGCCAACGTCGCCGTCGGCGCGTATCCGGTCGTACAGCTCCCGCAACCTCCCCAGCTGGTCGTGCGCTAGCGCCTTCGTCGGGTAGAGGACGATCCCTGTCGCGCCCCGGGCGACGGCGGCGGCGAGCGGGACCTGGAACACGAGCGACTTGCCGGAAGCGGTCGGGGTCGCGATGACGACGTCCTGTCCGCGTCCCAGGGCATCGAGCGCCGCCGCCTGGTGACCGTACGGCTGGATGCCCAGCCGCCGCAGCTCGCCTGCGTAGTTGCCTGCATAACCGGCGTCCCGACGCTCGCGGCGCGGTGGGAAGAAGTGGTACGACGCGATCTGGTCCTCATAACCGGGCAGCTGCGTCAGCATGGCGTGGAAGCTGGGGAAGTCGGCGGTCGCGGTAGAGAGTTGCTCCGCGCCGTCCACCGCCTCGTCTGCCCATACCGGATCTCGCTCCAGGACGTCATCTTCCAAGGCATCTTCGAGCGTACCGCGGCTCCTCGGCCTCTGATAGACTCGCGGCGACCGGCGTCCTGGTGCAGGTTGTCACTTTGGCCCAACTACTTGCCGTAGCCCTCGTCCTTCTGGCCGTGCCGCTCGTCGCGGCCCAGGCATGGGTGATCTACGGCATGTTCCTGCCGGACTCACGCCCGGCTGCGGGGCGCGACAGGTGGCGCGTAGGTTCACGGTCGCCATCCGTATCGGTCGTGCTGCCCGCGCACGACGAGGCCGCCCGGCTGCCTCGCGCGCTGGAGAGCCTCGCCAGACAGGATTACGACGGCGAGATCGAGTTCGTCATCGTGGACGACCGGTCTACCGACGGCACGTCAGACGTGATCCGGAGGTTCGCAGCGGCGGACTCGCGCTTCCGCCTGGTGCGCATCGACGAGCCCAGCCGTCGCTACGCTCCCAAGGTCAACGCCGTCAAGACCGGCATCGCGGCTTCGACCGGCGACGTGATCGTGACGACCGACGCCGACTGCACGCCTGGCACCGGTTGGGTGCGGGCGCTGGTCTCCGCTTTCACCCCAGGCGTCGTGATGGTGTGCGGCTACGTCGAGACGCTGCCGCCGCAGGAGCACGCACGTGGCGTGCCCATGTGGCGCCTCTTCGAGGCCGCCGACTGGTTCTCCCTCATGCTCGTGTCGCGCTCCATGCTCAGGCACGGCCACGCTTACGCGTCCTCTGCCAACAACCAGGCGTACCTTAGGTCGGCGCTCGTGGCGGCCGGGGGCTTCGGCGCGACGGCCAGGGCGCCCTCCGGCGATGAGGACCTGCTCGCCCAACGCCTAGCGGCCCTGCCCGGCGCGAGGGTCACGTTCACCGCGCACCCGGAGGCGCGCGTCGTGACCGCCTCTGCCGGGTCTCCGCTCGGGTTCCTCAAGCAGCGCAGCCGGTGGGTCTCACGCTATCGCCACGTCGTCCACTACCGACCGGCGTTCATAGCCGGCCTGTGCGTGCTCGGCTTCGAGAGCATCCTCTTGTGCGCGGCTCTGCTGTCTGCGCCCCTGTTACCCGGCACCGCCCCGGTCGTCCTCACCACCTTCGGCGTGCAGACGGCCGCCATGGTGATAGGCATGACGATAGGCGCGCGCCAGCTGGAGAGGCGCTACCTCGGCGGCCTCACGTCGCTCTGCTGGGCGCTCCTTCACCCTCTGCTGATCGCCACTGCCGTGTTCTGGTCATGGCTCAGACCGCTCGACTGGCGCGCGGGCGCGGTAGGCTACAGGCGCAGCCTGATGAGGCGCCGCTGGCGGCTCCTGCTGCGAGCGCTATCGGCACGCCCACAGTGAGGGCGTCGAGAACAGGCGAGATGGGGCGCGACTCACCGCGAAGCACCTTCGCGTGCGCGGTGGGGCGTCGCCACCCAGGGCCATGATGCGCTCCCTGAGCATCTCGCATGGAGGCAGACGATGAAGGTCTTCGTACTAGGCGGTGACGGGTTCTGCGGTTGGCCGACGAGCCTGCACCTGAGCAACCTGGGTCACGACGTCGTGATCCTCGACAACCTATCCAGACGCAACATAGACAACGAGCTGGAAGCGGGCAGCCTCACGCCGATAAGGCCGATGGGCGAGCGCATCCGCGCCTGGGAGGAGCTGACGGGCAGGAAGATCCGCTTCCAGTTGCTCGATATAGCTCGCAACTACCACCGCCTGCTCTCGCTCATCCGCGAGGAGCGCCCCGACGCGATCGTGCACTTCGCCGAGCAGCGCGCCGCGCCGTACTCCATGAAATCCAGCCGCCACAAGCGCTACACCGTCGACAACAACGTCAACGCAACGCACAACCTCCTGGCGGCGGTTGTGGAGTCCGGCGTGGACACCCACATCGCCCACTTGGGCACCATGGGCGTGTACGGCTACGGGACGGCGGGCATGAAGATCCCGGAGGGCTACCTCGACGTCACCGTCAAGACGGACGACGGCGGCGAGGTAGAGCAGCAGATCCTCTACCCCACCAACCCCGGCAGCATCTACCACATGACGAAGACGCTCGATCAGCTCCTCTTCGCCTACTACGCCAAGAACGACGGCGTGCGCATCACCGACCTCCACCAGGGCATCGTCTGGGGCACCAACACCCCGGAGACGAGCCTGGACGAGCGCCTCATCAACCGCTTCGACTACGACGGCGACTACGGCACGGTCCTCAACCGCTTCCTCA
>CAZMFX010000070.1:0-12642 GCA_964565625.1 uncultured bacterium
CCAGGCTCGTGAGCGGGTGCGGGAGTTCGTCAGCTCTGTCCGCCCGGCCGCGGCAAGGTCGAACCCCCTGTTGGGGTGGCTGGGCCGGCGCACCGAGCCCGGGGCCGGCCTCTACCTGGACGGCGGCTTCGGCGTCGGCAAGACCCACCTCCTGGCCGCCGCCTACTCGGAGTGCGACACGCCGGACAAGCGCTACCTGAGCTTCCAGCAGCTCGTCTACGTGATCGGCGCCATGGGCATGCCGGCGGCCAAGGAGGAGTTCGCCGCCACGCGCCTCCTGTGCATCGACGAGTTCGAGCTGGACGACCCCGGCAACACGCTGATAGTCAAGACGTTCCTCGCCTCGATGCTCGAGCGCGGGTCGCTCGTTGTCACGACGTCGAACACGCCGCCTGAGGCCCAGGGTCGCGGGCGCTTCAACGCGGAGGACTTCCAACGCGAGATCCAGTCGTTGAGCGCGGGCTTCGAGGTCGTGCCCGTCGACGGGCCGGACTTCAGGGCGAGGCATGCCGGCGGCCAGTGGCTCTCCGAGCGTGAGCTGACAGAGCTCGAGTCCACGGAGCCCTCGCCCGCGCCGCGCCTCTCGCTCACCTGGGACGATCTGTTCGAGGTCCTCAGGGCGCATCATCCGAGCAGGCTCGGCGGCCTGCTCGAGCAGGTCGGTTCGGTCTACGTGCACGGCGCCCGGACCATCCCGAACCAGAACGACGCCCTCAGGTTCGTCCACTTCGTCGATCAGCTTTACGACCGCAACCTGCTCCTGAGGGTGTCAGGCGATGGCGAGATCGTCGACGTCTTCGATCCGACATACAGGGAGAGCGCTTTCGCCAAGAAGCATCACAGGGCGGCCTCGCGCCTTACCGAGCTGCTCGCGGAGCCGGCTCAGCCGGGCGCCGGCCCGGTGCTCGAGGCCGTGGCGGTCTGATCGCCAACGCCCGTCGCCGCGACGCCTTCCGCGGCCGGCAGCCCCTCCAGCCAGACTGCGATGTCGGCCGCCAGCGCGTCGCTGGCGCCGGGACCGCCCATGCGCTGTTCGCCCGTGCGCCGTGCCCGCTCGCGCAGGCCTTCGTCGTCTAGCGCCAGCCTGAGCATCGCGGCGATCCGCTCAGGTACGGGCTCGGTAGTGAGCAGGGCGCCCTCCAGGAGACGTTTCTGGTTGCGCATGTACGCGTGGCCGTAGAAAGGCGGCACCGGGAAGGCGACGACTGGCAGCCCCAGTCCCACCGCCTGCTCGTTGGCCGTACCTGCCGTGCCGATCACGGCGTCCGCCGCGGCAAGCACGGCTGGGAAGCGCCCCTTCACCCACATCACGCGCGTCTCGCCCTTGCGCCACGCCGCGCTCACCCCAGGGGCCCCTTCGTCAGCTTCCCACCCGGTGGGTCGCGGCGGTACCTCCGCTCCGGTCCACGCGACCAGCCCGAGCGCTGGCGGCACCAGCTCCAGGGCCTCGAGCATCGTGTGCACGCTGGGCACCGCCTGGCCCCTGGAGCCGGGAAGGAGCGCCACGACCGGCGTTCCCCCATCGCTCCGCATCAGTGGCGGCTCCCGCAGGCCGTCCATCATGGGGTTGCCGAGGTGAACGGCGTCCACCCCCTTGTGCACGAGCAGCTCCGCCGTCGCGGGGTCACGCGCGTACACCCGGTCGGCGCCGCGCAGCAGCGCCAGCTCTGGCGGCCTGAAGCCCTCCATGAAGTAGCGCAGCAAGCTTGGCCCTCCGCCCGCGTGATGCGCCGAGACGAGGGTCTGCAGCACGCGCCGCGGTGCGGGCACCAGGGCGGCGTGGGCCTGAGCGTAGAAGTCACCGACGACGAAGACCGCGTCGGGACGCTGCCGCCGCAGGAAGGCGGCCTGGGCGAGCGTCAGGTCGAGGAGCCCCGCCCTGAGGTCGCGCCACAGCACGCCAGGCGAGTGCATCGTGAACCCGGCGGATGGCAGCTCGCGGCGGGGCCCGACAACGTCCGCCCCGACGGCCGCCTGCTGGTCGCCCATGCCGACGAGCGGGAAGGCGCTGGGCCTCACATGCGGCGCGACAAGCGCCAGCCTCTCCACGACGCGGGAGGCTATGTAGTCCTCCCCGCGCCCGTTGGAGATCACGAGCAGGCGCCGCACGACGGCCCCTACGTCTCCCCCGTGAACGGCCGTGGTCCCGTGCCCCAACCAAGCTTCAGGCGCAGCACGTCGAAAGCGCTGCGCTTGCCCGTGGAGAGGAGGGTGAGGCCCCGTGGCGCGGCCGTGACGAGTATCTCGTCACCGACCCCGACGTGCACGTCCTGCTGGCCGTCGACGACGAGCGCTATCTCGTCTGTGCGGGTCAGGATCTCGAGACCTATCACGCAGTCACCCGCCAGCACGATCGGCCTGTTGGTGAACGAGTGCGGAGCCACCGGCGTGACGACGAGGGCATGCAGGCCGTGGTCGAGGATCGGCCCGCCCAGCGACAGCGAGTACGCGGTAGAGCCGACCGGCGTGCTGACGACGACGCCGTCCGCCCTGTACTCGGTGGCGGCGCGTCCGTCCACTCGCATCCGCACGCCGATGAGGCGCGTCATGACCCCCTGGGAGAGCATCACGTCGTTCAGCGCGTAGTGCACGTCTTCCCTGCCCGCGACCCGCACCTCGAGCATCGTCTTCTCCTGTACCGGCCAGTCCGCCGCCGCCTTGCCGGTCACGTACGCCATCGCCTCCTCCGCGCCGAACTCTGCGAGGAAGCCAAGCTTGCCTAGGTTCACGCCCATGACGGGCACGCCAGAGCCTACGGTGCGCCGCGCGGCGGCCAGCAGCGTTCCGTCACCGCCTACGGACAGGACCACCTGTGCCGTCCTGAGGGCCGGAGCCAGCGGCGCCTCGCCCGAGAGGTCGAGCGTCACGTCCACGCCGTGATCCGCGAGCCGTCCCGCCAGCTCCGTCGCCAGCGGGTGCGCCTCCGGCTTGTGGCGCGTGCTCGTCACGACGGCGCTCGTGAGCGCCTCGACGGGCAGGGTGAACCTTGGCGTTGGCGGTCTGTCGCGGCTCGCCATCAAGCGGTGGCGGCGCTCAACCGTTCCGGCCAGCGGGCGGCGACCTTGAAGTAGACGAAGTCGACTACCGCCTCCAGGGTGAGCGGGCCGGTGTCCAGGTGGATCGCGTCCGGCGCCGGCGCTGACTGCCTGACGTCGCGCTCGTCACGCAGCTTGATGGCGTCGGCCACGCGCTGGAAGTCGCTGGCGCGCTCGCCGACGCGCCGCTTCGCCCTCACCTCCGGCGAGGCTGTCAGGTAGAACTTCCAGCGGGCGTCGGGGAACACGACCGTCCCCATGTCGCGACCGTCGATCACGAACGGCCCCTCCAGCTCCTGGAGCCGGTCGGTCACCCATGCCCTGACGCCCGGCAGGCGCGCTACCTCAGAGACGCGCTCGTCTATCTGGTCCGTGTGCAGCAGGTGCGCGACCTCGACGTCGTCGACGGTGAGCCGGTCGCGCTGGGCGTCCGGCCGCAGCCTAACGTCGTGACGCTCGAGCATCGCGAGCAGGGATGCCTCGTCACCGAGGGGCACCCCCTCGTCGAGGGCTACCAGCGCGGCTGCGCGGTACAGCAGGCCGCTCGAGACGTAAGCGATCCCCAGGCGGGCGGCGACGGCCTTGGCCGCGCTCGACTTGCCGGAGGCGGCGGGGCCGTCGATGGTGATTATGGGTCTGGCCCCGTCTTCCATGCCGGTCATGATAGCCCCGACCCCAGGAGCCCGAAGAGGTCGTCGAAGAAGCCGGGGTAAGTCTTGGCGACGCAGCCGGGGTCCTTGATGGCGACACCACGAAGGCGCGTCCCGGCCACCGCGAGGGCCATGGCCATCCGGTGGTCACCGTACGTCTCGAGCTCGACTGGAACCGGCGGCTGCCCGTGCAGCGGCCACACCCTGAGCCAGTCCGGCCCCTCCTCCACCTTGGCGCCCAGCCGGGCGAGCTCGCGCGCCATGGCGGTCAACCTGTCGGTCTCCTTGACGCGCATGTTCGCGACGTTCGTGACGGTAACGGGCTCGGAGGCGAAGAGGCCGACGACCGCCAGCGTCTGCGCCTGGTCCGGCATGTCGTTCAGGTCGAACTCCCCACCGCGCAGGCCCCCCGGGTCGGGGCCCGTGAGCGTCACCGATCCCTGCCGCCAGGTAACGGCGCATCCCATGCCCTCCAGGACGGCCGCCAGCCTCGCGTCGCCCTGGCGGGTCTCGCTGCCGAGGTTGGTGACGTTCACCTCCCCACCGGTCACCGCGGCGGCCGCCCAGAAGTAGCCGGCTGCCATCGCGTCGCCCTCGACCGGGTAGTCGTTGGCGCGGTACGCGGCGGGCGCGACCTCGAACCGGCTGTAGCCGTCGCGTGCCACCTGCACGCCGAAGTGGCTCATCAGGTCGATCGTCATGTCGACGAACGGCTTCGAGAGCAGCTCGCCCGCTACCGTCGCGGTCACGCGTGAACGGGCCAGCGGGGCGGCCATCAGCAGCCCGGAGAGGAACTGCGAGCTCACGTCGCCGCGCACGGTGACGTCGCCGCCATGCAGGCCGCGCGCTCTCAACGTCACGGGAGGCCTGCCCTGCACGCCCGTCGCGTCCGCTCCCAACGCACCGAGCGCGTCTAGCAGGTCCTGAACGGGCCTCTCCCGCATCCGTTCGTTGCCGTCCAGCACGTACTCGCCGTGGCCCGACGCCAGGATCGCGGTAAGGAACCTCAGGCTGGTGCCCGAAAGGCGCAGGTCGAGGCGCGCGGACCGCGCAGGCAGCGGGCCGCCCGCCCCCTTCACCTCGACGGTCGTCCCGTGCGGTTCTAGGTCCACCCCCAACGCCTTAAGGGCGCGGACCATGACCTCGGAGTCCTCGGCCACCAGCGCCCCGGTGATCCGGGTCGTGCCGGTCGCCAGCGCCGCCAGCGGCAGCGCCCTGTTCGTGAGGCTCTTGGACCCGGGCACGGCGACGCTGCCGACTACCCGCCCCTGCGGGCCCACGGGCAGTATCTCCGGCAAGCTCACCGACACCCGGAGAGGATACGACGCTGCCCAGGACGGGGCCGCGTTAGCCTGGGAGGGTGAGCGAAGCTGCAACCGGAACGCCACGCCTTACGAAGGTCATTGAAGAGTTCGCCGGGGCACCCAAGGCGCTGCGCCTGCCCCTGCTGCTGGAGTACGCCGGTCGCCTGCCGGCCTTGCCCGACGGCATGGGCGAGCTCGAGCAGGTGCACGAGTGCCAGACACCGTTGTTCCTGAAGGCCGCGGTCGAGGGCGACGGGACCGTGAGGCTGTACTTCGACGCTCCGCCAGAGGCGCCCACTACGCGCGGGTTCGCGTCGGTCGTCCACGCGGTCCTCGACGGCGCCAGCGTCGACGACGTGCTGGAGACCCCGGAGGACTTCTACACGAAGATGGGCCTCGCAGAGCTGATCTCGCCGCTACGCCTGCGCGGCATGTCGGCGATCCTCACCCGCGTGAAGAACCAGGTCAGGTCGCAGGCGACCGCCTGAGGAGATGATCACCCTGGCGGGGTAGCCGGGGTCATGGGCGCCCGGCTCTCGACCTGCTCGTGCTCCGGGCAGTTCACCCGCAGCGCCTCGTCAGGCAACGGCATGTCCAGGAGGGTGCAGTGGCGCCCGGCGGCCTCTGTCGCCGGGGCGAAGTACTTGCACGTAAGGCAGGTCCTCGCCACCTGGATTATGCCTGTGTCCACGAGCCTCTCGATGATGCGGAGGAGCGCGACGTACGAGGACGTCGCGCCGTCATCCGCCATGCCGGCAAGCGCGCTGACCACCTGACCATGAGAGTGTGACAGCTCGCCTGCGACTTCGCGTCCCGCGACCGTGATGGCGAGCCCCGTTCGCCGCCTGTCTCCTGGCAGTCGGCTCCTGACGATCAGCCCCTTGCGCTCCAGGGCGGCGGCGGAGTCCGTGACCGTCGGTTGCCTCACCCCCAGCTCTGTCGCCACCTCGCCTACGACGTGCGCGGGCGGCGGGGCCTCCGCCAGCAGCGTCAGGATCTCTGCCTGCAACGGCGTGAGTCCCAACCGCGAGGCGGCCGCCTGACGGTGCCTGCGGAGGGCACGGGAGATGCGGTCGAGGGCCGCGACCGTCTTGGCGGCAACGGCGAAGTCGTTATCAGGCTCCGCCGGACGCGCCTCGCCTGCCGGAGCCTCGGGCTGCGCAGGCTCCGGCGGGGGCGGGCGACGGTCGCGGCCCTGCGTCATCTCCTAGCGGTCCGTCTCGGTCTCGCCGGGCAGGCTCAGGTCGCCGGAGGCGACGTCGAACACGTCCTCGACGCAAAGGAGCGGAGAGTGGACGTTGGCGTTGACGCGCAGGCCGGCCGTGACGCCGTCGTAGTTCGTCTCCTGAACCACCGCGATGGCGTCGAACGGCACCATCACCTCGACGGTCTCGTCGAAGAACAGGGGCTGCCAGCCGGGGCTGTCTATGAGCAGAGGCAGGCCCGGCCACGTCTTGGGCAGCCGCGGCTGCTCGCCCTCCGGGATGTCGATCACCTTCAGCGCGTCCGGCCCGCACTGCTCGTCCGGCCCGAGGACAACCCAGTGGCTGTGCCAGACGTCGCCGTCGTTCGTAGGGTCGCCGTCACCGTTCTCGTCGAAGAGCGGGGTGTCGTCGAAGTCGGGGTGTGAGGTCACGACGAGCGCGAGTATGCCGGCGTCCGGCTCGAAGCCGACTTCGTAGCTGTCGATGCTGGTCGGCCATACGTAGGCGAAGACGCTCGAGCCCGCGAGCGTGCCTACGGGCGTCGGCTTCGTCTCGCCCGCTTGCCCGGAGACGGCCATGTGGAACGTCGCCACGTTGCCATCGGTCGAGATCCGCGCGTGCACGATGTCGAAGTCGGCCACCTCTGCGTTGCCTTCGGGGGCCGTGATGCCGCCCGTGTGATCGTGCGGTCCGTGAGCGAGGGCCGTGCCCAGCGTGCCGAGGCACAGGAGGGCCGCGGTGGCCAGGTACCGGCATATCTGTCTGAGACGTGTCATCGTGAGGTGCTTCCTTTCCTTGCCGAGAGGTGAGCGGTGGGCGCCTGTCGTTGCCGCGAGGGGCGCCTGCTTTCTTGTGCTGCTTTCTTGTGAGGTCTGCTCCTTCCCTGCGCAACAGTACATAGGAGTCCTATGAACGTCAACTGAGCCGGCCATGAGCGCGTCGGACGGCGCACGCCCGGAACCGAACGTCTACGGCCGCTCGCCCCGTGGCGCTTGGCCGTGCTAACATCTCGCGGGCCGCTTCGC
This sequence comes from uncultured bacterium, assembly GCA_964565625.1. Taxonomy (GTDB): domain Bacteria; phylum Deinococcota; class Deinococci; order Deinococcales; family Trueperaceae; genus DASRWD01. The sequence continues at coordinate 7,220 of CAZMFX010000070.1, forward strand.
GCGGCACGCCCGCCTGCCTGAGACGCGGCAGACGCCGGGCGCAACCAACTCAGATAGTCGATGACGCCCAGCGCGACCGCCAACGGTCGGGGGCGCGTGAGGGAGCGAAGGAAATGAAGAAGGGCATACACCCGAAGATGGTCGCCACGAAGGTAATCTGCGACGGCGAGGTCGTCATGGAGACGTACAGCACGAAGCCCGAGCTGCACGTCGACGTGTGGTCGGGCAACCACCCGTTCTACACGGGCGAGCAGCGCTTCATAGACACGGAGGGCCGCGTCGAGAAGTTCCAGAAGCGCTTCGGGGACAGCTACCGCAAGCAGGCGAGGAAGTAAGCGGCCGCGCCCCATGGGCGCGCTATCTCTGAACCGAGAGCCCGGCGGACACCGCCGGGCTCTTTCACTTGTCTCTCCGTCAACGCGCGGTTAGCCGCTCGCACGCCTGGCAGGCGGCTACACCGGCACAGCGGCGTAAACGTGCGTGCCTGCGCCGGGAGTCGACTCGACAGAGAACCGACCGCCGCGCGACTCCACGCGCTCGCGCATCTGACGCAGGCCAAGGCCGCCAGCGCTCGTGACGCGGTCTCCCACGTCGCTCAGATCGAAGCCCAGGCCGTCGTCGCGCACGCTGACGAACGCCATGCCGCTCGGCTCGGTGCCGAGCCTCACCTCGACGTTCTCCGCCTTGGCGTGCTTCGCGACGTTGTGCATGCTCTCCTGGAAGATCCGGAACAGCACTGCCTCCGACTTGAGCGACAGCGCCGGCAGGCTGTCGAACGACAGCTCCACCTTCACGTCGTTCTGCTGCCCGAAGTCCATGGCGTAGCGCCTCACTGTCTCGGCGAAGCCGAACCTCTCCAGGTCTACAGGGCGCAGCGCGAAGATCGAGCGCCTCACCTCCCGGATCGACTCCCTAACGGTCTCCTTCGCCTGGATCAGCTCGGCCGTGGCCTTCTCCGTGTCCCTCGGCAGGAGGCGCTCTACGAGGTCGAGCTTCAGGGCGGCGAACGCCAGCATCTGGGCGACCCCGTCGTGGATCTCGCGGGCTATGCGCGAGCGCTCCTCCGAGATGGCGAGCTCCTCCGACTGCATGTACGCGCTGGCGTTCCGTATCGCCAGCGATACCTGCCCCGCCACCAACCCGATGAAGGGCAGGACGGCCCTCTCGAAGTGACCCTCCTCCGGGTGGGCGAGGACCAGCACCCCGAGCAGCTCGTCTCCCGCCAGCAGCGGCGCGGCCAGAGCGCTGCCGGCGCCCGTCAGCAGGGGACCGAAGGAGTCTAGGCGCGACGCGTCGACGCTCTCGAGGATGCGGGGCTCACGACGTGAAGCAACCTCCCCGACGAACCCCTCACCGACGCGCCACGCCCGCCCCGCCTGGTCGAGTTGCGGTCCCACCGTGGCGCTGAGGCGCAGCAGCCCCTCGCCGTCGGAGAGGAATATCCCCCCGACGGGCGCCGACACGAACACGAGCATCTGGGTGAGGACGCTGTGCAGCAGCCGGTCGAGGTTGCCCTCCGCCCTTATCGACCTGTCGACCTCGACGAGGGTCATGACGTCGCGGGTCCGCAGGCGCGTCGCCTCGGCAGCGGCCGACAGCTGCGAGCTGACGATCGAGAACGACTCGAGCGCGCGGGCGTCAGGGGGCCTGTGGAGGTAAGCCGTCACGGAGCCCTCCGGCGAGCCTCCCCACACCATCGGCGCTGTGAGCGCGGTGCCGGAATCACCGTTGACTGCTTCCTCGACGCTCACAGCTATCTCGCCCCGGCGCGCCCGCTCCCGTGCCCGGGTGTCACGCAGCAGCGTGTCTACGCGCAACCGGTCGTCGAGCCCCAGGCCGTGCGTCACGCCAAGGCCCTCTGGCCCGACCACGATCCCGACAGCGACGGCCCCCGTGACGTCCGCGATGCCGTCCGCCGCGGCGCGCAGCGTGGCCTCCAGGTTCGGCGCCGCAGCGAAGCGCGCCGTCACGGCCTGGATGCCGCCGAGAAGCTCGTGGCTTGCCTGCAGCTCGCGGTACAGCTTCGCCAGCTCGGCCTCCGAGCGCTCCTTGGCGCGCACCTCTCCAGCGATCCAGTTGAGGGTCACGTACGTGGCGATGGGCCCGAGGATCGAGTAGAAGAGCAGCTGCGTCCAGAACTGTGCGTTCGACGGCAACAGGGGGACGATGACGAGCTGATGGACGAGCACTACCCCGACGATCGCCAGGGGCAGCCACAGCCTGGCCAGCAGGACCTGCTCGTACAGCCCACCGGGGTCGGGCCACCTGAAGCGGGCTCCTTGGCCGTTCGGACGGGTCATGTCGCGATTCTATGCAGGTAGACTCCCGTCATGACCGATGCTTCCGTCGCGCCTGCCGACCAGACCCCTGACCAACCGGTCGAGGTGCTGGAAGTCGGCGGCGCGCGCGTGACACTGCTCGGAACCGCCCACGTCTCCCGGTCCTCTGCCAAGGCCGTGGAGCACATGATCGGGACCGGCGATTACGACGCCGTCGCCATCGAGCTCGACGCCGGCCGCCTGGCGGCCATAACCGACAAGCAGGCGCACGCCAAGACCGACCTGCTGCAGGTGCTGCGGGAAGGCAAGGCTGGCGTCCTCGCCGTCAACCTGGCGCTTGGCGCGTTCCAGCAGCGTCTCGCAGACCAGTTCGGGATCGAGCCGGGAGCAGAGATGCGCGCGGCGGTGAGCGGCGCGAAGGAGCGAGGGCTCCCGCTGCTGCTGATAGACCGCGACATAGGCGTGACGCTGAGGCGCCTTTACGGAGGCGTCGGGTGGTGGAGGCGGCTGACCCTGGTGGCGGGGATCGTCGCGTCTGCGTTCAGCAACGACAAGGTGGGCGAAGAGGAGATCGAGAAGCTCAAGGAGGGCGACGTGCTCGAGGCGACCTTCGCCGAGTTCGCCGAGAGCCGCGCCGACCTGTACGGCCCCCTGATCGCCGAGCGCGACGAGTACATGGCGAACAAGCTGCTGTTGGCGGTGCGGGGGGAGAACGGCCCGCGGCACGAGAACGTGCTCGCCGTCGTGGGAGCCGGGCACCTGAAGGGCATTAAGGCCGCGCTGGAGCGCTCGGAGGCCGAGGGTGCCGACATGCCGGCCTTGCGCTCGCGGCTGACGGAGCTGCGCACCACGCCGCCGCCCGGCAAGGCGACCAAGCTCATCCCGTGGGCGATCCTCGTGCTCGTGCTCGCGGGCTTCGCCATCGGCTTCCTCCGCAGCCCCGAGCAGGGCTTCCAACTGCTTGCGGACTGGACCCTCATCACGGCCGCCATGGCGGGGATCGGCACGCTCCTGGCCCTTGCACATCCCGTGACGATCTTGGCGACGGCGGTAGCCGCGCCGTTCACCACGCTGAACCCGCTGCTGGGGGCAGGGTTCGTGGCGGCGGGGGTGGAGCTCTGGCTCCGCAAGCCCAACGTCGGCGACTTCGAGCGCCTGCGCAAGGACGTCACGACGTTGAGAGGCTGGTGGACCAACCGCGCCGCCCGGGTCCTGCTCGTGTTCGTGCTCGCGACGCTGGGAGCGTCGGCAGGCACGTTCCTAGCCAGCGCGCGGATATTCGGGCGGCTGGTCGGCTCCTAAGGCTCCCCTGCCGCCCCTCCACGCAGGCCGAGCGCGGAGCCCAACCTCACTGTGGCTGCAGCGGCGCCCCGTCGATCGCCCACTGGGCGTACGCGTCCACGAAAGCGAACCGGGCGCCCCGCGAGTCGCTGGCGAGCAGGTACGTGAGGAAGTCACTGACGTCCTGCTCCGTTGACTCTGTGAACAGCTCCCCGCCGCTCATGCCATCGAACCGGCCACCCTCTATCTCGGGCAGCGCCTGCTCCGCTGCGTCGGCGGAGGCCTGCAGCTCCGCCAGCAGGACCTCCGTCACCTCGACGGAACGACCGATGTCCGCTGCGGTGTAAAGCGGCTGGCCCGACTGCAGACCGGTCATCACCAGCGCGCGGCCAACCAGTTGCCGCAGGGCGTCAGGGGCGCCTGCCACCTCGAAGGTGGCGCTGGCTGTGGCCCGCTGCTCCTCGCCGCCGCTGGCCGTGACGTCGACCCGGTACGTGCCTGCCTCCAGGTCTGTCGGAAGCGCGAGCTCTATGGAGTCCACAACGAAGCCCACCGCCCCGTCCGGCACCTCGACGGTTTCCTCGACCTCCTGGATCGCCTCGCCGTCGTCGCCGTCACGGCGCAGCTGTGCGGACACGTCTACGCGAGTTGGCAACGAGTCGCCCGGCGTGCTCAGCTCGAACGTCGGGTTGACGGGGTCGCCGGGATGGAACGGCCCCGCCTCAGGGCCGCGCTGGCCCAGCGTCAGACGCAGCTCGCCGACCACCTCCATCGGCGGCAACGGCTTCTCGAGCTCGGCCAGGCGCGTCGCAGCGTCTGTGACGAACTCGCCGAGGTCGTCACCCGCACGGCGGACGAAGCGGCGATAGGCGTCGCGGGCGTCCTGGCGGCGGCCGTCGGCCTCGAGGAGGCGGGCGAGCGAGTAGTCGATCTCGACCACCTGAGGGTAGAGGGCGCGCGCGTTCTCGAGGTCCTCGACCGCCTCGTCGGTCACCTCCGGGTCGAAGCGCAGCGCCTGCTCGTATGCAGGCACCGCCTCTGACAGGCGCCCAGTCACCGTGCGGACGAGGCCGAGGTTGTAGGCAGCGACCGACTGAGTGCCGTCGAGCGACAGGGCGCGCGACGACGCCTGCTCGGAGCGCTCCAGGTCCCCAAGCAGGTACCAGGCCCAGCCGAGGTTCGTCCAGTAGAGGTCGGAGTCTGGCTCGAGCTCGACGGCGACCGCCAGTACCTCGGCGGCACGGAGCGCCTCGTCCTTGTCGAAGTAGATGTACGAGAGGGCCTCCAGCGGGTAGGCGAGGAAGGGCGACGCCCTGTGCAGCGCCAGAAGCGCCGTCTCCTGCCTGTCGTCTGCGCCTGCCATGTCGAACGCGATCGCCGCGGCAAGCAGCGCTGCGCTGCTCGTGTCGTCTGAGCCAAGCAGGCCGTCCATAGCCGCCGGGTCCTGCTGGTCTCCCCTGGAGCCGCGGAACGAGTAGGCTGCCACCTCGCCGTAGTCGTAAGCAGAGGCCCTCGCGTACGCCTCCTCTGCGCCGGCGCGGTCGTTGACGCTGGCGGCAAGGGCGGCCTCCCAGGCGGCGGCCGAGGCGAGCCCCGTGGCCTCGTACATCTCCTGGAACTCCGCGCGCCCAACTGACACGTCGGACGAGGTCGTCTGCACCGACAGGTAGGCGCGCCTCGCGGCCGATGCTGGCGTGCTCGCGGCACCGGAGTCGTCGCCCGTCACGGCCCTCAGGTCCTCGAGGAACTCCCGGGCGCGCTCCGGCACCCCGTCGCCATCGACGGCGGACTCCAGCGCGGCCAGCGCGTCGCTCTGCAGGCCGGCGCTCGGCAGGGCGACGGCCCTGGCGGAGGACCCGTACG
>CAZMFX010000070.1:12652-13095 GCA_964565625.1 uncultured bacterium
CGGCGCGCCGTCCGGGTAGATCTCGTCGAGGTAGGAGCCCACGAACGCGGCGGCGAGGAGAGCCAGCCTGGCAGGCTGAGAGGGCGGCGCCGTCAGTTCGCGGGTGCGTATCCCCTGCTCTGTCGACATCGAGAGGAAGAGGCTCAGCCTGTCGTCGCGCTGCTCGACGTAGCCGGTGACGGCAACGTCAACGTCGGCCGCGGTCCGAAGTAGGTCCGCACCAGCAGGCCGGAACATGACGCCGGGCTCGAGGATACGGCCAGGGTTTATGAACCCGCCCTCCACGACGAGAGGCGGCACGGTAGCAGACGCGACCTCCGGGCCGATGACGATCGCGCGCTCGTCTACGTAGTCGGCTGTCTCGGCGGCCAGCGCGGCGCCGAGGATAACGTCCTGGCTCTCGAACTGATGGACGATGACGGTTGGCTGAGCGAGCGCGACGC
>CAZMFX010000071.1:0-12993 GCA_964565625.1 uncultured bacterium
TTCATCTACCGGAAGATCGGCGCCGAGTACCACGCCCTCATCCACCCGTTGTTCCAGGAGCTGCTCGATGGGCACCAGCCTCCGGCCGGCTATGCCAAGGGCGGGCAGTGGGACTGGGACGCCGTAGTGAAGGCCGTGCAGGACAACCACGGCTCTGTGCAGGGCCTCGACTTCATACCCGAGGACGTGCGTCGCGTGCTGATCTGCGCGCACGACATCACGCCTTCCGACCACGTGAGGATGCAGGCTACCGTCCAGCGCGCGTTCGACGGCGGCGCCAAGGTCGCGAACTCGATCTCGAAGACGATCAACCTGCCCAACTCCGCCACCGTCGACGACGTCTTCGACGCCTACCGCCTGGCCTTCGAGACCGGCTGCAAGGGCATAACGGTCTACCGCGACGGCTCGCGCGAGTTCCAGGTGCTCTCCACCTCGAGCGAGAGCAAGACGCCTGAAGCCGAACCGAAGCCGGTCGCCGTCCCGATACCGGCAACCAACGGCAATAGCGACTTTGCCAACGGTGCGGGCAAACCCCTCAACGGCGCGAGCAGGGGTCCCGTGGCCATCAAGCCCCCGCCTTCGGCCAGCAGCCAGATGGCTGCGTCGGCCAGGCAGGACCACCTGCCCGGCGAGCCGCTGTTCGAGCGATCCGTGCGCCTGACGGGGTTCACGGACAAGGTGAAGCTCCTCGAGCCGAACGGTGAGAAGCGCGGCTTCTACGTCACCGTGAACAAGCAGGACGACTTCCCGACCGAGGTCTTCATCCAGTCCGGCAAGGGCGGCGACGAGGCGAACGCCGACAGCGAGGCGCTGGGCCGCGTGGTCTCCATCGCCCTGCAATACGGTGTGCCGGCCGAGGCCATCATCAAGACGCTGCGCGGCATAAACGGCGGCATGTACGGCACGTACCAGGGCCGCATGGTGGCTTCGAAGGCAGACATAATCGCGGTCGCCCTGGAGACCGCAGGCGTCGAGAACGTCCTCAACCGCGGCAAGGGATGCCCCGACTGCGGGGCGCCGCTGCGCTTCGAGGAGGGCTGCCAGAAGTGCGAGAGCTGCGGCTACAGCAAGTGCGGGTGACGCGCGCCAGGCGCTGAACCCGGTCACCAACCAGGTCCAGATGGTAGCCCGCGATGATGCGGGCTCCTGGTTCGTGCCGGGCGGGAATGCGCGAGTGGGCTGCCCTCGCGGCTTCTACCCGCCGCGTCACCGGCTTTTCACGGCGTTCATGGCGCGCCTGCCTATGGTCATGCCAAGCGAGCCCCGTCCGACACGGAAGTCGGCGGCAGCGGCTCATGGAGGCTGAAGATGTCCATCGAAGTTGCCGTGCTCGTAGGCAGCCTGAGAGACGAGTCGTTCAACCATCGCCTTGCCCTGGCGCTGCAGAAGCAGGGTCCGGAGGACTGGCGGTACCAGAACGTGCGCATAGACGAAGTGCCCTACTACGACGCTGACGAAGAGAAGCCGATGCCGGACACCGTGCGCAAGCTGAAGGACTCGATCGAGGCCGCCGACGCGCTCATGTTCGTCACGCCCGAGTACAACCGGTCGGTGCCCGGCGTGCTCAAGAACGCGATCGACTGGGCATCGCGGCCCTACGGTCAGAACTCGTTCGCCGGCAAGCCGGCGTTGGTAGCCGGGACTTCTCCCGGGAACATAGGCACCGCGGTAGCTCAGGCGCACCTGCGCAGCATGCTGGCCTACCTCGACGTTCCGACGATGGGTCAGCCAGAGGTCTACGTGTCGTTCCAGCCGAAAGACCTCATCGACATGGAGGGCAACGTGTCCGTCAAGGACACCGAGGAGTTCTTCGGTACGGTCATGAGCTCGTTCGCCGAGTTCGTCAGGCAGGTGCGAGCGGGAGACAAGGCCGTCGAGCAGGTGGGCAAGGGTAGCTAGCGTCAGTCGCGAGTGCGGCGGGGCGGGGTGCTCGGCTCGCCGCGCCACCAGGTTTCCTGCCGTGGACCGCCCGGCAATCGTATGGATATGCCGGACACGGCGCCGGCACCGGCGCTAGGCTCGAGTCATGTTGAGGCTCAAGAGGGCTTACGACGACAAGGAGAAGGACGACGGCACACGTGTCCTCGTCGACAGGGTCTGGCCGAGGGGCGTGACCAAGGAGCGCGCGGCCATAGACTGGTGGGCCAAGGACCTTGCCCCCAGCGAGGAGCTACGGAAGTGGTTCGCGCATGACCCCAAGCGCTTCGATGAGTTCGCGGATCGCTACCGTGGCGAACTACACGGCAACTCCGATCTCGAGCGGCTCAAGCAGCTGAGCCACGACGGCAGGGTCACTCTCGTCTATGGCGCCAAGGACAGGGAGCACAACCAAGCTGTAGTGCTCAAGCAAGTCGTCGAGGGCGGCGGCCAAGGTAGATGACTGCAGGACGCGGCCGCGTGCCGTCGTTCGGCCGGTGCAAGCACCTCGTAGTACCTAGCGGTCGTCACCACTACCGTGCAAGACTCCCCGCGCCTTGCGGCTGGCCAGCTTGTCCAGGTTGCCTCGCCCCACCTCTTCGAGGGTCAGGCCCAGGTCGGCGGCCAGGTTCGCCACGTACCACATGACATCGCCAAGCTCCGCGGCAAGGGCAGATCGCTGCGCGTCGGTAAGCTCCGCTCCCGGCAGGTACGACTCGTCCCGCATCAGCTTGCCAAGCTTCTCCGCCACCTCGCCCGCCTCGCCTGCCAGCTTCAGCGTTGGGTACAGCACCCTCGCCTCCCTTGGGTAGAGCGCTGTGGAACGGGCGGCGTCCTGGTACTCGTCGAGGGTCATTGCGCGATGTTAATCCGTGAAAGCGCCCCGGCATGCTGTCAGGCAGCCTCGAATGCTGGCGGGGCCACAAGTGGGCCGTAGACTCGCGTCATGGTTCGCGCTCCCCAGCGGTCCTCGGGACGGTTGCTCATATACGGCGCCAACGGCTTCGTCGGGCAGGCTGCCTCCCGAGAGGCGAAGGCCAGGGGCTTTGAGCCCGTGCTCGCGGGTCGTGATGCCGCCGCCATCGGAGAACTGGCGCGTGAGCTCGACCTCGAGCACATGGTCTTCGAGCTAGGGGACGAACTCGAGGTGCGGGACGCGCTTTCGGATGCGACGGTCGTCCTGAACATGGCGGGCCCGTTCGAGGAAACGTACAAGCCGCTCGTCCGGGCCTGCATCGAGGTCGGGGCGCACTACGTTGACATCACGGGGGAGATGGACGTCCTCATAGGCATGGAGGACTTCGACGCTGCCGCCAGGGAGCGCGGCGTGATGCTCCTGCCCGCCGCCGGTCTGGACTCTGTCCCAGCCGACTGCCTCGCTGCTTACCTTCACCAGCGCCTGCCGACGGCCACCAGGTTGCGGCTGGCGCTTCAGACGATCGGGCCCGCCGGCCTGCCGCCTGGAACGCTGAAGACCATGCTCGGCGTCGCGCACCTGCCCGACCGCGTGATCAAGGGCGGCGAGCCCGTGGAGGCCAGCGGCCCCGGCGCCGGGACCGTGGACTTCGGGGACGGGCCCGTAGCCACGGTGCGCTACCAGGCGGCCGACACGCTGGTCGCCTCACGCACCACTGGCATAGGCGACGTCGAGGCGTACGTTGCGCTGCCGCTGCTGACCCGCGCCGCGTACCTGGGAGCCAGGCTCCTGCGCGGACTGCTTAGGCCGCAGGCCGTGAGGGACCTGCTTTCAAGGCTCGTGCGCGGCGGTTCGACGGAGGACCAGAGACGCCGGTCACGGACCTCCGTCTGGGCGAAGGTCACCGACGACTCGGGCGCCAGCGCGGCGGCCGTTCTGCGGGGGCCAGAGGGCGCAGTCGTCTGGACGGTCGGCACTGCCATGGCTGTCGTGAGTAAAGCCCTATCCGGCGACGCTGTGCCGGGGTTGCAGACCCCGGCTGGAGCGTACGGTCCCGACCTGGCGCTAGAGACGCAAGGGGTAACGCGTGAAGACCTGTGAACAGAACCCGGACATAGGCCGAGAGACCGGGGCCACACCATGTGGAACGCGGGGGTCTTAAACGAAAGAAGCGCGCTTCCCGCGCGCTGATAAAGGGAATCATACTCCGATATGCACGATTCGTCAAGTTGATGCAGCGATCTTGCTGCCGGGGCGGGGTAAACCGATGGCGTGAACGCCCAAACCACGGGTCGGTCGACATTAGAGCGTGCCAGCGGCCCATCACCGCCGGGATGCCGCACGTACGTGGAGCCTCTGAAAGGTCGGCGCACGCTAGGTGGCACGTACGCTGCCACCCACTGCCCTCGGGAACGTCCGCGCCTTCCTTTACTGCCTTTTGTCGCTCTGATAGACTGGCGTCCGTTGTCGCGAGGCCATCGCCTCGCGGGAGCGCGCTTTCGGCGGGAGCTCAGTGGCAGAGCGATCGGCTGTTAACCGATTGGTCGTAGGTTCGAATCCTACCCGCCGAGCCAACGAAAGGCCCGACCAGGACACAGTTCCTCGGTCGGGCCTTCTCTCTTCGGTCAGCATCAGCGCCCCGGGCGTACTATCTGCATCGTCGCCGGATCGAACCCGTAGTAGCGGGGCAACACGTGAACGGTCACCCCGGAGAGCGCGATTATGTCGTGGTCGCCTGCGTCGGCCGCGTTCGAGAAGCTCACCCTCCCGTCGAAGATAGTGACCGCCCCGCTGCCGAGCACGGTGAACTGCTCGCCCAGCTTCACGTCGAGGGCGGTGTTCTCGTCGAGCCCAATCCCGAGCACCTGGGAGTTCTGGGCGAAGACCGTTAGGAACCTCGGCACGCGGCCGCGCTCGTTGAAATGCGTGTCGATCATCGTGTCGCGCACGAAGCCGAGGCCGGGCCCGACGTGGACGTCGGAACGGCGCACGCTGCCGCCTCCTGGCCCACTGAGGATCATCACGCTCCCCAGCGCGACGGCTCCCGCGCTCGTCCCTCCTACCAGGAAGTCGCCTGCGTTGTGCCTCTCCCTCAAGAGGTCACCGAAGCTCGTGCCTGCCACGTGCATCGTCAGGCGGAGCTGGTCGCCGCCGGTGAAGTAGACGGCGGTTGCTTCCGCCAGGTGGTCGAGGACCTGCTTCCTCTCGCCCGCAGCCCTGTCCTGGAACGCGCTGTTCCATACCTGAGCGGCGCCGAGCCGTTGGAAGATCCGCTTGTACTCCGGCAGCAGCTGCTGAGGCTCCCGCGTGGCGGCCGCCACGACCAGGATCTTGGCGTCCTCACCGCCCGCCAGCTCCACGAAGTGCGAGAGGACCTCGAGGGACGGGTCTCTACGCTCCGATCCCCCGACGAGCAACAGGCGACCGCGTCTCGACTTGGAACGTTCGGGCATCGGTCCTCCGCGGGGCTGGCCATGCGAGTGGCGGGCCGCCGACCCGACCCGCCCGGTGCGGCCGTCTCACGCAAGCCTAGGTTAGCCGCACGCTTTTCATCGCTGGCGTGAATACAAACGTGTCACTGGCGCAACGAGCGAAGGGTCGAGCAGCTCGAGAACGAGAGCCGCGCGTAACGCAGGCGCCATGGAGGAGACAGTGCGTATCTCAGGGATCAGGACCTTGAACGGCCCCAGCGTCTACCACGCCAGGCCGGTGCTCGTGATGGAGCTTCACTTGGAAGACCTCGACGCCAGGGAGAGCCGCGACTACCCCGGCTTCAACGAGGCGCTGCTGTCGCTGCTGCCCGGCCTGCGCAAGCACCACTGCGGGCTGGGGCGCGAAGGCGGGTTCGTCGAGAGGCTGTTCACCGGCACCTACTTCGGGCACGTCGTCGAGCACGTGGCGCTCGAGCTGGCGGGGCTCATGGGCTCTCCCGTCACCTACGGCAAGACCCGCAGCACCGAGGTCCCCGGCATGTACAGGGTGATAGTCCGGTTCAGGTCGGAGCACGCCATGCGCCGCCTCCTCGAGGGCGCGGTGGACCTCGTCGAGCGGCTTCTGCGGGGCGAGGCGATTGACGTAGGCGCCCTGCTGTCCGAGGCCGAGGCCGCAGGGCGGGCGAACGACCTGGGCCCGAGCACGACGGCTATCGTGCGCGCGGCGGCGGAGCGGGGGATCCCGTGGCGCAGGCTCAACGATGCCAACCTCGTACAGCTGGGGCACGCCCACAAGCGCCGGCTGCTGCAGGCGTCGATAACGGGCCTCACGAGTCACGTGGCGGTGGAGATCGCCTCCGACAAGGCGCTGACGAAGCACATGCTGCGGGAGGCCGGGATAAGGGTGCCGGAGGGCGTCGTCGTCGATGACCTGGAAGGGGCCCTCGATGCGCTCCTCGATATGGGTGGCCCGGTCGTCGTCAAGCCTCTCGACGGCAACCAGGGCAAGGGCATAACGCTCGGTGTCGACCAGCCCGTGCGCCTGCTGGGCGCGTACCAGCTGGCCAGGCGCTTCTCGCCTCGGGTGATCGTCGAGCGTGAGCTCCCTGGGAGGGACTACCGGGTGCTGGTGGTTGGCGGCAAGGTCGTCAGCGCCAGTGAGAGGCGGCCTTGCCAGGTGGTCGGCGACGGTCGTAGCACGGTCGAGGAACTGATAGGCCGCGAGAACGCGGATCCGCGCAGGGGAGAGGGGCACGAGCGTCCCCTCACCCGCATCGCCATAGACGACGAGTTGGTCGAGCGTCTCGGGGAGGTCGGTATGAGCCTGGGCTTCGTGCCCGCCCCGGGACAGACGGTGGTACTCAAGCGCCACGCCAACCTGTCCGTCGGCGGCACGGCGGTCGACGTCACAGACGTCGTTCACCCGGATACCCGCAGGGCTTGTGAGAGGGCGGCCCGGATAGTGGGCCTGGACGTATGCGGCGTCGACGTTGTCACGACCGATATCTCGGCGCCCATGGACGGCGGCATCGTAGAGGTGAACGCGGCTCCCGGCCTGCGCATGCACGTGAGCCCCAGCGGGGGGCGCGCGCGTGACGTGGGCGCCGCGATAGTCGCCCAGCTCTTCCCGGATGGGGACGACGGCCGGGTACCCATATGCGCCGTGACGGGGACCAACGGCAAGACGACCGTCGCGCGTCTGCTTGGTCACCTGTTGACCGAGGCCGGCGAGCACGTCGGGATGACGACGACGGATGGCATCTACTCGGGCGGCGAGCTCGTGCGCAGGGGAGACAACACGGGGCCGGCGTCCGCCGGGTCGGTGCTGTCCGACCCTGAGGTCACGGCCGCGGTGCTGGAGACGGCGCGCGGGGGGATCCTGAGGCGGGGACTCGGGTACGACTGGTCCGACGTCGGGATCGTCACGAACGTCACTCGCGACCACGTTGGCCAGGACGGCATCACGGACGTGGATGACCTCGTGTGGATCAAGTCGTTGGTGGCGGAGAGGGTGCGCGACGGGGGCACTCTCGTGCTCAACGCAGACGACCCGGAGTCCGGCGCGATGGCCGACCTGGACCGCGTCGACGTAGATAGGCTTGACCTCGTCTACTACTCGGTGTCGGGAGCGGCCGAGCGGTACCGGCGGCATGTCGTGTCAGGCGGGGTCGGGTACACGGTCAAGGGCGGCGCGATCGTGCGTGAGCAGGTCGGCTGCCGAACCGAGGTCGTACGCCTCGCTGACGCGCCCCTGCTGGCGGAAGGTCCGGCGTTCCAGGTGGAGAACGCCCTCGCCGCGGTTGCCGGTGCCATGGCGCTGGGTCACGGACAGGACGTCGTCGTTCGCGGCCTTCGCACCTTCGACAACGGCAGGCACAACAGGGGCCGCGCCAACCTCTACGCGTTGGGGGCGGGTTGCGTGGTGCTCGACTACGGGCACAACCCGGCCGCCTTCCGGGCGTCTTCCGAGCTGGGAGCCGGCTGGGGCGGTCCTGTTCTTGGCGTCATCGGCGTTCCCGGCGACAGGAGCGATGACGTGGTCCGCGAGGCCGCCGCGGTGGCGGCCGCGGCGTTCGACGGCCTGCTGGTGCGCGAGGACGCCGACCTTAGGGGTCGGGCTCCCGGTGAGGTGCCCGCGATCATCCGCTCCGAGGTGGAGCGCGTGTCTCCGGGGATGCGGTGTGACGTCGCTGCTGACCCGTGCGCCGCCCTACGACACCTGGCGCCGGAGGTCGAGGCGGGCGCCATGCTCGTCTTCTACTACGAGCACTACGAGGAGGCGCACGACACGCTCATGGCTATGGGTGCGCGTCCCGTCACGTCGCTCGCCGCCCTGCGCCGGGTGGGAGACCAGGCGGTGGCGAGCGCGGGTAGACCCGTCGTCTGACGCCGGCCGGAGGCGGACCGGCACTTATCCCGCGGCCCGCATGCAGGCCGCCGTGTGCCGGGCGCGCCAAACACTTTAGTATGCACTTGACTAATCGGGTTCTGGGCCGCATACTTTAGTCCATGCTTCAGCATCCCACCCCGGACGCGGTCTTCGACGCTCTAGGCGACGGCACGAGGCGCGCGATAGTCGAGCGGTTGTCAACAGGGCCGGCATCGGTCAGCGCGCTGGCCGGACCGCTCGGCGTCACGCTCGCGGCCGTCCTCCAGCATCTGCAGGTGCTGGAGCGCGCGAAGCTCGTGAGCACCGCGAAGGAGGGCAGGGTCCGCGTGTGCAGGCTCGACGGGTCGGGGCTGAACGCTGCGGACCGCTGGATCGATGCCCGCAGGCGGGAGCAGGAGCGCAGGCTGGACCGACTTGCACAGGTGCTCGGCGAGGAGGAGCCGCGCGGGTAGAGCGCGGCAAGGAGGATCACATGACGGTAGATGCGGTACGGCAACAGGTCGCCCACGAAGGGTTCACCATCGAGAGACGGTACACGTCGAGCGTCGACAAGGTGTGGAACGCCTTCTCCGATCCCGCGATGAAGCGCCGTTGGTTCGCCGAGGGCGAGGGTTTCGAGGTGATCGAGTACGGGCTCGATTTCAGGGTAGGCGGTAGAGAGCACGCCAGGTTCAACGCGCTCAACGCCCCGGTCCCACTCGGGGTCATAAGCAACGAGGGGCGCTACTTCGACATCCGGGAACGCGAACGCATCGCCCTCGCGTACTCGATGTCGAACGACGGCACGCCGTTCTCTACGTCGCTTGTCACCGTCACCTTCCAGCCCGACGGGAGTGGCACCCTCCTGACGTACACGGAGACGGCAGCGTTCTTCGAGGGTTCGGACGGCCTGAGGATGCGGGAGATGGGGTCGCGCAGCCTGCTCGAGGCTCTTGCAAGGGAGCTCGGCGAGGACTGGAATGCGATCGACTGGAACGCCTGAGCGGCGCAGGCGCCCAGGCTCATGTCAACGGCACCCGGCCGCGTTGGTACCGCGGCCGGGTGCCCGCTATCGCTAGTTCGCTGCGGTCGCCTGGGCGCGCTTGCGCGCCGCCCCCATGGGGTTGGAGACGGCGTGGCGGGCGGCTGCCCACGCCTTCTTCAGTTCGAGTTCCTCCGGGTCGAGCGAGGCATCCGGCGCGTCGGCGAACCGAGCCACCTCCTCGGCCTTGGCGTTCAACACCGTGTTGAGGACTGCGTGCAGCGAGTCGCGCACGGCCAGCCCCTCGCGCATCATGTCCTGCATCTCCAGAACGCGGTTGACGAGCTCGTCGTGGCTCATCGACTCGAGCTCGTCGCGGGTCCTCTGCATGTCCCGAGTCTAGCGCCTGACGCCTGGCGCAGCGGGCGGTGATCACGCACCCGCTCGGGCGCCAGGCGCACGCGCCTGCGCGCCGCAGGCGCCCGCCGGCAGGAGGTTATCGTGCCGCATGGAACAGGTCGTCTCGCGGCTCGGCGTAGCGGGTCTCGGCGGCGCGTACCGGGCAGGAGAGCTCGACCCGGTCGACGTCGTCCGTGCGGTTCTGGACCGTGTGCGCGAGCATCCACACGGTCACCTGGTCTACAGGCGCCTGACAGCGGAGAGGGCGCTGGCCCAGGCCGAGCGAGCCAGCCGGATGTTCGCGTCCGGTGTCGACTGCGGCCCTCTGCAGGGAGTTCCAGTGGCCGTGAAGGACCTCGTCGACATGGAGGGCGAGGTTACGGCTGCGGGCTCCAAGCTGCTGCTGCGCACACGCCGGCCAGCCTCGGAGGATGCCCCGGTGCTCGCGAGGCTAGACGCCGCGGGCGCGGTGTTCGTCGGGCGGACCAACATGACTGAGCTCGCCTACTCCGGCGTCGGCATCAACCCCCACTTCGGCACCCCGCCGTGTGCCCTGGACGAGACCCGCGTGCCGGGCGGGTCGTCTTCGGGCGCAGGTGTGGCGGTTGCCGCCGACCTCGCAGTCGTCGCGGTCGGGTCTGACACGGGCGGGAGCGTGCGCATCCCGGCCGCCATCAACGGTGGCGTCGGGCTGAAGACCACGGACGGGCTCATACCCACGGCCGGCACGGTCCCTCTCTCCACGACGCTCGACACCCTCGGACCTTTGGCGCGCGACTGCGACGACGCCTGGGCGCTCTTCACCACGATGGCGGCAGCGCGCCATGAGCCGCTAGAGGAGCCGGGCGAGCGACTCACGCTCTTGGCTCCAACGACGCTGATGACAGACGGGCTGGACCACGAGGTCGAGGCCGCGTACACGACCGCCCTCGGGCGCCTGGAGAGCGTGGGCCACGAGGTGAGGACGGGGGCGCTCGAGGCGCTGACCGAGCCTGGCCAGCTGTACAGACGCTACGGCAGCTTCGCGAGTCACGAGGCATGGGCCCTTTACGAGCGACAACTCGTCGAGAACGGTGACGAGGTGGACCCGAGGGTGGCGCATAGGATCCGCGAGTACGCCGAGCGCCCCGCCAAGGACTACGTGCGGCTGACGCTGGCGCGGCAGGAGCTGAGGCAGCGCTTCTGGACCGACCTGGCGGGCGTCGACGCGCTGATCGCACCGACCATCCCGATAGTGCCGCCACGCATCTCGGACCTGGCAGAGGACGATGCGTACTTCGAGGCGAACGGCCTGCTGCTACGCAACACCGCGCCCTTCAACGTCCTTGGCTGCCCTGCCGCGAGCGTGCCATGCGGCACGACGGGAACCGGGCTATCGGTCGGGCTCATGATCGTCACGCGGCCAGGCGAGGAGGAGCTGGCGCTCGGCATCGGCCGGCAGGTCGAGCGCGTGACGGCAGGGGCCTGACGCAGCTCGCCCGGCTCCAGAGCGACCCGGCCGGTCAGTCGGCCACGTACAGGTAGAGGACCTCTGCCACCAGGGCGGGAGTGGTAGCGCCGTCCGCTGTCACCTCGCAGGCGATCTTCACGAGCACCCGGCCTTCGCCCTTGGGCTGCAGATCCACGACCCGGCCCGTCAGCGTCACGTCAGACCCGGACGGGAGCGGCGCCGGGAAGCGCACCTTGTCTATCCCGTAGTTGATCACCGTCACGCCGTCCGGGAACAGGCCGACCGTCGTCAACAGGTGAACCAGCAGCGAGAGGGTCAGGTACCCGTGGACGACGGTGCCCCCGAACGGGCCCGCCGCTGCCCGCTCGATGTCGACGTGGATCCACTGGTGGTCCAGCGTCGCGTCCGCGAAGGTGTCTATACGTTCCTGTGAGACCTGCACGGCCTCGCTTGGACCCAGCTCCCGGCCAAGCATCTCGTCCAGGAAGGCGAGCCTGGTGTCGCTCATCTGCGTCAGTCTCCTCCGTCCACCGGGGCGCTCCCGACTGGGGGCGGCCCGGTGCCGCCGAGTGGTGCCCGCGGCATCGCCGAACGTACCAGTGCCAGCACCCCGAGGGCCGCAACTATCCCGCTCGCGTACTTCACGAGCACGTCTGTGACAATCACCTGGGTCAGCCAGCCGGCCGTCGCGAACTCCTCGCCCGCGAAGGCGAGCAGCGTGAAGACGACGGTGTCTATCGGCGCGCTCACGGCGTTGGAGGTGGCCACCCTCGGTAGCCAACGCCTGTGACGAAGACGATGGAAGACCTCGGTGTCCGCGCTCTCGGCCAGCACGATGCTGAGGAAGCTTACGGCCACGTAGCGGAGCGGTGTGCCGAGCGCGGCGGCCAGCGCGACGTTGGCTATGGCCGCGAGGAGGATCATGCGGTAGACGGTCGGGCGGCCGAAGGCGTGTACCCGGTCGCGCTGCGTGAACGTGATGCCGAAGAAGAGGGTGCCGACGTTCACAAGGAAGAAGCTCCCCACGGGCAGGAAGCTGTCGAGCGTGAAGTTCGCGAGCAGGGTGCACGCGACGTACACGCAGACGGCCTGCGCCAGCCCAGGTGGTCGCACCTCCCTCAGCACAGCGGCCAGCAGGACCGCGCTCACCGGGCAAAGCAGGTACCTGATATCCGCGGACGGCAGTGCAAGTGTCGCCGCCGACGCGGCGAGACCGACGCCGAGCGCCACGGACAGCCGTGAAAGCGCGGCGGGCCTTGGCAGCCTGAAGGTAAGGTCCGTGAGCGGGCCGGTGAGCACGGCGCCCAGCAGCGGTATCGCCGCGAGCGGCAGCCTGTCCGGCGGTTCCTGCCCGAAGCGGGAGAGCCAGAAGAGCGCGGCGGGTCCCACGCCAGAAGCCACCGCTGTAAGGATCAACAGGACCCTGGAGGCGGGAAGCGGTGGAGGGGGCCTCTCGAGGCCGGGACCATTGGTGGATACCTGCTGAGACACCGGCGTTATCGTTGACCATGCCTTCCGTTGGCGACAAGCGTGCGGGTGACGGAGACGAGCGACGTTACCTCGGCACGGTACCGGACACGCTGCTCGAGACCCTCGGCATCGTCGTGACGGTCGCCGGGGTTGACCGCGTCGAGGCGACGATGCCGGTCACCAAGGCCCACCATCAGCCGCACGGGATACTCCACGGCGGCGCCTCCGTCGCGTTGGCGGAGACCGTCGCGAGCGTCGGGGCCAGTCAGGGGCTACCGGAGGGGAGCAGGGCCGTTGGCCTCGAGATAAACGCCAACCATCTAAGGCAGGTCGCGTCCGGCGCTGTGAGGGCGGTCGGCGTGCCACTTCATCGGGGCAGGCGCACTCATGTCTGGCAGGTCGAGGTCCGGGACGAGGCGGGTAAGCTCGTTTGCGTCTCCCGCTGCACGGTCGCGATAATCGCCGCCAGAGAAGAGTAAGGGCGGAGCAGATGCTCCGCCCACTTGGTCGGGGCGAGAGGATTCGAACCTCCGACCCCATCGTCCCGAACGATGTGCG
>CAZMFX010000072.1:0-11650 GCA_964565625.1 uncultured bacterium
GTAGCGTGTGCAGGCCGACCTCACCCGTGGCCGGCAGCGTGAAGACGGCCGTGCCTTTGGTGGTGATGGCCGAGACCCAGCCGGTGTGCGCCCCGTCGTACAGGAGGTGCCACACGGACTCCCAGAACCGGTAGCCCACACCCTTCATGGTCACGGTGATCGGCGTACCAACCGGTCCGGACGTTGGCGAGATGCTGAGCGATGGCGCGATGGTGAAGCCCTGCCGCGCCACCTGCTCGGCTCCCGCCTCCACGAACAAGTTGTGCACGTATCCGTAGTCGTCTGGCACGACGAACTCGAACGCGACGGACCCGTCGTCTGCCACGGTTCCCGTATCGACGACCGTTCTCGTTTCCTCGGCAACGACGCCGTGGAAGGTACCTTCACCTACGTTCCACGACGCGTTGGCGCTCATCCAGACGAGCTCCACCTCTTGTCCCGGCTCGAGCCCCGTGGCGGTTCCTACTACTGCTGTGCCCACGGTCCCGCTCGCGGGCTCCAGCGTCAGCCGGCCGGTGCCTTGGGCGAAAGCCGCCCCTGCCAGCGCGGCTGCGATGATCATCAGCGTTCTTCTCACACGTACCCTCCCCACGTCCGGAAGAAGGCGCCGTACCCATTCCCGGGCACGGCGCCTCTACGGAAGTTCGCTCGTTGCGGCGCTGTCAGTTGGCCGGTTGAATGGTGATGGGGTTCAGGCCGACGGCCGCCCCTATGGGTTGGAACTCTGCTGTGTTGCCCGCCGCATCGCTTACCTCGATGTGCCAGTTGTACGTGCCGGCGGGGAAGTCGGCGGGGATGGCCCACGGACCACGGAAGAAGTCTGCTCCTGGAGGGGGACCTTCTTGACCTTCCTGGGCTTCACCGTTGCTAGGTGGCGGGAAGAACATAGGTGCAGGCTCGCGCCCGTCCATGACGACCGTCGCGGTGATGCCACGTTCCTGGACCTGATCGAACTTCAGTTCTTCACCCGTGGCAGCGTCGTAGACGACTGCACGGAACACGATCATCTCCCCGTTGAAGAAGACGGAGTTCGGCACGCAAACCGGACCCATCGCCCCCTGTGCACCCCTGACCATGTCTGCCTTGACGAAGTACGTAGGTGCCTGCGCGAGTGCCAACGAACCCAGCACGCTCATCAGCAGCACCAGTGTCAGCTTCCTCATTGAGTTGCCCTCCCTAGAGCGGTGTTCCGCGCGTGAGTATAGTCCCAATAACTCACGAGGTACCGATGTTAGGCCCAACGACTATCGGTTGAGCTCCAACGGACACGGCACGAACCGAAGGAATCATGTACCGGCTATCGAATGCACACCCGGCAAGTAACCTTTGGCCCGGGCTCTCAGGTAACAGACGAGCGGGATCAGCAGCGCCCCGCCGACAGCGAAGATGCCGAGAGGGTTCGACGTCGCCACCATGTAGCTAGCGACTCCCCATACGAGCGGCGAGAAGCCTTCGAGGATGCCGAGCACTGGATCGCCGAGCGCCTTGTTCCGTCTGAACAGGTCCTGACGGGCCGTCCTGACGGGGTTCATGAGCCTTATCGAGGTCGCGGTGAGCGTCGCAGCGATCACGAAGACGATGGCCAGCACGCCAGCGGCCGCGTCGTAGGCAACGAGGCCGACGGCCAAGGGGGCGGCCAGTACCCAGACGGGCAGCAGCGCGGCGAGCGCCTTGGAGCGCAACACCAAGGCGTGGGGCACTGGGGAGGCCGCGACGAGGTCGGGCACCGCCTCGCCGGCGACCGCGATGCGCGCAAGGCTCGCGGCCAGCGTTCCAGACGTGACGACGAGCAGTACGGCAAGGAGGGAACCGAGATCGAACCCGGATAGCGCCGTCCTGTCGTTGAAGAAGACGATGTAAGCGGCCGGCAACAGGTAGACGACCTGGAGCAGGGTCTGCGAGATGAGGAACGGGTCCCGAAGCATCAGCCTCCACTCCTTGAACAGGAGCAGCGACACGGCGCCGCGCTGCCTGAACCGCAGCCCACCTCCTCCGGCGCGAGCCCGGCGGCGCGTGGGTGCATCGGCGAGGCCGATGCCGTTGGCGAAGGCCCTGTGCAGCGTCGCGACGGCGCCCCAGGCGACGATGGCGCCGAAGGCCAGGGTCAAGAACGTGCCTAGCGGGTCGAGGAAGAGCGTTCGCGCGGGCAGCCATATGGCGCTGTCCGCGGCCAGCGGGCCGCCGGGAGCGAAGTAGGCGACCCACGTCTCCACGCGCTCAGACATGTCGAAGTCCTCTCCCAGAAGCGCGGGCACTTGGGTGAGCAGGAAGAGGACAAGGCCGCCGGCAGCCGCCAGCACCTGGGAGGTGGTGCGCGCCCGGCGCGGCCCCATGAGCCGCACCAAGCCGAGGGTCACTAGCATGCCGAGAGAGGCGGTGACCAAGGAGACGGACAGCAGCAGGGGGACCACGCCGAGGAGTTGGGGCGTGCCCATCAGGAGGCCGAGGCTCGCGACAGGCAGCACGAACACGCCGATCGTCACGAACACGCCGGCCGCCACGCCCAGCAGCCGAGCTGCGAAGATCGTCCCGCTGGGGACGGGTGAGGAGACGAGGAGGTCCAGGTCTCCGCGTTCGAAGAGCGCAACGACGCTGTGGTTGATGCCCACCATGATGCCGAAGGGCACCATCACGACGAGCAACGCCGCGGCGAGGAACACGGACTCTGGTGGGAAGGGTGGCGTGAGGAGGTCGCGGAGGTTGGAGATCAGCTGCCAGAGGACCACGTGGGCGAAGAAGGCGGCGGCGAGGCCCACCAGCACGACGGTGGTGACGCTCGTGTCTCCCAGGAGCTCGCGCCAGCGGACACGGATCTCGTGACGCAGCAGCCAGGGTAGGGATCCTGCCTTCAACGCGTCTCTACCAGCTCCAGGAACACGGCCTCGAGCGTTCCGCCCTGGGTGCCGCTCTGCGTCCTGAGCTCCTCGAGGGTCCCCTCCGCTATCAGGCGTCCCTTGCTGATGATGCCTATGCGCTCCGCCATGCGCTCTGCGATCTCCATGATGTGGGTCGTCAGGATCACGGTCTTGCCGCCGCTCACGTAGTCGGTGAGCAGGTCCTTGACGGCTTTCGCGGCGCCGGCGTCGAGACCCGTCAGGGGCTCGTCGAGGATCATGACGTCGGGCCGGTGTATCAGGCCTCCTGCCAGCCCCAGCTTCTGCTTCATGCCACGAGAGAACGTCTCCGTCAGGTCCAACCGGTTGTCCCACAGGTCGAGCCACCTGAGCAGCTCCGCTGCGCGGTCCTGGGCCGTTTCGGCGTCTATCCCCCAGAGGCCGGCCACGAACTGCAGGTACTCGACGGCGTTGAGCTTGCCGTAAAGGAGAGGTTCGTCCGGCAGGAAGGCGAGCCGCTGCTTGGCGCTCGCCGGCTCGCGCAGGACGCTGGCGCCCAGGATCCGAGCGTCGCCGTTGTCGGGGCGTAGCAGCCCGGCAACCATGCGTAGCGTCGTCGTCTTGCCGGCACCGTTGGGGCCGAGAAGGGCGTAGAGCTCGCCCTTCTCCACCCGGAGTGACAACGAGTCGACCGCGACCTTCGCGCCGAAGCGCTTGGTGAGTCCTTGGATCTCCAACGCTGGGACGCCGTCTGCCTTGCCGCCATGGGGTCTCGTCGCTGGGACGGCTGCGGTCGCAGGGCCACCTTCTTGGTTCCCGTCCGTCGCGATGTGGGTGTTACTCGGTGTTGCCGCTTCGTCCATCGTCAGCCATCTTCGCCCGCCACTCTGCCAGGAGGCGTGCCTCGCGCTCGGGTTCGAGGCCCGTGCGCATCTCGCCTCGTTGAGTATCGCGGTACCAGGCGAGGGTCGCGCCCACCGTCTCGGCTGCGGGCCTGACGGTCAGTCCGGCGGCCTTCGCACGCGATCCGTCGATGCGCCAGAAGTTAGTGCCATCGCCGGGGATCCAGAGCGGCATCTCGATGAACGGCCCCACGCCGTGCTCGAGCAGGAACTCCTCTGGAACCCACACCGGCTCCGCGCCGCTGCCGCTGGCTGCCATCGACTCGTAGATCACGTCGCCGATCGTGAAGCGCCCCGGCTCCGACACCGCGTTGAAGGTGCCTTCCAACGCCGCCTCCGTCGCGTCGAGCATCCAGGCAGCCAGATCACGAACGTCTATCCACTGCGCTGGCATGTCGGGACCGACGGGGGCGATGAAGCTGCCGCCCTTCGCGACCCGTGCCGGCCAGTACGTGAAGCGGTCTGTCGGGTCGTCCGGTCCCACGATCAGGCCCGGCCTGACGATGAGCGAGGTGCCGCCGAAGATGTCGACGAGGGCCTTCTCGCACGCGGCTTTGAGGGCGCCGTACGTGTCGTTCGTCACCTCCTCCGTGCTCGGGTCGTCGAGGGCTAGCAGGCTCGAGCCCTCATGGAGACCGGGCCGGTCCTGGTCGGCGTAGACGCTCACCGTTGACACGAGCGTGTAGTGGCCAACGCGGTCGCCGAGCGCCTGCGCCAGCTCCGTGACCTGCCGCGGGAAGAAGGCGATGTTGTCGATGACGGCGTGCCAGTTGCCACCGGACAGCGCGCTCAGGTCGGCGTTCCGGTCGCCGTGGATCACCTCGGTGACGCCATCGGGAGGTGGCCGGTTGCCGCGATTGAAGAGCGTTACCTCGTGGCCGCGGGCCACCGCCTGCTTGGCGATGTGCCTCCCGAGGAACTGCGTGCCGCCGATGACCAGCAGCTTCATGCGATCGCGTTGCCAGCGCGCCGGCGGGTGCTCATGGGCAATTGTTCGTATGCGGCGCTCGAGGCCCATCCGTTCGAGGCTCGCGGCGCCGTGGTGTTCGTGAGGTGCATCTGCCCTCCTTGTGGCGGTGAGTGGCGACCGCGGCTACACTGCCGACCGGCGGTGAGTCGCCCCTGAATCCTAAAGGCACCGCACGTCCGGAGGTGGAAGGTGAAGGTACCGGCAGAGCTGAAGCTACTGTTCGAAGCGTTCGACCGCAACGCACGGGTGAACCGCGCCACCCTCAGCACCCTGACGATGGACGACCTCGGCCACAGCGACGGAGTGGGCGGCTACAACGTCGGCCAGCACCTCGCGGATATCGTCGACTTCAGGCCAGGATGGTTGAGTCGCGTCTCTCCTTCTCACGCCGAGGCCGTTCCCGACGTAACCGGCGACACCCCGACGTGGCTTACCGTCTCGAGCATCGACGAACTGCAGCGGGCGTTCGACGCCGGCGACGCCGCCATCAAGGAGGCGGTGCTGAGCGCGGTGAACGATGGCCGGTCCTTCCAGGGCGCCTATTCATCGCATCCCGCGCACTTCATGCAGCACACGATCGTGCACGACTCGCACCACCGGGGGCAGATCCTCGCCCTCCTCAGGCGGGCGGGACGCCCTGCCGAGGTTCGCAAGGAGCTCGAGGATGCCAGCTGGGCGATCTGGCGCGAGTGACTAGCCCTTGGCGGCTCGTTCGCGCTTCGGGCTCACCGTCATGAGCTCGAGGGAGATAGCTACCATGTCTCCCAGCTCGAGCCCCTCCTTGCGCCTCGCGTCCGCTCTCAGCGGGACGATGTAACCGCCGTCCTTGGGCCACAAAGCGGTCGGCCACGTGGTGCGGCCGATCGTGACGCGCACCGGGATCATGCCCCAGCCGTACGTGATGAAAGGGGCTGCCGCCTTGATGAAATCGCACTCCGCCTCCGGCACCGAGACGAAGTGATGCGGAGGCGGGCCCTTCCAGTAGTAGATGGCTCCCTCGAACTCCAGGCGGTCCACGTTCAGACTGTAGCCGTAGACTCGGTAGGTGGAACAGGTCGACCTGAGATATGGGCCGGGCAAGCGGGACGATCTGCCAGTAGGACAGCGTGTGCATGATCCTGCCTCTGCCCGGCATGACGGACGCCGCGTGAGACACGGGCCCCATTTCGCGGCCTTCGGCGTGCGCGCGGCGCTCGCCTTGCTCGTGGCGCTCCTGCCGTTCGCCGGGGCGGCAGGCGACGTGAACCGCATGACGCTTGCCGGCGGCCGGGTCTCGCTCGAGGCGCCCGTCGAGCTCGCGTTGGCAGTCACGCAAGAACAGCTCCTCGTCGACGCTTCGCCGCCGCCTTGCGACGCCGGCTTCTCGTACTGCTTCTACCTGACTGACCAGGCGTACGCGGGCACCAACCTGCGCTCCGCCGGCCTGGCGATAACTCGGCGTCAGGACCTCCGTTCCATGACGTCCTGCCTCCTATCACAACCGGACGGGTGGTCGGCCTTGCAGCCGGGCGTTCACATCAGCGAAACCTACTCGACCTCGCGGTTCGGTGACGTCGGCGAAGGCGCTGCCGGCAGCTACACGCTCGGCGAAGTCCTCAGGCTGTTCGACGGCGAAGAGTGCTGGGAGTTCGAGACCCGCCTCGCCCTGACGCGCTTCGAGAACTACCCGCCAGGCGCGATGACCCAGTTCACGGTCGAAGACCAGGAGAACGCCAGCGACCTGTTCTGGAGCATCCTAGACAGCGCCGCGGTGGAGGGGGCGCCGGTCAAGTGGCCCGAACTGGGCTCGTCTCAGCTCGAGGACTTCGTACGGGTCGAGCTACCCGACCAGATCACGAGCCCTCTCGTCATCCGCGGCGAGGCGCGTGGCTCGTGGTTCTTCGAGGGCTCGTTCCCTGTCAGCCTGATGGCGCCGGACGGCAGACAGATGGCTCGCGGGTTCGTGACGGCCACCGGGAACTGGATGACGGAGGGGTTCGTCCCGTTCGAGGGCACGCTCGAATACGAGGTCGGTGGGCCGACCCAGGCGACGCTCGTGCTCGAGCGCGACAACCCGTCGGACCTACCCCAACACGATGCCGCGGTGCGCCTAGAGGTGACTCTGCGCTGACGGGGCCCCGCGCCGCCGGCAACAGACCTACCGGAAGTAGGCGAGTCGTTTCGGACCGACGTAAGTGCTGACCCAGCTAGAAGAACCCTTCGTAGTAGCGCCAAGTCCCGTCGAACGGTTCGTTGCTTACCGAAGCGGTGCCGGTGATGTGGTCAACGTCTACGTACACCTCGTTCCAGCCCTCGTCCAGCTCTACGTCGATGGTTATGACCACCCTCGCAGGGTCGGTCCCGTTGTCATTCACGCACTCACCGACGATGCTCACGTCGCCGTCGGCGTACAGCCACGTCTTGAGTTTGAAGCTGTCGCCTCCCCCAGCCAGGTCGATGTCGCTGTATAGGACCAGCCCCTCGCCGTGGCTCGCCTGTTCCGTGAGCGGCCCGAGCATCGCCAGCGGCGTGAACAGACCCTCCTGATCCACGAAGGAACGCAGCACGCTCACGGGCGTCGAAGCGGTAGCTTCGCATGTCGTATCGGCATCCGGGGACTGGAACGCCTTCGAGGCGGGCGCCATGTAGGCGACAGGAATGCTCGAGCCGTCCCCGAACTCCCACTCGAATGAACCGTCCTCGGCAACCGGGCTGGACGCCACGGCAAGTAGGCCGTCGTAGTCGACAGCCAGCGAGCGGATGGCCTCGGGCGGTAAAGCGAACTGGTCGGGGTGAACGGCAACCAGGCTCAGGAAGTTGGGTCGCGGTACCTCGCTGGGGTTCGCTACCTGGCCTTCTACTGTAAGCCCGGCCACCGGAGGCTGACCGTTGTTGCAGGCCGCGAGCAGCAACGTCGCAGCTGTGACGAAGAGAAGGTTCCTGAAGTGCATGGATACCCCTAATCCCGAGGGCCTGCCTGTGGACCCTCGGCACCGCAGACGGTAGGGGAGCAGGCGGATACCTCACCGTGGAATCCTCAACGCCGGCACGGGTTTCGACGTGCTATCCGCGGCCGAGTTTTGGCGGTTGCCTCAGCGGCGTGCCGTCGCCAAGGCGGCGACGATGAGCCGCACGATAGTCAGCGCGGAGAGCCCGTTCATGTCCCTGTCCGGGTAGTACTCGGCGAACCCGAGGCCGGCTATCCGACCGCGTGCCTGGAGCCCTGTGAGGAGCTCGAGGCCGTGTCTGTACGAGAGGCCGCCAGGAGCGAGCGCGGCAGTGCCGGGCATGACGCTGGGGTCGAAGCCGTCGATGTCGATGGCGACGTAGTAGGAGCCGCCGCCAGGTACCTGCTCGAGAGCGGCCACTATCCCGCGCTCCTGCACCTCGGCCGCGGTCACGACCGCGTTGCCGTGCGCCCTTGTATCCGCGACGTCCGAGGGCCGCGCGCTTCCCACACCGCGTACGCCGACGTGAACTACCTTGTCCACCCAAGGCAGCTCCGCGGCTCGCCGCATGGGGCTGGAGTACCCTTCTCGCACACCCTTCACCTCGTCGCGGTAGTCGATGTGGGCGTCGACCTGAACCACGGTTATCGGCCCGTGGTCCTCATACGCGCGGATGGCGAAGAGCGGAGTCGAGTCGTCTCCGCCAAGCACGATTGGGACCGCCCCTCTGTCCAGGATCGCCTTCACGGCCTCGGTACCGCGAGCCGCGTTGCCAGGGCCGTCACCCGCAGCCGAGACCGCGTCCCCGACGTCGACGACCCGCAGGTCGGCCGGGAGCATCTCCCCGCCGGTGTCGAAATCGTGATGCGAGCGGAACGCCCCGTAGCGCTCAGAGCGTTCCCGCACCGCGCGCGGCGCCTCGGCCGCCGTGGTGGCCACGCCGGCCTCGTCGTACGGCACGCCGTGAGGGAGCCCGATGACGGCGAAGTCCGCATGCAAGCGCTCCAGTTCGGTCTCTACCTGCATGCCGAGGAAGCTCGGGGAGGGCGGGAGGGTCGTTGGCATGGCTCACCGGGCTCGTGAGGTGGCTGGCCGAAAGGCCCACACGAGCGCAGGCTCGAGGCTATCAGAGCGCGATGTGCGCGTTGCGGCTCACCCGTCCGGCGGCGTGATGCTGCCGTGGGGCTGCGGGTCCGCTCGCCCACCCATCCCCGCCTCGAGCGCCATGAGCATCAACCGCGCGCGGTCGACCGCCTGGAGCTTGGAGAGGATGTTCGAGACGTTGTTGCTGACCGTCTTGGCGCTGATCCCGAGCCTCTCGGCGATCTCCACGTTCGTCAGCCCGCCGGCTATCTGCTCGAGCACGGCACGCTCTCGCCCCGTAAGCTCGGCGAACTCCGGCCCGGGCGACGGCTGCGTCGTGGCGCTGAGGTAGCTCATCACCTTGCTGGCGATGCCGGGACTGAAGATCGCGCCGCCGCGAGCGACCGTCTCAACAGCTAGCCGAAGCTCTTCCTCGTCGGCGTCCTTGAGCAGGTAGCCGCGCGCCCCGGCGCGGATGGCGGGGAAGACAGAGGTGTCGTCAGCGAAAACGGTGACCACGATGATGCCGATGTGCGGCTGCGACCGGTGTAGGCGCCGGGTCGCCTCGATGCCGTTCATGCCAGGCATCCGCAGGTCCATGAGGACAACGTCCGGTTGGAGCTCCTCTGCGAGCGTCAGGCACTCTGCGCCGTCACCGGCCGTCGCGACCACCTCGACCATGGGCGCGGCGCCCAGCATGGACGCGAGACCCCTCCGAGTTATCTCCTGGTCGTCGGCGATGATCACGCGTACGCGCTCCATCTCACTCCCCCGGGAACGGGAGGGTGGCGCTCACCGTCGTGCCGCCGTCCGGTTGGCTGACGATCGCCA
Source organism: uncultured bacterium (assembly GCA_964565625.1). Taxonomy (GTDB): domain Bacteria; phylum Deinococcota; class Deinococci; order Deinococcales; family Trueperaceae; genus DASRWD01. Next base: position 9,548 of record CAZMFX010000072.1, read on the forward strand.
GAGTGCCGCCCACCTCCCGCGCCCTGACTCGCATCGACGCGAGACCCAGGCCGCCGCGCGGTTGCTCAACGTCCCAACGCTTCTGTCCGTCGTCGTGGACCTCGAGCAGCAGGTACCGCCGCGCTGGCACGACGCCCGCCGCGTCTGTCTTGCTGACCACGTATATGCGCACGCGGCACGTTCGCGCCTCGGCGTGCTCGAGCACGTTGGAGAGCGCCTCCTGAGCGATGTGATACGCGGCTAGCTCGATGGCGGCCGGTAGCTCGCCCAGCTCGTCCGCTTCGAGCTGGAAGCGCACGCTCGAGCCGCCTTGAAGCACCTGGAGCCTCTCGGCCACCGCGCCGACGAGGCCCAACAGGCTGAGCTCGGGTGGGTGGAGACGGTGCGCCAGGGTCCGGACCCTCTCCTTCACGGACTGAGCCTCCTCGCCCAGGGCAGAGAGGGCGGCCCTCGCAGCATCGGGGTTCGTTTCGACGAGGCTTGCAGCCCCCTGAGCCTGCCGCGCGAGCCACGTTAGTCGGTGCCCGACGTCGTCGTGGAGGTCGCTCCCGAGGCGACGCCGCTCCTCCTCTCGCGCGTTGAGGCTGACGAGGCGCTCGAGCTCCAGCCCGGCTTCGAGTTTGAGCGAGTGGGCCACAGTCCCCACCTGCACAGCGAGCGACTCCAGCAGCTTCCTGTCGGTCGGGGACAGGCGGCCCTCCGCCTGGCGCGGCGCGACAACCAGCTCGCCGAGGACCTGACCGCCGTGACTGAGGGGGAAGGACTCGGCCGCCTGCCGCGGCTCGCCGTACGTGGTCGCCGTCACCGTCCCGAGCCTGACTGCAGCGAACGGCAGGCGCAACGCCTCCGCCACCGCCTTCGTCGCGTGATGGATGGCGCCGCCCGGCTGGGGCGCGGCTCGCATGACGTCTCCGAGGCGGGACAGGATCTCGTACGGCTCGTCCCTGAAGCCGTAAAGCAACCTGTTGGCGCCTCGCTGCAGCCGGCGGCGGGCGGGATCGAACGCAAGCGCGACCACGGCCGTCGCCGCGAGCGAGAGCGGGAGGCTCGAGCTGGCCTCGACGAGGCTGCCGACGCCGCCGACGAGAGCCGCGTACACGGCGACGACGAGCGCTGTCAGCGCGAGGTACACGAGCGTGCGCCCTATCACGATGTCGACGTCGAAGAGCCCGTGCCACAGGATCGCGATGGCGAACCCGACCACGTATATGAGGTCGCAAATGCAGTGTTCGAACATCAGGGCGTGCAGTACCGGTACGTGCGGTATCACGCCGATCTGCTGCAGCCAGAACGCGAGTGAGAAGAGGTTCGAGACCGCGAAGGCGAACGCGAACCAGCGGACGCGAGCGGCTTGGTGACCAGCGCCGTGCAGGTACACGAGGCGGAGTACTGCCGCCAACCCGAGCACCGAGTACGCGGTCGTCATGACCGGCACCAGCTGAGCGGCGCCGTACACCCACACGATCGCCAGCACCAGCCACGGGACGAGGTAGATGAGCCACAGCGCCAGGCGAGGCGGCGTCCTGGTGCCGGGGAAGGCGAGGATCAGATGCAGCGCCAGCGGGGGCGCCAGCAGCCATGTGAACAGGTCACCTGCGAAGCGGGTCGCGTAGAAGAGGGCGGGCGAGAGCAACTCGGGCACGCTCACGGGCGCGACCGACGTGGCGATCACCGCGCCCAGCATCACGCTCTCTAGCAGGAAGAAGAGCCTGGCGCTTGTGAGGTCGGGCCGCCTCAGGAACACGTACGCTGCCAGGGCCCACGCCAGCCAGCGGTAGATGCCGCCCCACGGTGAGCTGGTGAGGGTGCGCCACGCCGCCCTCGCCACCCCGCCAGCGGTCCAGACATGCACGGGGACGCTCACGTCGACCTCGGCTCCCCCACGCAGCACGGTGTACGTCTTCACCTCGCCCGGCCGGAAGCTGAGGTGTGGGCGCCTCAAGTTCACCGCTTCGAACATCAGAAGGGGGTAGGGGACACCGTCTATCCCCAATAAGCGGTCGCCCGGTCGGATCTGGCCACCGTTGCCGAGGAGGTCCTCCGCCATGAGCGGCGCCTCTGCCGGAGGCAGCAGCCTCCAGCCGTCGGTGGGCAGCGTGAAGA
>CAZMFX010000072.1:11750-12923 GCA_964565625.1 uncultured bacterium
CTCTGGTGGGCGCGGGGACACGGCCGGACGCTACTGCTGCTTCCAAGGGAAGCCTCCCGCGAACGACTGCGCGAACGAGTGGGGGAGGTAGCTGTGGCTGCGAGTCGTCTGTGCTGCGCGCAGTCTACTCGCGTACGGGACCCCGCTCACGCAGCCGTCACGTCGACACGTAGCGCACGGCCATCGCCTCTGGAGGGCACGGCGCCCGCCGACTGCTCACCGGGCCTCCGCCCTGTGCACGTCCTCCACCTTCTGCTCCGTGCAAAGCTCGCCCGCGTACACGTTGGGGCGTGCCCGCCACCACGCGAGCGACCTGGAGTTCTGGTACTCCCTCTGGGCCCTGACTATCGCCCGTGTCTCGGCCGCGCGTCTTGCCGCGTCGGCCGCCTGCGCGGCGTGCCAGGCGTCTACTCGCGACTCCTGGTACTGAAGCTGTGCGTCCAAGCCGTCGGAGTACCTCTGCGACGCGACGCCACCCTGCGCACGCACGGTCCCGATCGCGACGCACAGGAGCAACGCTGCGCCGAGCCAGGCGACGGCGCGGGTCCTGGGGGCCGCGGCCCCGCTGCGTGCGAAGGCAGACTCTTCCGGTGCTTCGTTCAGACGTGCGTCCACTTCGACCCTCCTCCGCGGCTGCTCTGCCGCCTACGCGGAGAAGCTAGGACTGAGAAGCAAGGGTCGCTAGGGGACCGATTCCCGCCCGATCCGGGATGAAGTTCTCTGTGGACGGTCAGGCTCGTCACATGTCTGCATCAGCGCCGAGCAGTCGCCATGGCGGCGACGGCCAAGCGAACGATGCCAAGAGCCGTCAGCCCGTTCACGTCCCTGTCGGGGTAGAACTCGGCGAACCCCAGTCCAACGATCCGCCCACGTTCCTGGAGGCCGGTAACGAGGTCGAGCCCTTGACTGAACGTAAGGCCACCCGGGGTCAGCGCTAGAGCCCCAGGCATGACCGCAGGGTCGAACCCGTCGACATCTATCGTCACGTAGTAGTTGCCTCGTGATGGCACATGACGCAGTGCGGCCGCTACGCCCTCCGAATGGACATCGCGGGCAGTGACGATGGCGTTACCTCGCTCCTTGGTGGCCTCGACTTCCTCACGTCGGGCGCTACCCACGCCTCGAATCCCGACGTGCACCACTTTCTCTACCCAAGGCATCTCGGCGGCGCGG